>CAJUFU010000001.1:0-3934 GCA_910585555.1 uncultured Lachnospiraceae bacterium
TTGTAGTGGTTTTTGCCATGTACATTTTTTATGATTTTGAAATTTTTATGATGGAGATCTATAAGATGGATCTTCTGGAATTTGCGAAAAGCGTGCTGTTTATGTATTTGAAAACAGTGGGCGTTTATGCGCTGATTTCTTATTTGGTTTACTCATTCCGTTACAGCAGGGCGAAGAAAAGTCTGCGGCTGTATTATATGAATCTGCATAAATTGGCAGGTATGTACAAAAGCGGAAGGTCTTAACGGAAAGGATAAATGATGACTACCTTACTTGTTGCGAAACAGATATTGATGGCGATATACAGTAAATATGAGGTGTATATCACGCCGCTTCTGAAATTTTTACTGGCACTGGTGACGCTTCTTATGATCAATTCCCGGCTGGGCTATATGGAGAGTATTGACAGGCTGACAGTGGTGCTGATTGTGTCGCTGATGTGTTCTTTTATGCCAATGAATTTTATCGTTGTGGCTGCGGCGGTATTTACGATTCTCCATCTTTATAAGTTTAACCTGGAGACAGCGCTGGTGATTGGGGTTGGATTCCTGTTGATGTTTTTACTGTATATCAGGTTTTCTCCCAAAGATACGGTGGTGATTGTGCTCTTGCCGATCTGCTTTCTCATGAAGATTCCTTATGTGATACCGATATCCATGGGATTGATAGGAACGCCGGCGTCGGCAGTGTCAGTGGCCTGCGGCGTGATGGTCTATTATATGCTCGACTATGTGGCGCAGAATACGACAGTGATTACATCCATGGCGGATGAGGAGACCGCAGCAAAATTCAAATTTATCATCGACGGCCTTCTCTCCAACCGGGAGATGGTGATTACGATTGCGGCATTTGGGATTACAGTGGTTTTGGTGTACATTATTAGAAGATTAAGTATTGATTTCGCCTGGACAATCGCTATGGCAGCGGGTGCGGTGGTGAATATCATGGTGCTTCTGGTGGGAGATTTGATGTTTGACACGAACGTGGCGCTTTTTGGCGTGATTTTGGGAACGATCATCTCTTTTCTGCTGGTGCTGGTACTGCAGTTTTTTGTGTTCAATGTGGACTACAGCCGGACGGAGAAAGTCCAGTTTGAGGACGATGAATATTATTATTATGTGAAGGCAGTGCCCAAGGTGACCGTGGCCAGGGCAGAGAAAAAGGTGAAGCAGATTAATACGCAGAGGAATGGCAGAGCGGTTTCAAGAACGAGAAATACACACGAATCATAAAGCGATAGAGGTAGGTGAAAGAAGAAATGGAACAACTGAATAAGTGGATTGGGCCATATCTTTCCAACCTGCACATGCCCTCAATCCACTGGAACGATGTAGCAGAAATTATTATTCTTACTTTTGTTGCTTATCATATATTACTTTGGATTAAAAATACCAGGGCGTGGGCATTGTTAAAGGGTGTGATTCTGATTCTGGTATTTGTCCTGATCGCAGCGATCTGTAAGATGAATACAATTCTTTGGATTGTGCCCAATATTTTCAGTGTCTGTGTGACGGCGTTCATTGTGGTATTACAGCCAGAACTGCGGACAGCGCTTGAGGAGTTGGGACGTAAGAACATCTTTTCTTCTCTGTTAGATTCCGGTAAACGGACAGATGGGCGGTTTTCGGACCGCACAATCAATGAGATTGTGAAAGCATCTGTGGAGATGGGAAAGGTGAAGACGGGAGCTCTGATTGTCATTGAGCATGAGCAGCCTTTAAAGGAGTATGAAAGAACAGGGATAGATGTGGACGGTATTATTTCTAGTCAGCTTCTCATCAATATATTCGAGCATAATACGCCTTTGCACGACGGTGCAGTGATCGTGCGGGGGAACAGAGTTATCTCCGCTACCTGTTATCTGCCTTTGTCAGACAATATGGCGCTCAGCAAAGATTTGGGAACCAGACACAGGGCAGGGGTTGGTATTTCGGAAGTGACGGATTCCCTGACAGTAATCGTTTCTGAAGAGACGGGCAAGATCAGTGTTGCTTATGGCGGACAGTTGGAAAGAGGTTTAGATGCCGAGAGGCTGCGCGAGAGATTGTCTGAAATTCAGGATAAACCCATGGAGGAGAAGAAGCGCAAACTCTGGAAAGGCAGGTCCGGGAATGAAGAATAAGCTCACCAAAAACTGGGGACTCAAGATTGCCTCTTTCCTGTGTGCGGCCGGTCTGTGGCTTGTCGTAACCAATATTAATGATCCGGTCGTACCTTTTAGGGTGTCTGATGTGCCTGTAACAATCAGAAATGCTAATCTGATTACGGACAAAGGACAGGTGTATGAGATATTAGATGGTACAGATGTGATAGATACGGTAACCATATCGGCCCCCCGTTCTGTCATCGACACGCTTGATAAGAGTAATGTGGTGGCTGTAGCAGATGTGAACGATCTTACCAGTGTGGATACCATTCCTATCAAGCTGTCCACCAATAAATATAATGATAAACTGGATGGAATCAAAGGAAATATTGACAGTGTAAGACTGAGTATTGAGGAGAAACTGACAAGATCGCTTCCGCTTAGATCGGCTACTTCCGGTGAAGTGCGGGAAGGTTATATGATTGGTGATGTCAGCACAGACCAGAACCTGATCAGGATATCCGGCCCGAAGTCTGTAATCTCTCAGGTAAGCAAAGCGCAGGCGGAGGTAGATATTTCTGGATTTAACAGAAATATCAATACAGACACAGATATCCGTCTTTATGATGCGAACGGAAAAGAGATTAAGGCGGCCAATATTGAGAAGAGCATATCTAAAGTGCGTGTCAATGTGGAAATTTTGCAGATAAAAGAAGTTCCCATGACATGTGTGGTGACCGGCGCTGTGTCAGATGGATATCAGTTTACGGGAGAGATTGGATATACGCGCAGCGTGATTCAGGTGGCAGGCAAGAGTCAGATTCTGGAACATATAAATGCCATTGAGGTTCCGGAAGGCATCTTAGATGTAGCAGGTGCTGCGGAGAATGTTACCGTGTCGGTGGATGTACATGATTATCTGCCGGAGGGCGTAGTTTTGGCAGACGAGGAGTTTGACGGACTGGTTGAGATTACAGCCCATGTAGAGCAGGAGACCCAGCGCGCCGTGCGGATTCCGGTGAATGATATTGTATTTAATGGGCTGCCGCAGGATTACAGAGCGGTGATTACAGAGCCGGAAAATGAATGCAGTATCATGCTGACGGGCCTTGCTGCGAATCTGGACACGGTCACGGAAGAGCAAGTCACAGCCATGGTAGATTTGGAAGCGTGGATGGCGGAGGAAGGATTGACAGAATTGGCAGAAGGAAGTTATTGGATGCCGGTAAATGTTTTCCTTGCGAATGATACAGTCAGACAGCGCGGCAGTACAGAAGTTCATGTGCATATTATCGCGGAGGAATAATCCGCGTTATATAAGATTGAACCAGGAAAGGAATAAGGGTAATGAGCAGATTATTTGGTACAGATGGCGTCCGCGGGGTAGCCAATGAGGATTTATCGCCGCAGCTGGCGATGCAGCTTGGGCAGGCAGGAGCCTATGTCCTGACCCGTGAAAATGAGCACAAGCCCACGATTATGGTAGGGTGCGATACGAGAATATCAGGAGATATGCTGGCTAATGCCTTGATGGCAGGCGTATGTTCCGTAGGTGCTAACGCAGTGTATGTGGGTGTTGTGCCCACACCGGCAGTGGCATATCTCACCAGGAAGTATAAGGTGGATGCCGGCGTGGTAATTTCCGCATCTCACAACACGGTGGAATTTAACGGCATCAAGTTCTTTGACGGCGATGGTTATAAGCTGCCGGATTCTCTGGAAGATGAGATTGAAGAACTGATCAAGAGCGATATGAAGGGGGTTAAGTTTCCCACCGGTCCCAGCGTAGGTAAAATAAAATACCGTACAGACGCCAGGGAGGAATATATTAACCATGCTATGAAAGCG
>CAJUFU010000001.1:3944-5344 GCA_910585555.1 uncultured Lachnospiraceae bacterium
AAAGCGGTTAATATAGATCTGCGGGGGATGAAAATTGTACTGGACTGTGCAGAGGGAGCCGCTTTCTATACTTCTGTGGAAACCATGAAAGAGCTTGGCGCGGAAGTGGTGGCGATTCATAACAATCCGGACGGTACGAACATTAATGCAAACTGTGGTTCCACACATATGGAAGAGCTGCAGGCGCGGGTGGTTTTTGAAAAAGCGCAGATTGGATTGGCTTTTGACGGTGATGCGGATAGGCTGATGGCAGTGGATGAAATGGGTAATATTGTAGACGGCGATCAGATCATGGCCATAGTAGGCACCCATATGAAGGCCCAGGGTAAATTGAATAAGGATACGATCGTGGCTACCGTTATGAGCAATCTGGGATTTTTCCTGATGGGGAAGGCAAACGGTATCCACATGGAGCAGACCAAGGTGGGAGACAGATACGTGCTGGAGCGTATGCGGGAGATTGGAGCAAGCCTTGGCGGTGAGCAGTCCGGCCATGTGATCTTCTTAGATGAGAATACCACTGGAGACGGTCTCTTGAGCGCGCTGCATCTGCTGCAGGTTATTGTGGAGACGGGCAAGCCGCTGTCAGAGCTTAAGAAAGTGATGGAAGTGATGCCGCAGGCTCTGGTGAATGCTAAAGTGCCGAATCACAAGAAAGAAAAGTATATGGATTATCCGGAGATCGCCGAGGCGATTGAAGTCTTGAACAAGAAATTTGCGGGAGAAGGCCGGGTACTGATCAGGCCATCCGGCACAGAGCCCCTTGTCAGGGTCATGATCGAGGGCAAAGATCAGAAGATGATTGATCAGGAAGCCCGCAAGCTGGCTGAACTTATCCAGAATATTATGTTGTAGGACTTGAGATAGTTTCAAAAAAATGTTATAATTATTGTTAGATTGTAAGCGTGGGGTTGGCAATCGGAAATTAAGTTGGAGGAAAAGGGTATGGTAAGCCAAAAGGTAGTCATCAAAAACCCGACAGGGCTACATCTGAGACCAGCAGGCATCCTATGTAAGGAAGCGATGCAGTTCAAATCTTTAATAACATTTTCATTTCGTGAGAATACGGCGAATGCCAAGAGTGTTTTGAGCGTGCTGGGTGCATGTGTCAAGTGTGGCGATGAAATCGAGTTTGTGTGTGATGGCGAGGATGAGGAAGAAGCTCTGAAGGCACTAGTGGGTGCGATTGAGAGTGGACTCGGAGAATAACGCTGTTTAATTGAGGCCCGTTGTATTCAACGGGCCTTTATATTTTTATAAGGAGGAAAGAGGATGTTAAACTATACAAGATATCACAGGAATCCGGTTGAGGATTACCCGGAGAGAGAGTGGCCGAATAAGCAGATAGAGAAAGCGCCGGTCTGGTGCAGTGTGGATTTGCGCGACGGCAACCAGGCTTT
>CAJUFU010000001.1:5354-77171 GCA_910585555.1 uncultured Lachnospiraceae bacterium
GGAGTTCAGACGTGTGCTCTTCCGATCTGGCAACCAGGCTTTGATAGATCCTATGATTGTTTCCGAAAAGATAGAGTTCTTCAATTATCTGATCAAGCTGGGTTTTAAGGAGATAGAGATCGGCTTTCCGGCAGCCAGCCAGATAGAGTTTGACTTTTTGCGTCAGTTAATTGACCGCAGACTGATTCCGGACGATGTGGTAGTGCAGGTACTGACACAGTGCAGAGAAGAGCTGGTGGAGCGGACGTTTGAGTCTATTCAGGGCTGTAAGCAGGCGATTGTGCATATTTATAATTCCACTTCCACTCTGCAGAGAGATGTGGTCTTTCATATGAATAAGGAAGAGATCATCAATATTGCTGTGGAAGGCACAAAGATGGTTAAGAGACATGCGGAAAAATTCCCGGGTAAGATAATCTTAGAGTATTCTCCGGAGAGCTTTACCGGTACGGAACTGGACTATGCATTGGAAATCTGTACTGCGGTACAAAGAGAGTGGGGTCCTACGAAGGAGAATCCCATGATTGTCAATCTTCCCTCTACGGTTGAGATGACCACCCCCAATGTGTTTGCAGACAGAATTGAGTGGATGAACAAACATTTTGAGAATAGAGAGAGCATTATCTTAAGCGTACATCCTCACAACGACAGAGGAACCGGTGTGGCCAGTGCGGAATTGGCTTTGCTTGCCGGTGCCGACCGTGTGGAGGGGACATTGTTTGGAAACGGTGAGAGAACCGGTAATGTGGATATCTTAAACATTGCATACAATATGTTCTCACAGGGCATTGATCCGGGACTTGCAATCGAGCATGTGAACGAGAGCATTGAAATTTATGAGAGATGCTGTAAGATACAGGTACATCCAAGACACCCTTATGCCGGGAAACTGGTATTTACCGCTTTCTCCGGTTCCCATCAGGATGCCATCAATAAGGGCGTAAAGGCCTTGAAGGAGCGGGGAAGCGATATCTGGGAAGTGCCTTATCTGCCCATTGACCCGGCTGATATCGGCAGAGAGTATGAGCCCATCGTGCGGATTAATTCACAGTCCGGCAAGGGCGGCGTTGCTTTTATCATGGATACTTATTTTGGATTCAAACTGCCAAAGGGAATGCATAGAGAGTTTGCCAATGTGATTCAGAAGATTTCAGAGGAACAGGGAGAGGTATCGCCAGATCAGATCATGGAGAGCTTCCGGAGCGAATATCTGATGAAGAAAGAGCCCATTCATTTCCGCAGGCTGCGGGTGGATGATCTGAGTGAAGAGACCGAGTCGGAGTTTGATACCAAGGTGACCGTAATCTACACGGATGCAGGCGTGGAGAAATCTTTCGAAGCAGTGGGCAACGGGCCCATCGATGCGGTGAAGAGAGGACTGCAGGAAGAACTGGATATCAATATCAAAATTTTGGATTATGAAGAACATGCGCTTCAGAGCGGTTCCAATTCTCAAGCGGCGGCCTATATTCATCTGTTAGATGCAGACGACGGCAGTGTAACTTACGGTGTGGGCGTCAGCTCCAATATTACAAGGGCGTCCGTGCGGGCGATTTTCTCAGCCATTAACAGGCTGGGATTGGGAGAAAGAAGGTGAAGGAATGGCACAGTCAAAACAGATAGAACAGCTGAACGAGTGGATTAAAGGTACAGATAACATCGTCTTTTTTGGCGGGGCAGGCGTATCTACAGAGAGCGGGATTCCCGATTTTCGGAGTGTGGACGGTCTGTATAATCAACAGTATGATTATCCGCCGGAGACTATCTTAAGCCATACATTTTATCGGAGAAACCCGGCAGAGTTTTACCGCTTTTACCGCGCTAAGATGCTCTGCCTGGATGCGAAACCAAATGCGGCCCATTTGAAATTGGCACAGTGGGAGCAGGAAGGAAAGCTTAAGGCAGTAGTGACGCAGAATATCGATGGTCTTCATCAAGCGGCTGGCAGTAAGAAAGTCTTGGAGCTTCACGGCTCAGTGCTTCGTAATTATTGTGAGTCCTGCGGTAAGTTCTATGATGCGGCGTATATTCTGCATTCCGAAGGGGTGCCTGCCTGTGAATGCGGCGGCAGCATCAAGCCGGATGTGGTTTTATATGAGGAAGGATTAAACCAGAAAACTTTAACAGATGCCATCCGCAGTATCAGCGAGGCGGATGTTCTCATTGTAGGCGGGACCTCCTTGGCCGTATATCCTGCGGCAGGGCTTTTGGACTATTATAATGGCAATAAACTTGTCTTAGTCAATAAGACGCCTACCCCCAGGGATTCCATTGCAGATTTGGTGGTACAGGGCAGTATTGGGGAGATTTTTTCTCAGCTGGATTAGTGCTTGGAGGACAGACATGGACATACAGGTTGGTGATATCTTAAAATTAAAAAAGCAGCATCCCTGCGGTTCCAAAGAGTGGGAGGTTTTGCGTATCGGGGCGGATTTCAGGCTGAAATGCAGGGGCTGTGGCCATCAGATCATGATTCCCCGTCCACAGGCCCAGAAGAACGTCAGGGAGATTATCCGTCCTGAGCAAAACTGAGCGAATCTCCCTCAAATGTAATCAGAGGTGAACCGCAAAACGGCGCTGGATGGGAAACAGATACTTTTATGGACGATGAGGGCTGAACTGCTGCAAAATGTTGAAAAGATGTTGGAAAAGTATGCGGAAATCTCTTGCACTTCCATCATAGCTGTGATATCATAAATAACCGTGATATACTAATTTGGCCAAGTGCCATACATCCTTGCTCCTTCCAGGGAAGGGGCCAGAGACCAAAAGGAGGTAACAAAGCATGAACAAATATGAGTTAGCCGTTGTTGTTAGTGCAAAGATCGAAGATGACGAGCGGGCTGCTACTGTAGAGAAGGCGAAAGCTTTGGTAGAGCGGTTCGGCGGACAGATCACAAATGTTGACGACTGGGGTAAGAGAAGACTCGCATATGAAGTGCAGAAGATGAAAGAGGCTTACTATTACTTTATCCAGTTCGAGGCAGAGAGTACCGCTCCCGTCGAGATTGAAAGCCGTATCCGTATTATGGACAACGTCATCAGATACTTGTGCGTTAGACAAGACGAGAAATAGAAAGAGGTATTTATGAACAAAGTCATACTGATGGGACGTTTGACAAGAGACCCCGAGGTGAGATATTCTCAGGGGGAAAACGCGATGGCGATAGCCAGATACACACTGGCGGTAGATCGTAGATTCAATCGAAATAATGATGATCAGACAGCAGATTTTATAGGCTGTGTAGCATTTGGAAGAGCGGGAGAGTTTGCAGAGAAATATCTTCATAAAGGCACCAAGATTGCGGTTACCGGACGCATCCAGACAGGCAGTTATACCAATAAGGACGGCGTTAAGGTGTACACAACAGATGTGGTGGTGGAAGATCAGGAGTTTGCAGAGAGCAAGAACAGTTCTGCTGCGGCTGATGGAGGTTTTGTTCCTGCAGGAAGACCTGCCCCGGCGCCAGCGGCGGCTGGAGACGGCTTTATGAATATTCCGGATGGAATCGACGAGGAACTGCCGTTTAACTAAAGTTATTTGCGAGGCAAATTACTCTTTTATAGGAGGTAAACATCATGGCATTTAATAAAACAGACAGGCCGGATTTCCCTAAGAAAAAGGGCGGGATGCGCAGAAGAAAGAAAGTATGCGTGTTCTGTGGTAAAGATAATGTAATTGATTATAAAGATACCAACAAGCTGAAAAGATATGTATCTGAGAGAGGTAAAATCCTTCCCAGAAGAATCACCGGAAACTGCGCAAAGCATCAGAGGGCTCTCACGGTAGCGATCAAACGTGCAAGACATGTAGCGCTTATGCCTTACGTGCAGGATTAAGATTCCAGATCAAAGAAGACCAATGGACGAAGGGTTCCATTGGTCTTTTTCAATATCCTGTCATTTTCCTGCGAAAAAGGTCTATATATTGGTGTGGCAGTATCTTACAAAAAATGATATACTTATGTTAGTATTATCCATAAGGAATAAATGTTTTGTGATATAGAAGAATTCCTGGTGGTAATCGGGCAGAGCCCCGGTTAGGGTAAGAGGTTAAGATGAAGAACAATGTGAGATTAAAGGGAAGACTGAAATCCTATCTGCAGTCGTCTTTATATTTGGGATTTCTGTTAATGGCAGTAGACGTTCTGATCTATTTGATTGATTATAGAGCAGGACTTGTTTTGAGTGCCTTTTTGATTCTGTATTTTGCGATTATATTATCTATGATGTTCTACAATAAGCCCATCATCATGAATGAGCTGATCAGCTTTGCGACCCAGTATGGACAGATTCAAAGAAGACTTTTAAGGGATTTGGAGCTCCCTCATGCATTACTTGATGATAATGGAAAGATTATCTGGACGAATATTGCGTTTGAACGCCTGGTTCATCAGGAAAAGGGATACCGCAGGTCCGTCACTTCCCTTTTTCCTTCCATTACAAAGGACAAGCTGCCTGGTATCAACGAGGAGGATGAGGTTGAATTTGATGTGGAATATGAGGCTGGCAATTATATTGCGAAGCTCAAAAAGATTTCCCTCAAAGAGATGGCTTTAAACAGTGATATCATAGAGGCGAAAGGGTATGATGGATACCTGATCGCGATGTATTTGTTTGACGAGACGGCTCTTAAGATTGCCTTGAAAGAAGTGGATGATCAATCTCTGGCTGTGGGGCTTATCTATCTGGATAATTATGAGGAAGCCCTTGAGAGCGTGGAGGAAGTCAGACGGTCTTTGTTGATTGCATTGATTGACCGTAAGGTGAATAAATATATTGCCGCCATGGACGGCATCTGTAAGAAGCTTGAAAAGGACAAATATTTGGTTATTATGCGCAAACAGGCGGTGGCACAGCTGCAGGAGAGCCGGTTCGATCTTTTAGAAGATGTGAAGACTGTCAATATCGGCAATGAGATGGCTGTCACCATCAGTATCGGCATGGGGTTAAATGGTCTCACATATGCGCAGAATTATGAGTTTGCCAGAAATGCCATTGATATTGCCTTAGGGCGGGGCGGTGACCAGGCTGTGGTGAAGGTGCCGGAGAATGTGATTTATTATGGCGGTAAGAGCCAGCAGATGGAGAAGAGCACCCGTGTGAAAGCCCGCGTGAAAGCCCATGCGCTCAAGGAAATTATTTCCGTGAAGGACGATGTGTATGTCATGGGACACCGGATAGGCGATGTGGACAGTTTCGGTGCCTCTGTGGGTATCTACCGGATTGCCAAGACAATGGAAAAGAAGGCCCATATTGTATTGAATGATGTGACTTCTTCCATGCAGCCTATGGTAGAGATGTTTTTGGACAATGACGAATACGATGACGATATGATCATCAATAACATGCAGGCTCTTGAGATGGTGGGCAACAATGCGGTCCTGGTGGTAGTGGATGTGAATAAGCCAAGTATCACAGAGTGTCCGGAATTGTTAAAGCGCTGTAAGTCTGTGGTGGTGTTGGATCATCACAGGCAGGGAACCGAGATCATAGAAAATGCCACCTTATCTTACATAGAGGCTTACGCTTCTTCGGCTTGTGAAATGGTATCCGAGATTCTGCAGTATATTAGTGATGATTTGAAACTGCGATCGGAAGAAGCAGACTGTATGTATTCGGGCATAATGATTGATACCAATAATTTCATGACCAAGACAGGGGTCAGGACCTTTGAGGCGGCAGCTTTCCTGCGAAGAAACGGTGCGGATGTGACCCGTGTCAGGAAAATCTTCCGGGACGATGCGGCAGAGTATAAGGCAAAGGCAGATGCGGTCAGTCAGGCGGAGATTTACAGGGATTCTTATGCCATATCCGTCTGTACCGGAGTGGATGTGGCCAGCCCAACAGTAGTGGGCGCGCAGGCGGCCAATGAGCTTTTGAATATAAAAGGAATTAAGGCCAGCTTTATTTTGACGCCCTATAATGGGATTATTTATGTGAGCGCGCGTTCCATTGATGAGGTGAATGTTCAAGTGGTCATGGAAAGAATGGGCGGCGGCGGTCATTTGAATATAGCTGGGGCGCAGCTTGAAAATGGTACGCTGGAAGAAGGCATTGTGATGATTAAGAGGACGCTGGATACGATGATAGCGGAAGGAGAACTTGCTTAGGACAAGCTTTCTGAGAATGCTGATATAGAAGGAAAGACGGGGCAGGAAAGGAGTATATTGTACAGATGAAAGTTATTTTGTTGGAGGATGTAAAATCTCTGGGTAAAAAAGGTGAGATTGTAAATGTCAGTGACGGATATGCAAGGAATTTTGTATTGCCGAAAAAGCTTGGTGTAGAAGCCAATGCAAAGAATATGAATGATTTGAAACTTCAGAAGGCGAATGCCGATAAGGTAGCTCAGGAGCAGTTGGAAGCGGCCCAGGAACTGGCAAAGGTTTTGGAGACCAAAGAAGTGGTGCTTAAGATGAAATCCGGCGAAGGCGGTAAGGCCTTTGGTTCTGTATCTTCTAAAGAAATCGCCCAGGCGGCTAAGGAGCAGTGCGGTCTGGAACTGGATAAGAAAAAGATTCAGCTTCCCGAGGCAATCAAGGCGCTTGGTGTCTATGAGGTGGGCGTAAAACTGCACACAAAAGTGACAGGCAAGTTAAGGGTCAAAGTAATAGAAGAAGCGTAGGTGGCAGACATTGGAGGAAGCGTTACTTAAGAGAATCCTGCCCCACAGCATGGAGGCGGAACAGTCTGTCATTGGTGCCATGATCATGGACAGGGAAGCCATTGTGATTGCCGCCGAGATTGTGCTGGGAGAGGATTTTTACAACAAACAGTATGGCACCCTCTTCGACACCATGGTGGAATTAAACGATGAGGGAAAACCAGTAGATTTGGTCACTTTGCAGGACAGGCTCAAGGAAAAGGATGTGCCGCCGGAGGTGAGCAGTCTGGAATTTATCCGCGATCTGATCACCGCGGTGCCAACCTCCGCAAATATCAAATACTATGCTAATATTGTATCAGAGAAGGCTACCTTGCGGCGGTTGATTCGTCTCAATGAAGAGATTGCCAATACCTGTTATGTAGGAAAAGAAAGCCTGGAAGTGATTCTGGAAGATACAGAGAAGCGGGTATTTGACCTGGTACAGAGAAGGAACAGCGACGAGTTTGTTCCGATCAGGCAGATTGTTATGAACGCTATGGACAATATCGAGCGGGCATCACATAATAAAGGCAATGTCACAGGTGTGGCTACCGGCTTTTTGGACTTGGATTATAAGACTGCCGGTATGCAGCCTTCCGACCTGATTTTGGTTGCGGCAAGACCTTCCATGGGTAAGACGGCTTTTGTCTTAAATGTGGCTGAATATGTGGCCTTTAAGCAGAATAAGACGGTGGCAATCTTTAGTTTGGAAATGTCCAAGGAGCAGTTGGTCAATCGACTTTTTTCCATGGAGTCCAGGGTGGATTCCCAGCATCTTAGAACCGGTAATCTTTCGGATGTAGAATGGGAGAAACTGATTGAGAGTGCGGCGGTAATCGGTAAATCCAATTTGATTATTGATGATACGCCTGGTATCAGTATTTCAGAGATGCGTTCCAAGTGCCGTAAATATAAACTGGAACATAATCTGGAAATGATCATCATTGACTATCTGCAGTTAATGTCAGGCAGCGGAAGATCTACAGACTCCAGGCAACAGGAGATTTCAGATATTTCCCGTTCCCTGAAAGCATTGGCCAGAGAACTGCGCGTGCCGGTCATTGCGCTCTCTCAGCTGTCACGAGCGGTGGAACAGAGACCCGATCACAGACCTATGCTCTCTGACCTGCGTGAGTCAGGTGCTATCGAGCAGGACGCTGATGTGGTCATGTTTATTTACCGGGATGACTATTATAATAAAGATACGGAAAAGAAAGGAATTGCAGAGATTATTATTGCGAAACAGAGAAACGGTCCGATCGGCACAGTGGAATTGGTTTGGCTGCCAGATTATACGAAATTCGCAAATTTGCAGAAATAAAACAGAAACAAGATATACTTACAAAAGAGACGAGCCGAAAGCGGCGGCGTCTCTTTTGTCATGATAACGGAAGCATTGGCAGGCGGTATAGAGAAAGGGGAATGAAGATGGGAGAAAACACAATTTATTACATATCGGAGGCGGCGAAGAAGGTGCAGGTGGAGGCCCATGTCCTTCGTTATTGGGAAGACGAACTAAAACTGAGGATTAAGCGCAATGAAATGGGGCATCGCTGTTACTCTCAGGAAGATATTGAGCGTCTGCAGCAGATTAAGCTTTTGAAAGAACAGGGGCTGCAGTTAAAAGCAATACGGACAGTGCTTTTTGAAAACGGCGCGGCGGAGACGAAAAGCGATGCAGAGAATGTGGTAAAGATAAATAATGGAGGAAATATGGACGTTATGGAAGATGTGACAAATATGGAACAGAAAGTAGAAGACATGGTCATGAAGAAGGCACAGAAATATATGGTTACTCTTTCTAAAGGGAAAGAGCCGATCATAGAGACACCGAGAGAAAAAGTCTCAGAATACAACGTACAAGAGGAAATGGACAAGACACAGAAAGCCGCAAGGCTGCAATACCTTTTACAGCACATGATCACTGAGGCTGTCAAAAGTGCCAATCAGGAGATGTGTACGGAGATTAAAGAGAGCATCCTAAAAGAGTTAGATTACCAGTTTAGACAGCAGGAAGAGCGGGATGAGGAGCACTGGAAACAAGAGGAAGAGCATTACCGTAAGATTGATGAGATGATCAGACAAAGACACCTGCCGAAAGAAAAGCTGCCTAAAGGCAAAAGAAAATCCCCTATCAACCTGGGATAGGGGATTGTAGGTTTATTAACCCTGAGAGATAGAACCTGTCGGGCAAACACCTGCGCAGGAACCGCAATCGATGCACTTATCAGGATCAATCTCGAATTTGCCATCACCCATGCTGATAGCGCCTACCGGACACTGAGATTCACATGCACCACATGATACACAAGCGTCACTGATTACATATGCCATAATAATTATCCTCCTTGCATATAAGACTGTTTGAAATTGATATATCTTTATCAATTACCTACATCTTATTCTAATATAAATGCAGTAAATATACAAGGGTAAAGTGTGAAGAAAGGGCCGCATAATTGCTTATTTCCATATTCTGTCGAGCTGCTTATTCTGCGTGATGATTTTGGATACCAAGCTCCTCTCTGCGCTTACGTATACCGTCCAAAATAACCTTCTTTTTCTCCACAAGTTTACTCTTATCCATCTGCGGAACACCGGCCAGTTTGTATTTCATGCCCAGTTTCTCGTATTTGGATTCTCCCATGGTGTGATAGGGGAGTGCATCCAGCGCTTTTAAATTGGTGAAAGCGCCGATAAAGTAGCCAAGTTGATAGAGATATTTGTCATCGTCTGTAAGGCCAGGAACAATTACGTGGCGAATCCACATGTCCACGTGCTTTTCATTAAGATATTCTGCAAAGGCAAGTATGCCGTCGTTGGGCTGAGAGGTAAGCTCCTTGTGCTTCTCCGGATCGATATGTTTGATATCAAGCATAACCAAATCCGTTAACGTCATCAGTTTGTCCAATTTAGCCAGCCATTCAGGGTTGGCATTCTTCTTATAGGCGATACCTGAGGAATCGATACAGGTATGCACGTTATTTGCCTTGGCGATGGTGAACAAATCAATCAAGAAGTCCACCTGCATCAAAGGCTCGCCGCCAGTAACTGTGATGCCGCCGCCCTTGTAAAAAGCCTCGTTTCGTTTGTATTGTTCAAAAATATATTCCGGTTCCATCAATGTGCCGCCGTTCATCTCCCAGGTGTCGGGATTATGACAGTAGGCGCACCGCATAGGACAACCCTGAACGAAGACCACAAAACGCGTACCCGGTCCGTCTACGGTGCCAAAACTTTCTAAGGAATGTATTCTTCCCTGCATATTGATACCCTGCCTTTCTACTGTTTTACTAACATTAGTATACTCCTTATACAGATAAAAAACTAGACAATCCGTAATTTAGGCCTAAATAATATCAACACATAAACAAAAAAGGAGCCAACCGGAAAACCGGTCAGCCCCTCAAAAAATCGCTTAGGTTACTTTTCAAATTACCAAGCCGAGCCCGCAAAGCGGTACTCCAAAAGTAAATTGTGAAATGACTTTGACATTCACTATACCGAGCCCGCAAAAGCGGTGCTCGAGAGGTTAATTCCGAAGGAATTTACCTCACTTATACACTCTCATGGAATGTACGAGAAATAACGTCTGCCTGCTGTTCCGGTGTTAATTTGATGAAGTTAACTGCATAACCGGATACGCGGATTGTCAACTGAGGATAATTCTCAGGATGCTTCTGAGCATCTAATAAAGTATCTCTGTTGAGCACGTTAACGTTAAGGTGATGGCCGCCTTTTGTTGCATAACCATCTAATAAAGAAACTAAGTTATCTACCTGAGCATTTGCTGCCATTGTTTTGTCCTCCTATAATATCTTTTATTATTGCATTGAATTATATACTCGCTCATAATTTCTCATGGCGTAGTATTATTTAAAATCATCCAGCCCCTCATGGAGAGTTGGAACACTGCAGGCCAATGGGGTACGGGAGCAATCCGTGCACCCCATGGTCTGAACATTCTTAGAATTTTGCGCTTCGTCATCGACTTCCACATTCACATGTCCGACACCCTGTGCCATCCCGGAATCCATCATCTTAACAAAGTCATCAATCATCTTTTTATCATCCATATATTATTTCCTCCTTATGATATCTCTGGAAAAAAATCTGTCATATATGGATTTTTTTCCGATCAACAGAAAATATACATTTTCCATTAATCACTACATCACTATTTTATCCGAGTTTGCGAAGCAACACTCGCGTAGTTAATTCCGCAGGAATTTACTACAGTTATTTACTCAGGTCAACTTCGATATCGCCTGCAAATACCTGATCTTCTTTACCAAGAGCACCAGGAATGATGGTGAAGGTATTGGAGATACCATCCTGTGCATCGTTGAACGGAAGTTTGGATACAGAAGATAAGGAAGCTACTGCACCGTGGGTATCGCGTCCGTGCATCGGGTTAGCACCAGGAGCAAAAGGCTGGCCTTTCTTACGTCCGTCAGGTGTGTTACCTGTAGCCTTACCATAAGTTACGTTGGAAGTAATGGTAAGGATGGAAGTTGTCGGAACGCCTTCTCTGTAGGTATGATGTCTTCTGATAGCGGTCATGAACTTGTGAACGATTTCCTGAGCAATCTCGTCTACGCGGTCATCGTCATTACCATATTTCGGGAACTCACCAGTGGTCTTGAAATCAACGATGATGCCGTCTTCGTCTCTGATCGGCTCAACCTTAGCATACTTGATAGCGGACAGGGAGTCAGCTACGATGGAAAGGCCTGCAACACCTGTTGCGAAGTAACGCTTAACGTTCTTGTCATGAAGAGCCATCTCTGCTCTCTCATAGCAGTATTTATCATGCATGTAGTGGATGATGTTCAGTGTATTTACATACACATCAGCCTGCCACTCCATCATATCAAGGAACTTATCCAGAACATCATCATAGTCGAGAACATCGCCGGTAACAGGACGATACTTAGGACCAACCTGTTTCTTGGTAACTTCGTCAACACCGCCATTTAATGCATATAACAGACATTTAGCAAGATTAGCACGTGCGCCGAAGAACTGCATTTCCTTACCGATAACCATGGAAGATACGCAACAAGCAATACCATAGTCGTCACCATGCGTAACTCTCATCAAATCATCATTCTCATACTGGATGGAAGAGGTCTGGATGGACATTTTAGCACAGTATTTCTTCCAAGCTTCAGGAAGCCTTGTGGACCAGAGAACTGTTAAGTTGGGCTCCGGAGAAGGTCCTAAGTTGGTTAATGTGTGCAGGTAACGGAAGCTCATCTTAGTAACCATCGGACGACCGTCAACACCAACACCGCCGAGGGACTCTGTTACCCATACCGGATCGCCAGCGAAAATCTGGTTGTACTCAGGTGTACGAGCGAACTTGATGCATCTTAACTTCATAATAAAGTGATCTACGAATTCCTGAATCTGCTGCTCGGTGAAAGTACCGTTAGCAAGGTCACGCTCAGCGTATACATCAAGGAAAGTAGAAGTACGGCCAAGAGACATAGCGGCACCGTTCTGCTCCTTAACAGCACACAGATATCCGAAGTAGGTAGCCTGAATAGCTTCCTGTACATTAGATGCCGGTTTGGAAATA
Organism: uncultured Lachnospiraceae bacterium; assembly: GCA_910585555.1. Classification (GTDB taxonomy): domain Bacteria; phylum Bacillota; class Clostridia; order Lachnospirales; family Lachnospiraceae; genus UBA3282. The sequence continues at coordinate 17,588 of CAJUFU010000001.1, forward strand.
TCGCAGCCATAAGATGCAGCCATTTCCTTCATCATCTTCAGAGCAACCATCTGCTCGGAAAGCTCTTCGCGAAGACGAATCACATCATCTGTCATAACGCGGCCTGTGGAATTCTTCTGATCCTGTTTGTCCTCGATCAGTCTGTCGATACCATACAGAGCAACACGTCTGTAGTCGCCGATGATACGGCCGCGGCCATAAGCATCCGGAAGACCTGTGATAATATGGGAAGAACGGCAGGCTCTCATCTCCTGATTGTAAGCATCAAAGCAGCCTGCATTATGTGTCTTTCTGTGGGTAGAGAAGAACTCGCTGATCTCAGGGTCTACTTCATAACCGTTGTCGGAGCAGGCTTTCTCAGCCATTCTGATACCGCCGTAAGGCTGAAGGGAACGCTTGAAAGGCTTATCTGTCTGGAAACCAACGATTGTCTCTTTGCTCTTGTCAAGATAACCAGGGCCATGAGAAGTGATGGTGGAAACCACCTTGGTGTCCATATCAAGTACACCGCCAGCCTCACGTTCCTGTTTCTGTAATTCAAGAACCTGTGCCCATAAGTCTTTTGTGTTCTGTGTAGCTTCAGCTAAGAAGGACTCGTCACCATCATAGGGATGATAGTTCCTCTGGATAAAGTCACGGACATTGACTTCTTTGTCCCACTTGCCGCCTACGAAATCTTTCCATTCTGGTCTCATTTTGAAATAACCTCCTATGTTTAAATTTTTTAATAATGTTTTGTGGTTAAAACATGCTTATCCAGTACCAATATTATATGTTATAGAAAGTAAAAGAGTCAAGACGGCCTTTGTACTTTTTCGCATACAAATGCCAAAAATTAACTTAATTTTTTGTGAAAATTGTATGTAAAAAGATGCAGATACAAAATATTGATAATCGGGTATCAATCGACAGAAACTATCCGTAACCAAAAGGTTGAAAAGCTGTACTTTTAAGCGATTAAAGTATATTATCGCAATGGAGTATTGTATTGAGAAACTGCTTGCACAACCTTTAGATTCCTATTATAATCAACATGAATAGATTCTGCCTAATATAACAGACTATTACTATTAAGATTAAATCGGAGGTATGATATGGCACAGATCAGTAAAGATACAACTATCGGAGAAGCGCTGAGGATTAACATGGATATCGCACCGGTCCTCATGGAAATCGGTATGCACTGCCTGGGGTGTCCTTCTGCACAGGGGGAGACACTGGAAGAGGCTGCGATGGTACATGGTATTGCGGTTGATGACCTGATGGCAAAGATTGATGCAGTCACAGGAGCATAGACGGATGATTTTCGGATAGGCCGTCGGTAGTGAAGTAATAAAATTAGAAAGAAGGGGGTATTCCGGCCAGAGGAAGCCCCCTTCGGTTTATATGCTAGCTAAAACTTCTAATGCCTTGTCTTGAATCAGCGGCTCATAGTGCTCTTCCAGATAAGCATTGGTAGCGGCCGCAGTTTTTTCAATCTTAGCGTATTCTGAAATCAGGCTGCATATCCGATTGTATGCATCCATGTCCAGAGTGCCTGGGTTCAAAAGGAGCAGATACCTGCCGGAACTGTCGTCCTTATAAAGGGAATTCGCATCCTGATAGGAAGTGGAAATCACACGGGCCAGTCGGGTAACATCTCTGAGAGAAGAAAATGAAAACAGGCGGCTGGTGGTCTTCACAGAAGAAGCGTCTTTATTATTTTTGGAAGCAGAAGCTTTAGACGCCGGTGCGCCGGACTGTGGTGCAGAGACATCCGCGCTGGAACTGTTCATCTTGCGCAGCATATTGAGTACTTCATCCGCGCCGTCAGCAAAACTATCCATAAGCGCTTCCGTTTCGTCGGAAAAGCTTTCCTCATCATGAACAGAAGGGGCAAACTTGGAGAAACGAGTATCCAGTTCCTCAGGGTCTTCTACTTTGGTAACAATCAATACAATGCATTCTGCGTTTAAGGGGATTGCCTCGATCATCAAAGGAATATCTTCCGCTTCAAAGCCGCATTCGTAAGCCGCCTGCTGCATCATATCACGGAAAAGACTCTTGGCCTTTTCTGTGCCGTAGGCCAGTTCACTGATCTTTAATTCCCTGTTAAGAAGATCCTCGCGGGTGAGGGTGCATCGAATCTGATGTTCGTTTACTTTTTCTATTTTCATGAGATGTTCACATCCTTTTTGTTATATATATTTTAGGAATTTCCTTTTTTGCCATTATATTATACTTTGCGTCACTTTTAGTCAATAGTGCGCGGAAAGTGTTTAAAAATTTTTAATAATTTTAGAATATGCTTGCTTTTTTGTCAGATTATGGTTATAATCCAACTACAAGATGTCTTCTGACAATCAGCAGCGGAAGGAGGCATGCACAATTTCATAAATAACATCTGTTCCTCCCGGATATTCAACGATAGGGAGGAAGTCTTATAGGCGATGTGTCTGGTCAGAGACCATATCTTATTCCCCTCTATATTTCACAATTATAATTCACAAGGAATGAGTAGGTTATACAGTTATTTTTCATTTTGCATGTCAGGGATATCTTTAGAACTATTTCCACCCTATATATCATATGCCGTTAGTATATCACAATTGATTATTTATATTTCCTTTTGGCTGGTTAGATGAAGGCGTGGACGGTTACACTGTATGAGACAGAGTATTTTCAATAGGAACTTAAGATATTCATTACACAGGGAAGTTCCCGCTTACCGTCGTTGGTGGATGATTGTCTTGGCAGTAGGATTTTGCGATAAGTTATACAAAACGCAGAAAAATGCGAAAAATGTCAAAATCATAATGACTGGAAAGAAATAGTTTGCTATAATTAGGACGGTCAGAAAGGAGCTGGATAGATGAAAAAAGTGATTCCGGTGATCATCGCGATCGTCCTTATTATTGTGATCGCGGCGGCAGGATTAGGTGTGAAGTTGTTGGATAAATATTCTTATTCTAAAGAGAGAGCAGATCTGACAAAGTATTTTGGGGTTACGGGAAGTGATGATGTGCCTGTGATCTTGCAGGATGAGCAGATGGAGGAACACGCGAAGATGTGGGACGGTGTGTGCTACTTTGATCTGGCCACTGTGCACAAATACTTTAACGACAGGTTTTATGAAGATAAGAAGGAAGGGCTTCTTCTCTACGCTTTGCCGGATAAGATTGTGAGAACGGAGATTGGGACGGACACGCTCACAAAGGGAGACGAGGCGGAAACAAGGGATTATGTGATTTCCAGATACGAGGGGGATATGCTCTATATCGCGGCAGATTTTGTGAAAGAGTACGCGAATTTTTCCTATGAGCTTTTTACACAGCCAAATCATATGCAGGTCTATAACCAGTGGAATGAGAGACAGCTGGCGGTGATCGCAAAGGATACCCAGGTGCGTTACCAGGGCGGAATCAAGAGTGATATTCTGACAGATGTAAAGAAAGGCGACGAAGTTGTTGTCTTGGAAGAAATGGAAAAATGGTCGAAGGTAAAAACGAAGGACGCCTTCATCGGTTATGTGGAAAATAAGAGATTAGAAGGGCATAGGGCCCAGACGCCGATTCCGGTGACGGATTATGTGGAGCCGGTGTATGAGTCCAATACCCGTGATCATAAAATAAACATGGCATGGCATGGTGTGGGCAGTGTGGATGGCAATGGGACCCTGGATGCGATGCTTGCAAATACCAAAAGTATTAATGTGATATCCCCCACCTGGTTTACGTTAGTGGGCAATGAGGGAGATTTCAGCAGTTTTGCTTCCCAGTCTTATGTGGATAAGGCGCACCAGAGGGGACTTGAGGTATGGGCTCTTGTGGGCAATGTAGAGAGCGTGGATGTGGATATGTATGAGGTGCTTGCCGGCACCACCAACAGGACCCATCTGATAGACGGTCTGATCAACACTGCCTTGGAATATGGGCTGGATGGTCTTAATATCGATTTTGAGAATATCAGTCTGGACGCAGGAGAACCTTATGTGGAATTTATCAGGGAACTTTCCATTCCCTGTAGAGAGCATGGTATCGTGCTGTCGGTGGATAACTATGTGCCCATGGACCATACAGATCATTATGACCGGGCAGAGCAGGGACTTGTGGCGGACTATGTGGTGATCATGGGATACGATGAACACTATGCAGGAAGCGATAAGGCCGGATCTGTGGCATCCATCGATTTTGTGGAGAGAGGCATAGCCAACACAGTGGAGCAGGTGCCGGCTCAAAAGGTGATCAACGGTATTCCTTTTTATACCAGAATATGGGAGACGTCCGGCACTACCGTTTCCAGCCAGGCTGTGGGCATGGATATGGCGCATGTTTATATGCAGGAACACGGCATCACAGCCAGATGGGATGAGGAGACTTGTCAGAATTATGGGGAGTATCAGTCCGGGGACAGTTTCATTCAGGTATGGCTTGAGGATGCGGAATCAATTCGTGTGAAATTGAATATTATGCAAAAGTACGGGATTGGAGGCGTGGCCGAGTGGAAGCTGGGATTCGAATCGTCTTCTGTCTGGGATGTGATTGAAGAATATATGAATCAATAATAGACCCATGACCGCATTTTTCCGGTTGACCTTTCATATGCATGAATAAAGGCGATGATGTTAGGAATCAAATCATGAAAGGGAACAAACCGCAAATTTATGAGGTGATGGTCAGGGCAGCTTTGTGGATGCTCATGCTGCTCAGTATCTGTTTTGCTGTGCGCGGCGGCGTAAAGATGGCCTCTTCCGGGCGGGTTGAGACAGCAGACCGGCCCTGTGTAGTCATTGACGCGGGCCACGGGGGGACGGATCCAGGGAAAGTCGGTGTGGACGGCAGTCTGGAAAAGGATATTAATCTACAGATTACGAGAAAGCTGCAGAGGTTTCTTGTGATGGCGGATGTGGATGTGGTACTGACCAGGGATGGTGATGCCGGACTTTACGATGAGGAGGCCCCCAATAAAAAAGTACAGGATATGAAGAACCGGGTGAATATCATAGAAGAGAAAAAACCCGATCTTACGGTAAGCATCCATCAGAACAGTTATCATGAAGAATATGTGCATGGTGCGCAGGTCTTTTATTATGCGGGCAGTGAGGAGAGCAAAGAGCTGGCCCAGCGGCTGCAACAAGTTCTGGCGGCAGAGCTGGATCCGGATAATACCAGACAGGCCAAAGCCAATGACAGCTATTATCTTTTAAAGAAGACATCTTCTCCGATTGTTATTGTGGAGTGCGGCTTTTTGTCTAACAACGAGGAGGCGCAGAAGTTATCTTCCGATTTATATCAGGAAAAGGCGGCCTGGGCAATTCATCTTGCTATTTTGCAGCATTTGAACAGCCGGAAATGAAGATAAGGGAAGCAAAAAGACGTGGAGACCAGAATAGTATGTGTAGACGAAAAGAATATAGATAAAGAAGTTATACGGGAAGCCGGAGAGATTGTAAAGGCAGGCGGACTGGTGGCTTTTCCCACGGAGACGGTTTATGGTCTGGGCGGAGATGCCTTAAATCCGGCATCCTCCCGTAAGATTTATGAGGCGAAGGGCAGACCCAGCGACAATCCGTTGATCGTACATATAGCAAAAGTGGAGGCGCTTTCTGCCATTGTGAAGAGGGTGCCTGAGGAGGCGGTGAAGCTGGCACAGGCTTTCTGGCCAGGGCCCTTGACCATGATATTGGAAAAGTCAGATTTGGTGCCGGCAGAGACCACGGGGGGACTTGAGACGGTGGCGGTGCGTATGCCCTCCCACCGGACGGCACTTGCCTTTATTGAGGCAGCAGGCGGTTATGTGGCGGCTCCCAGTGCCAACCGTTCAGGCAGACCCAGCCCTACGGCAGCCAGATATGTGGCCCAGGATTTGGACGGCAGGATTGAAATGATTTTGGATGGTGGAGATGTGGAACTGGGTTTGGAATCTACGATTGTGGATTTGACAGCAGGGACTCCTGTCATACTGCGCCCGGGTTATATCACAAGACAGATGCTTGCAGATATTCTTGGCAGGGTGGAGGAGGATGTGACAATCCTTCGCGACGACAGCGGACAAGCCCCGAAGGCGCCGGGCATGAAGTACAGGCATTATGCGCCCAAAGGAGAACTGACGATCATTGCTGGTCCAAAGCAGGCAGTGGCGGAATATATCAACAGGCAATTGGAAGGCTGTCGGCGTGAGGGTAAGAAAACCGGAGTGATAGCGTCGGACGCCACAATCGGTGTCTATCAGGCGGATGTGTGCAAGAATGCCGGTGACCCTCTGGATGAAAGTGCGCTGGCAAAACGGCTGTACCGTATTTTGCGGGAATTTGATGATGAGGATGTGGAAATCATTTATTCGGAGAGCTTTGCAGGTGCCGGTGTGGGACAGGCCGTGATGAACAGACTCTTAAAGGCAGCCGGTCACAGGGTAATAGAGTTGAAATAACGCGGATTTAGGTGTAAGATTACAGTAGATATATTGCAAGTATATGGGGTTCTTATGTTAAGGAGGAAGAAAGTATGATAGCGATTGGCAGTGATCACGGCGGTTTTGATTTGAAACAGAAGGTGATGACACATTTGAAGGAACGGGGATTCGAGTATAAGGACTGCGGCTGTATGGATAAGAGTTCCTGTGATTATCCGGTATACGGGGCGGCGGTTGCCAAAGCGGTGGCTTCCGGGGAGTGTGACAGGGGAATTGTTATCTGCACCACAGGTATCGGTATTTCCATCACGGCAAATAAAGTGAAAGGAATACGCTGCGCACTCTGCGGTGATCCGGTTTCTGCTAGACTTACGAGAGAACATAACGATGCGAATGTACTTGCTATGGGCGCAGCCATTATTGGAGAGAGCGTGGCTCTTAATATTGTAGATATCTTTTTGGACACGGAGTTTTCCGGGGTGGAAAGACACCAGAGGAGAGTAGACCTGATCGAACAGTGTTAAGGCTGGAGGGAAGATATGGGAAGAAAGCAAAAGCTGGCAGCTTGTCTTGCGCTTATTTTGCTGTGTAGTGTCATGCCCTTCTCTGTACAAGCCACGGAGGAGACCAGGGAAAAAATCCGTCGGGCAGAACAGGAAAAAAAGGAGACGGAATCCAGGCTCGATCAGACAGAGGAGAATCTGAAAGACTTAAATGAACAACATAGTTCTCTACAGGGGGCACTGTCTACTTTAAATACAGAATTAACCCAGGTGAGTAATAACTTAAGCGAGCTGGAGCAGAATATTATCGATAAAGAGGCCGAGATTGCGGCATTGGATGAAGAAATCGAGGAAGTAACAGAGGAGCTTGAAACGGCCATTGCGCTGAAGGATGGTCATTATGATACGATGAAACACCAGATTCAGTTTATGTATGAGCGCGGTGATTTCTTATATATGGAGCTCTTATTTTCGTCAGGTAATTATTTCGATTTTTTGAATAAAAACGATTATATCGAACAGTTGTCGGCTTATCAGCAGAAGGTGCTGCAGGAGTATAAGGATGCGCAGGCTTCCATGGAACAGAAGCAGGCAGAGCTGGAATTAGCCAAGGAGCAGCAGGAGGAGAACAAGGCGGAACTTGATGATTATAAAGTACAGGTAGTGGCGGAGCAGAGCCGCGTATCCGGTTTGGTCAGCCAGACTTCCAATTCCATTCATGCAACAGCCGATCAGATTTCGAATGCAGAGGCGGAGGCGCTTGCCTACGAACAGGAGCTCAAGGAGCAGGAAGAGAATCTAACGGCTCTGCGGGCGAAACTGGAAGAGGAAATACGTATGTCCCAACGGGCGGCCCAGTCCAGCTGGCGTGATATTTCCGAGGTGGATTTTGCGGAAGGGGACAGATATCTTTTGGCGAATCTGATCTATTGCGAGGCGGGGGGAGAACCTTACGAAGGACAGGTAGCAGTTGGGTCGGTGGTGATCAACCGGGTGCTCAGTTCGGTTTATCCTGATACAGTAACAGGTGTGATTTATCAAAATAAACAGTTTTCTCCGGTAGGAAGCGGCAGACTGGCGCTTGCACTGGCGGAAGGCAGGGCAACGTCCAGATGTTATCAGGCGGCCGATGAGGTGATGAGCGGTGCCACCAATGTGGGCAACTGTGTGTATTTCAGGACGCCGATAGATGGAATAACCCCTAAATATCGAATTGGCGGTCATATATTTTATTGAGATACATATTTTGAAAGAGGGGCCTGCAGGTTTTCAAAGCCGCCGGCATAGATAATCTGTAACAGATGGTTTAAGTTGAGAAGTGATTTTTTGAGCATATCATCGGTGAGAAGGCCGCTTTCCTGAGCGGTGATGAGCTCATCGATATCCACGACTTTGACAAAGCCGTCCGGATAGACGATGACGTCCACCAAAAGATCTGTGATGATGTAGGTATCTGTGCCGGCATTGTAATCATAGTCAACAATATCGCAATACCAATACAGAAGTGAGTTGTCTTCCCGATAGAAGCGGCTCACTTTTATACCTTCCAGCAGATAGTAGCAGGAAAGACCATGATGAAGATCTTTACGGGGTTTTAAGGTGTTCCAGCTGGTCACAATGATATGTTCATCACGGTATAACAACATGTCATCTTTCAACAGCACACATTCTTCAGGAATCAGTCTTTTACGGTATAAAATCGGACCTGCCATACTACCTCCCCATAGGTAAAGAGAATACGAAATAACTTCTTACTCGTTACGTTACACTTACAGCGGTGAAAAGTCAATGTAAATTGTTCTAAATGCTTCTATAATTTACCTGATTTTCACAATAATACTGGACACAGATACCAAAAGTGGATATAATTTTAATGTTAGCTTTGATGGGGAAAGGGACGTATTTTGAAATATAACAAAAATGTCTACCAGGCGCTTATGATGATTACCCAGTTTGGGATTAATATGCTGGTTCCTATATTGCTCTGTTCCTTTGCGGGTATGTTTCTAGATCACAAATTAGGGACCTCTGTCTGGACGGTGGCGCTCTTTTTTGTGGGTGCTTTGGCGGGTTTTACCAATGTGTTTCGTTTCGCGAAGAAGATTTACGAGACCCCGGCGGTTACCCGCAGGCGCAGAACGGATAACAATGACAAGGATAAGCCGGACGGTGCCGGGAAGGACAGGCAGACCTTATAGAATAGAAAAGTGGTGTCAGTTGTGAGAAGAAAAATAGATTCGACATTGTTTGAGCTTTGTCTGGGGATTTTTTTATACGGTGTTGTTTTCGAGATGATACTATTGGTTTTTTCCAGAAATATGTCTTACAGCCTTGGATTATGGATCGGTGTCATCCTTGCAATGACGGGGGCCGTTCATATGTGGTGGTCTTTGGACAGAGGGCTTGACATGTCCGTAAAGGACGCGGTAAAGAGTATGGGTGTCAACAATATCATCCGGTATCTGGTTTTGGTCATTGTGATGATGGTTTTGATTTATACGAAGTTTGCCAATCCGATGTTTGCGTTCTGCGGATATATGGGCATGAAACTGTCTGCCTATCTTAATCCGCTTATACACAGGATGTGCACGAAAAAAACATCGAAACAGTGAGAGACTGCTTTTGCAAGCTTTTATAATCTGGTCTGAAAAAACGCTAAACGGCGCTTTTTTCATAAATATGTCTGATTTCAAAAAAGATGTGTAGAAGGAGGTGAAAGTATGGGACAGGGAATATTATTATCTGCGGGTGCAGACATTGACTTCATGATTCACGGGGTGTTTTCCTACGAACTGTTCGGGCAGACCGTTTGGATTACAACCACCCATGTATGCGTGCTGATTGTCATGCTGGTGATTGTGACGTTTTGTCTTTTGGCAAATCGTGCGGTCAAACATGCATCGGATGTTCCGGGTACTTTCCAGAATGTTGTTGAACTGGTGGTGGAGATGCTGGATAAAATGATTGGCGGTGTTATGGGAAGATTCAGCCCCAAGTTTCGCAATTATATCGGCACAATCTTCATTTTTATCCTGCTTAGCAATATTTCCGGATTGTTCGGACTAAGACCGCCCACGGCAGATTACGGGGTGACCTTTGCGATGGGTATTATGACATTTGTGCTGATTCACTACAATCAGTTCAAATACCAGAAAGTAAAGGGTGTCATCGCTGGTCTGTGCGATCCGTGGCCTATCTGGGCGCCGATTAATATTATCGGTGATGTAGCCGTACCGATCTCATTGTCGCTGCGTCTGTTTGCCAATGTCTTATCCGGTACGGTCATGCTGGCATTAGTATATGCGCTCTTGTCAAAGATTGCCATTATCTGGCCGGCAGCGCTACATGTGTATTTTGATCTGTTTTCCGGAGCGATTCAGACATATGTATTCTGTATGTTGACCATGACATATATTACCAATGCCTGTACCACAGACGAGTAATTATAGTAAGTAAACCATTTTAAATTTTGAAACACATATTAAAGGAGGAAATCAAAAATGGGAGAATTTAACAACAACTTTATCTTAGGATGTTCAGCAATCGGTGCCGGACTTGCGGTTATCGCAGGTATTGGACCTGGTGTAGGTCAGGGTATTGCAGCGGGACACGCGGCTGCAGCAGTAGGAAGAAATCCGGGTGCTAAGTCTGATGTTACTTCCACCATGTTATTAGGGCAGGCGGTTGCCGAGACTACAGGTCTGTATGGTCTGTTGATTGCGATGCTGCTTCTGTTCGTTAAGCCTTTACTTCCCTAGGAGTAAATTCCTTCGGAGATTAACTGGAGCAAATTCCTGCGGAATTAGCTCCGCGAGGACCGCTTTGCGGCCTCGGAAAAAGCCGTGGGGAATTGAAGTAAATTCCTGCGGAGATTAGCTGGAGCAAATTTCTTCGAAGATTAGCTGGAGCAAATTCCTGCGAAATTAGCTCCGTGAGGACTGCTTTGCGGCCTTGCATGTATGTTAAGAATTACGAAAAGAAAGGGGGACTGAGGGCTTGAATGTAACAGCTACGGGTTTGGTGCTGGCATCGGCGGAGATGGCGCCGAGACTTTTTGATTTGGATTTGCAGCTTATTGCGGATTCCGCGTTGATGATTATTGCTGTGTTTTCCCTGTTTTTGATTGCATCCCATTTCCTGTTTAATCCGGTCAGGGATATGATGCAGAAGCGACAGGACAGAATCAGAAATGAGCTCGATACGGCGGCTGCTGATATGGAAAGTGCCAGAGCACTGAAAGAAGAGTATGAAGCCAAGTTAAAAGATATTGACAAAGAGGCTGAGGCTATCCTTGCAGAGGCAAGGAAGAAGGCGTTGGCCAATGAGAATAAGATCGTAGCGGATGCGAAGGAGGAAGCTGCCAGAATCATTGAAAGAGCCGGTGTGGAAGCAGAACTTGAGAAGAAGAAAGCTACAGACGAGGTGAAACGTGAGATGGTAGTTCTGGCGTCCATGATGGCCGGCAAGGTTGTGAGCGCCGCGATTGATACGACTGTACAGGACAGTCTGGTAGAAGAGACACTGAAAGAAATAGGTGAGAGCACATGGCTAAGCTGATTTCAAAGACATACGGTGATGCGTTGTTTGAACTTGCGGTCGAAGAGAACAAGGTAGACGTCCTGTTAGAAGAAATCGAGCAGCTTCAGAAAATTCTTGCGGAAAATGAGGATTTTGGCAGACTGATGAATCATCCGAAAGTCATCAAGGAAGAGAAGACTGCGGTTGCCAAAAACGTTTTTGCAGGAAGGATATCTGAGGAACTGCTGGGCTTTTTGACTATCATTATCTCGAAAGACCGTTATAAGGAAATTGATCAGATCCTGGCATATTTTGTGGACAAAGTCAAGGAGTATAAGGGAATCGGCATCGCAACGGTGACGACTGCGGTTCCACTTAAGGAGGAACAGTGCAAAAAGATTGAACAAAAACTTCTTGATACCACCAAATATAAGTCGATGGAAATGCACTATGGATTGGATGAGTCGCTGATCGGCGGCATGGTAATCCGCATTGGCGACAGGGTTGTGGACAGTAGTGTCAGTACAAAGTTAAATGAATTACAAAGAGAACTGCTGAAAGTGCAGATCTGAAGAAATTTAGAAGAAAGGTGCGTATGATCCATGAATTTAAGACCAGAAGAAATCAGTTCAGTCATTAAGGATCAAATCAAGAGATATGCGGCGGAACTGGAAGTATCCGAGGTGGGTACGGTTATCCAGGTAGCTGACGGTATCGCTCGTGTGCACGGACTTGAGAATGCGATGCAGGGTGAGCTTTTGGAATTCCCCGGTGAAGTTTACGGTATGGTATTGAACCTGGAAGAAGATAATGTGGGCGCGGTATTACTTGGCAGCCAGCATAATATCAATGAAGGCGATATCGTAAAGACTACAGGCAGAGTTGTGGAAGTGCCTGTAGGCGATTGTATGCTCGGACGTGTGGTAAATGCCCTTGGACAGCCGATTGACGGCAAGGGACCGATTCAGAATGATAAATATCGTAAGATAGAAAGAGTTGCATCTGGTGTCATCACAAGAAAATCTGTGGATACACCATTACAGACAGGTATTAAGGCGATTGATGCCATGGTTCCGATCGGCAGAGGCCAGCGTGAGCTTATTATCGGTGACAGACAGACCGGTAAGACGGCGATTGTTATTGATACCATCATCAACCAGAAGGGGCAGGGCGTCAAATGTATCTATGTGGCCATAGGACAGAAGGCTTCCACGGTCGCTTCTATTGTAAAGACGCTGACAGAGCACGGCGCTATGAGTTACACTACCGTTGTGGCGGCTACAGCCAGTGAACTTGCGCCGCTTCAGTATATCGCGCCTTATTCCGGCTGTGCAATCGGTGAAGAATGGATGGAGAACGGCGAGGATGTTCTTGTAGTATACGATGACTTGAGTAAACATGCTACGGCTTACCGTACACTTTCCTTGCTTTTGAAGAGACCGCCAGGGCGTGAGGCATATCCTGGTGATGTATTCTACTTACATTCAAGACTTTTAGAGCGTGCGGCGAGAATGAATGAGGAGTATGGCGGCGGTTCCCTGACGGCACTTCCGATCATTGAGACCCAGGCAGGCGATGTATCAGCTTATATTCCGACCAATGTAATCTCCATTACTGATGGTCAGATTTATTTAGAGACTGAGATGTTTAACGCTGGTTTCAGACCGGCTGTCAATGCAGGTCTGTCCGTATCCCGTGTAGGCGGCGCGGCACAGATTAAGGCCATGAAGAAGATTGCGGCGCCAATCCGTACAGAGCTTGCACAGTACAGAGAGCTTGCAGCATTCTCCCAGTTTGGCTCAGAATTGGATGCAGATACCAAGGAGAAGCTGGCACAGGGTGAACGTATCAAGGAAGTCTTAAAGCAGCCTCAGTATCAACCGATGCCGGTACAATATCAGGTAATCATTATTTATGTGGTAACCAATAAGTATCTGTTAGATGTTCCGGTAGCCGATATTACCAGATTTGAGAAAGAACTGTTCGAGTTTTTGGACACCAAGTATCCTGAGGTGCCTGGTGCAATTGAGAAAGAACATGTGATCTCAGAGGAGACAGAGGCAACACTGAAGAAGGCTGTGGAAGAATTCAAAGGGCAGTTCCATTAAGTAGAAAGTAGAGGGTGATGCTATGGCCTCAATGAGAGACATTAAAAGGCGTAAAGGCAGTATCCAGAGTACTCAGCAGATTACCAAAGCAATGAAACTTGTCTCTACTGTGAAACTGCAGAGAGCGAAACAGCGTGCAGAGCAATCCAAGGCATATTTTAATTGTATGTATGAAACAGTAACTTCTATGCTGGCTAAGACGAATGGGTTGAACCATCCTTATCTGCAGGCGGGAGAATCTAAGAAGAAGGCGGTTATTGTGATCACCTCCAACAGAGGACTTGCCGGCGGTTATAACTCCAATGTGGTGAAGCTGATCACCAAGGGAGATTTTAACAAGGAAGACCTGGAAATCTATGCGATTGGTAAGAAGGGGAAAGATGCACTGCATCGGCAGGGCTATCATATTGTGGAGGATAATCCCGATATTATCGAGGAACCTTCTTACGTAGATGCCATGGTGATTAGCGACAAACTGCTCAAATCCTTTGCGGCAGGAGAGATTGGAGAAATTTATCTTGCCTATACCAGATTCAAGAATACAGTGGTTCATGAACCTACACTTCTTAAGCTTCTCCCGGTGGAACCGGCAGACGGCAAAGAAGAGGCTGAACAGACGGGCAGTAAAGCGATGATGAACTTTGAGCCCAAAGATGACGAGGCGCTTGACATGATTATTCCCAAATATGTCACGAGCCTGATTTATGGCGGTCTGGTAGAAGCGGTCGCAAGTGAGAACGGTGCGAGAATGCAGGCGATGGATTCCGCTACAAGCAATGCTGAGGAAATGATAGATCATTTGTCACTGATGTATAACAGAGCACGTCAGGGATCTATTACGCAGGAATTAACAGAAATTATCGCAGGCGCAAATGCTATCTCGTAATATGACTTTTCCTGACAGCGGGAAAAGATGATAGGAAGGATAGAGCTTGCGCATAAATAAACATGAGTGAAAGGATAAAAAGATGGCAGAAGTAAAAACAGGTGAAAATCTTGGAAAAATCACTCAGATCATCGGTGCGGTGCTTGATATCAAGTTTTCGGCGGGCAATCTGCCGGAAATCAATGATGCGATTAAGATTCCGCTCAAGGATTCCGGGGAGCTGGTTGTGGAAGTATCGCAGCATTTGGGTGATGATACCGTCAGATGTATCGCCATGGGTTCTACCGATGGACTGGTAAGAGGCATGGAAGCGGTCGCAACAGGCGCTCCCATCACAGTTCCGGTGGGTGAGAATACCCTGGGAAGAATCTTTAACGTGTTAGGTCAGCCGATTGACAATATTGAGGCGCCTAAGGATGTATTCTATGAGCCGATTCACAGACCGGCTCCTAAGTTCGAGGAACAGGCTACAGAGACAGAGCTTTTGGAGACCGGTATCAAGGTCGTAGACCTTCTGTGTCCTTATCAGAAGGGCGGTAAGATTGGTCTGTTCGGCGGCGCCGGTGTAGGTAAGACGGTGCTGATTCAGGAGCTGATTCGTAATATCGCCACAGAGCACGGCGGTTATTCCGTATTTACCGGTGTGGGCGAGCGTACCAGAGAGGGAAATGACCTCTATTATGAAATGAAAGAGTCAGGTGTTATTGATAAGACCACCATGGTGTTCGGACAGATGAACGAGCCGCCGGGGGCCAGAATGCGTGTGGGCCTTACAGGTTTGACTATGGCGGAGTACTTCCGTGATAAGGGCGGTAAGGACGTACTGTTGTTTATTGATAATATCTTCCGTTTTACCCAGGCGGGTTCGGAAGTGTCTGCACTGCTTGGCCGTATGCCTTCCGCAGTGGGTTACCAGCCTACGTTACAGACAGAAATGGGCGCCCTGCAGGAGCGTATTACTTCCACCAAGAACGGTTCCATCACTTCCGTACAGGCGGTTTATGTGCCTGCGGATGACTTGACGGACCCTGCGCCGGCTACCACATTTGCGCATCTGGATGCAACGACGGTGTTGTCCAGATCGATTGTTGAACTTGGTATTTATCCGGCAGTAGATCCTCTTGAATCTACCTCCAGAATCTTGGATCCCAGAGTGGTAGGACAGGAACACTATGAAGTAGCCAGAGGCGTACAGGAGATTCTGCAAAGATATAAGGAATTGCAGGATATCATCGCAATCCTGGGTATGGATGAGCTTTCAGAGGAAGATAAGCTGGTCGTATCCCGTGCAAGAAAGGTACAAAGATATTTGTCTCAGCCGTTCTTCGTAGCAGGGCAGTTTACCGGTATGGAAGGTAAGTATGTGCCGATTGCAGAGACAATCCGCGGCTTTAAAGAGATTCTGGAAGGCAAACACGACGACATTCCGGAGAGTTATTTCCTGAATGCAGGAAGCATTGACGATGTACTTGCCCGTGTCAAATAATAAGACATGAAGCTATACGTAGGCGACAGAGAACGCCGCCTAAGAACAGCTAAGTCATGTCTGGAAGAAATGCATAGAGCGCATTTCTTCCGGGTCGTAGGGATTAGAAGTTAGGAAAGCAGGTTAGGATATGGCTGATGATAGAAATTTTACTTTAAAGATCATTACACCGGACAGGGTATTCTATGAGGAAGAAGCGTCCATGGTAGAATTCAATACGGTCGAAGGTGAGGTCGGTATCTATAAAGACCATATTCCGATGACTATGATTGTTGCGCCTGGAATTCTCACGATCACCAGGGACGGCGAGGTGAAGGAAGCAGCGCTCCATGCAGGATTCGTCGAGGTGCTTCCCGATAAAGTCACGATTCTTGCAGAGATTGTAGAATGGCCGGGAGAGATTGATGTGACGCGTGCGGAGGAGTCGAAGTCGCGTGCAGAGGAGAGAATCCGGGAACATGCGCCAGGGACAGATATGAAAAGGGCGGAAATGGCCTTAAAGCGCGCAGTTGCAAGAATTGAAGTGGTGAAATGACAGTGTAACATAGTAATATGTACAATAAGGGAGCGGAATAAGACCGTTCCCTTATTGATTTTTTGAAACAGAGCAAAACCATTTCGCGCAGAACGCATATGATAAGGTAAATGATATGAATGCGTGTACGGGAATGGAGGAAGAACAGCATGAATCAATCAAGAGTTTTACCTTTTTATATGGCATATCCGCTGCCCTTGTATTATCAGGAAGAAGATACCGTGACAAGGGACTTGGAATACTTACAGCAGATGTATCCTCTGGAAGCGAAAAAATATCAGAAAATCATTGCGGACACTCTGGATAAACTGGATTATGAAGGCAGCATGATCTACGATGAGTATCCGGACAGGTGGCAGATATACCGCCTTACCCAGATCATCGTGGATAAGATGAAGAAGATGGAAAGTGCGGAGGCATTGGCATCCAAGGCGGGGCAGGAAACGGATGCAAGCGGCACAGATGGGGGAGCGGCAGACAGCAGGCAGGGAAATGAGAGGGCTTTTGAAGAAGCTTTGAAAGCGCAGGAGAGAGCCGTATCCGAGAAAGATTGGGACAGAATCACAGAATTTGTGCAGGTACTTTTGTGCTATGAGATTTATAAAAAGCGCCACTCTAATCGCAATGGTATTTTAAAATTTTAGTTGTGGTTTTTTCAGAATCTGATTAAAATAGTAACAGAGTGTAAACCGGATTAGAGGACATATTAGGATGAATGAGCAGTTTAAGGCGCTTTTACAGGATATTGTAGATGGAGGCCTCTATCAGATTGTATTGAGCAATCCCAGAAAAAAGGGGGATTCTTTTGCACATAAGGTGAAGATTAGACCTGTTATGATCAAAGAAAATCTTCTTTTTCAGGAGACGGTGTATCAGGGAACAAAAGTTTTTCACAACAATTATGAAGCAGGCCCCATGATTGACCGGATAGAAGCGTGGATGAAGCAGGAGTTTAGGCAGTGTGAGGCAGAACATAAGACAAACAGGGCGGTGGTGCTTGTCAGTAAGAAGGGCAAGATGACTGTAAATAGAAAACAGACGGAGCATCCGGCGGCACGCACAGAGGAAGAACAGAAAATGCAGATGTCTCATAATCGGGCGAAACACTATATTTTGGAAGAGGGCAGACCGGTCCCCTTTCTGATAGATTTGGGCGTGCAGACTAAGGATGGAAAGATTGTGCACTCCCGTTACGATAAGTTCAGACAGATTAACCGTTTTTTGGAATTTATTGAAGATATTTTGCCCACACTCCCTAAGGAAGAGACTGTGCGTATCCTGGACTTTGGATGTGGCAAGTCCTATCTTACTTTTGCAATGTATTACTATCTGCATGATCTGAAAGGCTATGATGTAGAGATCACGGGGCTTGATTTGAAAGAAGATGTGATCGCACAGTGTAATCTTCTGGGCAGAAAGTATGGTTATGAGAAGCTCACCTTCCTGAAAGGAGATATTGCGGATTACGAGATGAGAGACAGGGTGGATATGGTGGTGACGCTTCATGCCTGCGATACGGCTACGGATTTTGCGCTTGCGAAAGCTGTGAAATGGAATGTGAAAGTCATCTTGTCAGTCCCCTGCTGTCAGCATGAGGTGAACCGGCAGATTTGTAATAAAGAATTGGCATCAGTCCTGCGATATGGTATTATCAAAGAGCGTATGTCGGCGTTGATTACAGATGCACTCCGTGCCGGACTGTTAGAAGCAGAGGGGTATGAGACGAATATCCTTGAATTTATTGATATGGAGCATACGCCGAAAAATCTCCTGATTCGGGCGGTGAAGCGGCCTGATATGGACGCTGAAAAGAGGCAGTGCAGAAGAGAAGAGGCGAACCGCCTTGCAGAGCATTTACAGATAGAGCCAACCCTGCTTAGGCTATTGCAAGATTAGGCCGGGACAGGGTTTGACAGAGGAATCGCATATTTATGAAGAGAGCAATCATAAAGGGTGTTATTTTGGGAATCATTTTTGCGCTGGCATTGATGATTTTGAGCAAGGTGATGAACCAGGGAAACACCGATATGACAACTGAAATGGGAGAGGCATCCTACCCTGTGGTGTCCATGTATATGGACGGGCACAGGGTTAATAGTCTGCACGGTTATGCCGAGAGTATGAGCAGCGCATATCTGCGAGAGACTTTGCAGCCTGTGGAGAATGACAGAAAAGTCCGCGTCCAGATTGACACATACGGCAGGAAGATAGAGGAGATTGCCTTTGAAGTGCGCAGTCCTGACGGGGAGCGTCTGGTGGAGAATACCCAGGTGGATAATTTTGAGCAGGATGAAGATGTCATTCAGTTTGAGATTACCTTAAAAGACTTGATAGAAAATGACAGGGAGTATATGCTGGTATTTCTGGTCACGCCTCAGGGAGCGGAACCCATACGCTATTATACCAGAATGGTTATGAGCGATTCCCTGCATGTGAAAGAGAAACTGGACTATGTTCAGGATTTCCACGAGCGTACCTTTGACAAAGAGGCGGCTGCTGAATTGACGAAATATTTAGAGTCCAATGAGGAAGGTGACAATACCACCTTTCACAAGGTGACGATTCATTCCAGTTTTGCCCAGGTGACATGGGGAGACCTTGTAGTGCACAAGGTGCTGGAACCCAAGATACTGATCAAGGAGCTGACAGAACAGACAGGTTCTTTCGTTATGGAATATCTGGTCAGTATGAAAGAAGGCAGGAGGACGGCGTATTACCGGATAGAAGAATATTATAGAGTGCGCTACACGCCGGACAGAATGTATCTGCTTGACTTTGAGAGGACTATGGAGCAGATTTTTGATGAGGATGGGGACGTCTATGTCAATGACAAGATTCTGCTTGGCATTACGGGTGATCAGGTAGCACTTCATGAGAGCGACGGCGGGAATGTTTTTGCTTTCACCGTGGCGGACAAACTTTACAGCTATAATGTGACAGACAATAAGCTGGCCAGGCTTTTTGGCTTCTACGGAAATGTAGATTTGCTGCTGGATGAGCGCTGTGCTTATAACAGACATGACATTCAAGTGCTGGGTGTGGATGAGACCGGCAATATTGCCTTTCTTGTTTATGGTTATATGAACCGGGGACGGCATGAGGGAAATGTCGGAGTGGCGGTGTACGGCTATAACAGTATGACGAATACTGTAGAGGAAAGGCTTTATATTCCTTATAACAAATCCTATGAATTGTTGAAGGCAGACATGGAGAAGCTGTCCTATGTGAATAAGTCCGGTATCTATTATTTTATGATAGATGGGGCTGTATATGGGGTGAATCTGGAGACCCTGGCCTGCCAGACGGTGGTTTCCGGACTGCGGGAAGGCTCATACCATGTGTCGGATTCCAATAAGATGTTTGTCTGGCAGGAGGGCAGTGATCTCTATGCGGCCACAGGATTAGTGTTAATGAATCTGAATACACAGACGCAGACCCGGATTGATGCGGGTGTCGGTGAGTATATTTCCGTGCTTGGATTTATGGATGAGGATTTGATTTACGGTCTTGCGAGAAAGAACGATGTGGTGGTAAACCATACCGGAATCACCACCTTTCCCATGTATCAGCTGCGGATACAGAGCGACGAAGGAAAGGTGTTAAAGACCTATCGAAAAGAGAATGTCTATGTGGTGGGCAGCGAGATTCAGGAAAATCAGATCAACTTGCTGCGGGTGGTATTTGATGAGGAGAGCGGCAGTTACGAGCCGGTCTCAGACGATCAGATTATGAGTACCGAAGAAGTGAAGACGGGCAGTAACACACTAAATTATGTGGCGGTTGAGACGTATGAGACCATTTGCCAGATTGCCGTCAAAAACGAGATAGACAGTAAGTCGCTGCTGCATCTGACACCTAAGGAAGTGCTTTTTGAGGGCAGCCGCACGGTCAATACGCCGGCCGAGGGTAACATAGAGGCCAGGTTTTATGTCTATGGCAAGAATGGCATAGAGGGTATCTTTGTCAATCCCGGCAGGGCTGTGGAACTGGCTTACCGCACGGCAGGCGTGGTGGTGGATGACGACGGCGATTACATCTGGCGGCGTGAGACAAGAAGCAGCCGGAATCAGATCATGGCGATCACGGAGGATGTGGTCACTGAGAGTAAGAGTTCACTGGCAGTCTGTCTGGATACAATCCTGCGCTTTGAGGGAATTTCCAGAAATACACAAAGACTCCTGAACCGTGGGGATACGGTGTTTGATATTTTAAGAAACGATTTGCAGGAATGTACGATTCTGGACTTGTCTGGATGCAGTTTGGATGCAGTATTATATTACGTCAATAAGGATATTCCCGTGTTAGCCACTTTAGAGGATGGCAACGCGGTGCTGATTGTGGGATTCAATGAGCTTAATATTGTAGTCATGGATCCGGTAGCGGGTACTTTGGAAAAGCGGGGCATGAATGATTCCACGGAGTGGCTGAATGAGAATGGGAATCTGTTTATTGCCTATATCAGGAAAGAATAGAAAATAGAATGCTATCATGGAGATTAGGATGGATAAGGGTATCGGTGCAGTAGTTTTTGATATGGACGGCGTTATCTTTGACAGCGAGAGACTGATTCTTGTCTGTTGGGAGAAGGTTGGGCAAAAGCATGGTCTTGTGGGAATCAAGGAGGCGGCGTTAGACTGCATTGGGACTAATGCGGTGAAGACGAAAGAGATTATGAAGGAGCATTACGGAGAGGAATTTCACTATGAGGCGTACAGCAAAGAGGCTTCCGTGATGTTTCATGAGGTGGTTAACAGGGATGGTCTGCCGGTGAAAAAGGGAGTACGTGAATTGATGGAGTATTTAAAGGCACAAAGTATTCCCATGGCTCTGGCTTCTTCCACACGTCTGCAGGTGGTGACACAGGAGCTGCAGCAGGCCGGATTGTATGAATACTTCCGAGCCGTGGTGGGCGGAGATCAGTTAAAACGCAGCAAACCGGCGCCCGATATCTACCTGGCAGCCTGTGAGAAGCTGGGAGTAGAGCCGGCGGATGCTTATGCCATAGAGGATTCCTACAATGGCATTCGTGCTTCACACAGCGCGGGGATGCGTCCCATCATGGTGCCGGACCTGCTTCCTGCCACAGAGGAGATGTATGAAAAGAGCATTGCGGTACTGGATAATCTGGTGATGGTCAAAGACTTTTTCAAGGAAATAAGCAGACGAAAGGACACGCTATAAAGGGATAGGTGCGGTATGAAAAGAGATATGAAAGAAATAGCAATGCGGGTGGTAATCCTGTTGATTGGGCTGACCATAGCGCATCTGGGAGTGACTTTGTTTCTGTTGACGGAGCTGGGGGCGGACCCGTTTAACGTGCTGGTGCAGGGAATTTTCCGCATCATAAGCGGTATGACGGGAGCAAAGGTGCTGACGCACGGGTATACGCATATTGCGATCTGCTTTTTGATTATCCTGGTGCTTCTGATTGTGGACAGAAGTTACATTAAAATTGGGACAATCCTCTGCATGGTGTGCGGCGGACCGATCATTGATTTCTTTACCAGGCTCCTGCAGTTTATGTTTGCTCAGGAAAGGACACTGTGGTTTAAACTGCCGGTGCTTGCCCTGGGATGTGCGATATTGGCTTTTGGTATGACCATTGTGATCAAATCGGATGCCGGAACCGGCCCCAATGACTTGGTGGCACTGGTCATCAGTGAGAAAACACACAAGAAGTTTGGTATCGTGCGGATTATTGTGGATGTGTCTTTTGTGGTGGTGGGATTTTTATTGGGAGGTTCCTTTGGCGTGGGCACGATTGTCTGTGCCTGTCTGGTAGGACCTGTGGCAGGATTTTTCCTGCCACATAGTGAAAAAATAGTAGAACGTATCCTACATAGATTTCGGTAAAGCTGCTTACAGTAAATGCATATGAGAGCTTAACGAATCATAAATATCTTCCCCTGATACTTTTGTAAGGCGGTAAGCAGTAACATGCCTAAGATACCGCAGGAGATCACTTCTCCGGCGCCTACGGTGAGGCAGTAATATCCATAGCACTGCAGGGGGCTCATGCCTTCCACCAAAAGGCCGTATCCATAGATTAATATAAGAGGGACAATGATGGTATTGGCAAGAATCGGACATACAGGCGCGCACCATTTCCACTTGCGAAGGGCATAAGTGCCCATGGCGCCGATTAATGTTGCCAGACTGCCAAATAGAATATCCGGCAGGGCACAGCCTGTCAGTATGTTGCTCAACAGACAGCCGATGAAGAGACCGGGAATCGCGGCTGGGGTAAAAAAGGGCAGGATTGTGAGTGCCTCTGAGAAACGTACCTGTATGGCGTAGTTAGCAAGTCCAAGAGAATTTGCTATGAAGGTTAACACAACGTAGATGGCGGCGATCATGGCCGCCTGGACCAACGACAGGGTCGAAGAAAAGACTGCCCGGGAAGGGACAGCAGCTACTTTGTTTTTCATGATTTTATTCTCCTTTAGTTTTGTTTTACGAGTGGAAGGTCTCGAACACTCGGGTCATGATGAAAGACCTTGGTTATGATAGGAATCCCCGAAGATTTATTATACAGTGAAATTATGAAAAGTCAAGTGGCGAGATGAGAATGGAGGCAATTATGCAAAAACGTATCGAAGAAATGTTTGATAAAATGTATCCCATGACAGAGGGCCTGAAAAAGAAGGCTTACGAGACGTGGATGGAAGAATTCCGCGAGAAACACAAGGAGATTTTGAAGGAAATCATAGAATCCGTGGAGAAAGCGCAGGAGCGTGAAGAAAAGGCTTTGGAAATAGCGGCGGTATTTGCGGATGCGGTGGAGAGTAAATTTTCAAAAAGAGGCAGGATATCGGCAAGGAAACAGGTGGATATCAACTGCTTTATGATTTATTATATATTTCCGGCTATTTTGCTGACACAAAGCGATTATGCTGTGATGATGGCAGATGCAATCCGGGATACGTGGAAGGTACGCTTTAAGAACAGCAGTCATCTTGAATATACGGATTATAATACCATACATGGGTCCTTCAACGAGAAAATATTTGGGATGTTTTAAGAAATGAAAACGAGGGGAATTTATATCCCCTCGATGTCTCCTTCATGATATCTTGCCACACAGGCTTGAATACGTTCCACAGGATTTAAAAGGTCACTGATGGAAGTGTCATGGTTTAAGGTGTCAATGATGTAAGCGATGTATTTACTCATATCACAGTCAATATACCATTCGCGGTTTAAAAGTTCTGGCGTCTGATAAATCAAATTGGTGGTCAAAACCCTGTGAATAATGCCCTCATTATAGGCTTTGTCAAATCCTGCAAGGCCCGCGGTAAACAGACCGAAAGTGGAGAAGACAAAGATACGATTGGCTTTCCGCTCTTTGAGTGCGGCAGCGACTTCCAATACACTCTCGCCGGAGGAAATCATATCGTCTATGATGATAACGTCTTTTCCCTCCACACTGCTTCCCAAAAATTCATGGGCAATAATGGGATTTCTGCCGTTTACGATTCTGGTGTAGTCTCTTCTCTTATAAAACATACCCATATCAAGTCCCAGCACATTGGCAATATAGATGGCTCTGCTCATGCCGCCTTCATCAGGACTGATGACCATCATATAATCGGCATCAATTTTTAAATTTCGTACATGCGCCAATAATCCTTTAATGAACTGATAGGCAGGCTGGACCGTCTCAAAGCCATGGAGTGGGATCGCGTTCTGGACACGGGGGTCATGGGCGTCAAAAGTAATGATATTATCCACTCCCATATTTACCATTTCCTGCAGCGCCAGCGCGCAGTCCAAAGACTCTCTGGCTGTTCTTTTATGCTGTCTGCTTTCATAGAGATAAGGCATGATAACGGTAATCCGTCTTGCCTTACCGCCAACGGCAGCGATAATCCGTTTTAAATCCTGATAGTGATCATCAGGGGACATATGGTTTTCATGTCCGCAGAGGGAGTAGGTGAGGCTGTAATTGGCCACATCAACTAGAAGATAAAGATCTGTACCGCGGACAGATTCTTTGATTACGCCTTTGGCTTCACCGGAACCGAAACGGGGTACTTTGGCATCCAGAATGTAGGTGCTTCGCTGGTAGCCGGAGAAAGCCAGGGAATCTTTGTGCTCGCTTTCCCGTTCCGTGCGCCATTTTACAAGATAGTAATCGACCTTTTTACCAAGATTGATACAGCCCTCTAGCGGAATCATCCCAAGGGAGCCGACAGGTATGGTTTCCAGATTTCTTTTTTCTTCACGTCTGGTCATTAAAATCCTCACTTTCTGTTCATCAGTCTCTTTTTGTACATACGAATGTCTTGGCCTGACAGTTTACAGACTTCATAGTTGCTTGTGATGCGGGAAAAGATACGATCGGAGTATCGGTTCCGCAATTCTTCCAAAGACAGATTGGTGGAGATAATGGTAGCTTTCTTACCCATGTGGCGTTCATTTAACAGTGCGAAGAGCTGAGAGGTGATAAACTGATTTGTTAGTTCGGTTCCCAGGTCATCAACAATGAGCAGGTCGCATTGGTAGAGGTCTGCGTAGGCACTGCGCAGTTCTTCCCTGTTTTTATAATCAAAGGAATTTTTTGAAAGCAAATCAAACAGACCTGTAGCGCCGAAGTAGATAACGGAGTGGCCCCGCTCGATCAATTCCTTTGCCACACAGCCGGAAAGAAAAGATTTTCCCGTACCCACTGTACCATAAAAAAAGAGATTATGGTAGTCGGAATTGAAATTTTTGATAAAATTCTGGCAGGTTCTGACTGCATTTCGAAAACGAGTCAGATCATCTCCTGTGTAATATTCGTAGGATAAAGCGTTAAAATTTTCGGTGCGCAACATTTCCTGAATATTGGACTGCTCATAGAGGAGGGTGATCATGGACTGGCGAAAGCAGTGGCATTTGCCGCCGTCCACATAACCAGTATCCTTACAGTCCGGGCACTCATAGACGGGCTCCAAATAGTCCTCAGGGAGACCATAATCCTTTAAGAGCTTCGCCTTACATCCGGAAAGTTCGGCAAGGGAGTCCTTAAGGTCTTCTAAGGCATCCTCGTCCCCGGCAAGCAGCTTCTTACCCTGTGCGACGGACACAGATGCCACAGAATCTGCAAGCTCTCTATAACCCGGTATATGTGCATATACGTAGGCAAGCTTTTGTTCCGCCTCATGACGGCTTTTTGCCTGCTTTACTTCATATTGATGAAGAATCTGATCATATTGTGTGTTAGTCAGTGACACGGTAGGGCTCCTTGTAACTAATTGCTTAAGATTTCCTGCTCAAGCGCATCAAAATCATAATCGTTTTGTTTGAATTGGTTAAATTTGTTTTCTGAGACGGTGCGCGACGTTTTTCTCTTACGGTAGTCATCATCCAACGGCTGTATATCGCTTTTGTGATGTACCCCGGCCTTATACCAGCTGCTTAAGATACTGTCCGCATATTCAAAGCGGTGGTTGTCCGTGGCAAGAACGGTACGTTCACAGGCTGTGAGGATAACGTCTGTACCAAATCCATATTCCTTTTTCCAGCGGTTAATATAGGATACTTCCGTCTCGGTAGGGCTCCCTTGTCTTCCCAGAGCTTTCAGGACGTCATAGACGGATTTGTCATATTTCCCGGCAAGCTTTGCGGCCTGCTTGGGTGTTGTAATTCCCTGGTCCGCCCAGCTTAAAGCGACTTTCTCTATGTAGCGCATGTCTTTCTTGCCGCGGTCTACGCAGTATTGAATCAGGTAATCGATCAAATCTTCTGAGAACCCCAGCTTGTCCGAGATAAAAAGAATGGTGCGCACATCGTTGACGCTCAATGTCTTTTTTAAATACTGTTCCGCCACAAAAAGAAGCCTTGCGGAGGCTTCGTCGGATTTGAAAGCTTTCAGCTCATCCAGCGTATAGTTTGGTTTGGAGGCGATTGGCACCACGGAGGCCAAAGGCGTCACGGTGGAAACAGATACAGTGGGAACCGGAGCAATCTGAGGCGTCACAGGAGCTGGAGCAGGCGTACTGAAATTCAGCAGATGGATGCCAATGACGTTTTTATTCTCGTCATAATCCAGAGAGAGGAGGCGGTTCTTTTCCCAGTATTTCAGGGCGCGCATGACGTCCTTTTCGGTATAATTGAAAGTATCTGCAATGTCACAGATACTGGTATTGAGCCGCGCGCTCATCATACGGATTAGATACAGATAGATCTTGAGCTGCGCATCATTGGCTGCCTGCATATACTCATCTATGAAACGGTTGGAAATCACCGTCGAATCCGCATAGTTATCCTGATAAATTGTTAAAAGACCCATTATATTATCCACCCCTGAATATATACAAAACAATAAAGTTACTATACAAAATAATGTTTTTGTCGTCCTGATACTGGCAGATTCCCATAAGAGAACAAAGTGAATTATAGCATAGCGTTTTGTAAAAAGATATAGGAAAACTGTCACAAAGTGTGAGCAAAACACTTGTTTGGCAAAATACAGTAAAATGTGGACATTGTGGATAGTATTGATAAATGCCGAAAAGACGGGGAATCTCTTCCACAAAAATATCCACAGAAGAATTTCCGAATCTTCGGTTCTTTTCTGTGGATATTGTGAACAATTATCTTTGCAGCAGATTTTCTGCGATATTTACAACATTACCGGCCCCCATAGTTATCAACAGATCATCCTTTGTGCAATTTTTTAGAAGGAAATCTTCAATTGCTTCAAAGGATGGGAAGTAATAACAGGAATGGCCCAGCTCTTCAATCTTGTGCTGCAGAGTCTGAGAGCTGATGCCAAGACTGTCTTTTTCCCGGGCGGCGTAAATATCTGCCAGAATGATTTCATCGGCAAGACTCAGCGCCTTTGCGAATTCATCCAGAAATGCTTTGGTGCGCGTGTAGGTATGAGGCTGGAAGACGCACCAGAGTTTTTTGTGGGGATAGTCTTTGGCGGCGTTTAGAGTGGCCCGAATCTCTGTGGGGTGGTGCGCGTAATCATCAATAATATTTATACCATGCAACTGTCCTTTATACTCAAAACGGCGGTCCGTTCCGCCAAAAGAAAGCAAGCCCTTTGCCACGATATCGCCAGGGATATCCAGCACATCTGCCAAAGCAATGGACGCCAGGGCATTGGTGACATTGTGTTTTCCATGAACTTTTAAAGAGAACACTTCTTCTTTGCCATCCTTATGCATAAGATGAAAAGAGGGAAAGCCAAAGGCATCATAAGTAATCTGTGACGCGCTGTAGTCAGAGGAAGGGGAAGAACCGTAGGTGATGACCCGGCAGGAAAGCCCTGCGGTAATCTCCTCCACTTGGTTGATATCGCTGTTGATGATCAGGGTGCCGTCCTCAGGAAGCAGAAGCGCGAAGCGATGAAAAGAGTCGCGGATATCCTGAATATCTTTGAAGAAATCCAAGTGGTCTTCTTCTATATTAAGAATAATGCCGATTTTGGGCAGGAAACTCAAAAAACTGTTGGTGTACTCGCAGGCTTCCGTAACAAAATATTCTGAGGAGCCTACCCGGATGTTGCCGCCAATGGGTTTATAGACTCCGCCGATGGACAAGGTGGGGTCAACGCCGGCTTCCAAAAGAATTTGTGAAATCATGGAAGTGGTAGTGGTCTTGCCATGGGTGCCGCTTATGGCCACAGGCGTCTTATAGTTCTTCATCATCTGGCCAAGAAGCTGCGCCCTGGTCAGTGTAGGAATTTGCATCTTTTTTGCGGCAATCAGCTCCGGATTGTCTGGTTTGATGGCCGCTGTGTAGACAATCAGGTCAATGTCCTTTGTAAGGTTTTCTTCCCGCTGTCCGTAGTAGACACAAGCGCCGCGCTGGGTGAGAATACGGGTCAGATCAGAGGGTGCTCTGTCGGAACCGGAGATTTGAAAACCTTCTGTCAGGAGGATTTCCGCAAGCCCGCTCATGCTGATGCCGCCGATTCCGATAAAATATATATGGATTGGATTTTGAAAATTAATTTGATACATGGGGTATCTCCCTATTTACATTTTTTACTAGTATTATACTCATTTCACGGGAAAAAACCAATAAGAATTTATTTTGTACAGATTTTAGACATAATCTACAAAATGGAGATATGGGCAGAATCCTCACAAAATGGGTTATGTAAAAAGTGGACAAAGATATTGAAAATGTAAATAAAATATTGTATATTATTAATATAACAAAAGTGAAATCATATATTATTTGCTCTAAAATATATAAATATTTTAAGAAATAAGAGGTGATAAAATGGTTAAGAAAGAAATGATTGCCATGCTGTTAGCGGGCGGTCAGGGAAGCAGATTGGGAGTACTTACATCAAAGGTTGCGAAGCCTGCGGTATCCTTTGGCAGTAAATACAGGATTATCGACTTTCCTTTGAGCAACTGTATTAATTCGGGTGTTGATACGGTGGGCGTACTCACACAGTACCAGCCGCTTCGGTTAAATTCACATATCGGAATTGGCATTCCCTGGGATCTTGACAGGAATATTGGCGGTGTCGCGGTTCTGCCTCCTTATGAAAAGAGTGCAAATAGTGAATGGTACACTGGCACGGCGAATGCGATTTATCAGAATATGGATTACATGGAGAATTTCAATCCCGACTATGTGCTGATTCTGTCTGGCGATCATATCTATAAGATGGATTACGAGGTCATGCTTGATTTCCACAAGCAGAATGGTGCTGAGGTGACGATTGCAGTTATGCCTGTGCCTATGGAAGAAGCCAAGCGTTTTGGTATTATGATTACTGACGAGAACCGCAAGATTACCGATTTCGAAGAGAAGCCGGCGAATCCCCGCAGTAATCTTGCATCCATGGGTATCTATATCTTTAACTGGAAGACCTTAAAAGAAGCACTTCTTGCGAACTCTGAGCAGCCCGGACTGGATTTCGGAAAACATTTGATTCCGTATTGTCATAAGAAAGGCGCGCCCCTTTATGCATATGAGTTTAACGGCTACTGGAAGGATGTAGGGACGCTCCACTCCTACTGGGAAGCGAATATGGAATTGATTGATATTGTTCCGGAGTTCAATCTTTATGAGGAGTATTGGAAAATTTATACAAAGAGTGAGATTCTGCCGCCACAATACCTGTCTTCGGATAGTGTGGTGGAGAGGAGTATCATCGGGGAAGGATGTGAGATTCGAGGCAGGGTATACAACTCAGTAATCGGGTGCGGCGTTATCATTGGGGAAGGCACAGTGATCAAGGATTCCATCATCATGAACCAGACGCAGATTGGGGACAACTGTGAACTGTATAAGGCGATTGTCGCTGAGAATACGGTGATTGGGGATGATGTGAAACTTGGCATTGGAGAGGCAGTACCGAATGAGACAGACCCTCATATCTACGATCACGATATTGTGACTGTGGGAGAGAAGAGCGTCATTCCGAAAGGAATTACCATAGGGAAAAATTCAGTAGTCTTCGGTGTGACTACGGCTGAGGACTATGAGAACGGGAACCTCCCGAGTGGTAAAACTTTGATTAAGGCAGGTGATAAATAGTGAGAGCAATTGGAATTATCTTAGCTGGCGGCAACAATCACAGGATTAAGAAGTTAACGCAGAAGCGTGCAGTCTGTGCAATGCCTATTGCAGGCAGCTACCGGGGCATCGATTTCGCACTTAGTAATATGTCCAATTCCCATATCAATAAGGTGGCTGTGTTCACGCAGTATAATGCGGGTAGCCTGAACGAACATTTAAGTTCTTCTAAATGGTGGGATTTTGGCCGTAAGCAGGGAGGGCTGTTTGTAGTGACACCCGCTCTGACGGCAGAGAGCAATGCATGGTATCGCGGCACGGCGGATGCGATTGCACAGAACCTGTCTTTCCTGAAAAACAGCCATGAGCCTTACGTAGTGATTGCTTCCGGCGACTGCGTCTATAAGATGGACTACAATAAAGTGTTGGAGTACCATATTGAAAAGAAAGCAGACATCACAGTGGTATGTAAGGACATGGATACGGATGTCAATGTAGAGCGTTACGGTACGCTCAAGATGAACGAGGAATGCCGCATTGAAGAGTTTGAGGAGAAGCCGGTAGTGGCAAAATCCAACACGATTTCCTGTGGTATCTACGTGGTCAGAAGACGCCAGCTGATAGAGATGATCGAGAGATGTAAAGAGGAAGACCGCTTCGATTTCGTAAAGGATATTCTGATTCGCTATAAGAACCAGAAAAGAATCTTTGGTTATAAGATTAAAGAGTACTGGAGCAATATAGCGACGGTGGAGGATTACTTTAAGACCAATATGGATTTCTTAAAGCCTGAAATCAGAGATTATTTCTTTAAGCAGTATCCGGATATATATTCCAAGGTGGATGACCTGCCGCCAGCCAAGTATAATATAGGAGCCAACATTAAGAACAGTCTGATATCCAGTGGTTGTATCGTAAACGGTACGGTGGAAGACTCCGTAATCTTTAAAGAGACATACATAGGGAATAACTGTTATATCAAGAATTCCATTATTTTGAACGATGTCTACATTGGAGATAATACACATATCGAAAACTGTATCGTGGAGAGCAGAGGTACGATTCGTGCCAATTCTTACCACAAAGGAGAAAATGATATTGAAATTGTGGTAGAACATAATGACAGATATGTAATCTAATGGTATAATGGACGGAAGTACTCTAACTTGCGTCCCAAGGTTTAACTAATAATTTTTGGTGACTTGTCTACCGTGTGAAAAATTGGTATAATGAAGGGGTGACTGCTAGTTGGGTTGGGCTGACTGTGTAAGGGGCATGTACATTATTAACTAAATGTTTATTACAAGCTACGTGGCTTGATGAGTATGACTTGTGTGGAAAAGCTTGTGAAAACCGGCGCTAATTCGTCCGGTATCATATGATAAGGAGGCTGAGCTTCATGAGAATTACTGATGTCCGCGTGCGTAAGATGACTCAAGACAGCAAGATGAAAGCAATCGTCTCAATTACCATTGACGATGAGTTTGTAGTTCATGACATTAAAGTAATCGAAGGCGAAAAAGGTCTTTTTATAGCCATGCCAAGTAAGAAAGCGACTGACGGCGAGTATCGTGATATTGCACATCCGATCAATTCCGAGACTCGTGACAGAATTCAGAGAATTATCTTGGACAGCTATGAAAAAGCGCTTTTAGAACCGGGCGATGGGTAAAAAGCATGATGTGGAAGGAAAAGGACGCGAGAGCGTCTTTTTCTTATGGAATTTTTTATTTTTCTGTCAGAAAAATCATTCTTTCTGCGAATTATAAGTAACAGGAAAGGTGGTGGTAATTATGGAGATCAATGAAAGTAATTTTGTCAAACAGTTAAAAAGAAAAAATGAACAGGCTTTGTGCTATGTAATTGATCACTATGGATGGGTTTTGAAAACCGTTGTAAAAAGGCAGATGAGGTCCCTCCCACATCTGTGGGATGACTGCATGAATGACACGCTGCTGGCCGTATGGGATAATATCGACAGCTTTGATCCGAAAAGATCAGAATTTCAGAATTGGCTGGCTGGCGTATGCCGGTTTAAGGCGTTGACTTATGTGCGAAAATATATAGAGGCATCCAGGGAAGATTTGATGGAACAGATGCCTGAGTGGGAAGATGAAACAGCGGGGCGCGAGTTTCTACGCCAGGAATATGCGGAGGAGGTCGATCGAGTCTTATCCTATTTAAAGGAGGAGGATGCCAAAATCTTTAAGTTGATTTATCTGGAAGGATTGACGATGGACGAGGTAGCAGGCCGAATGAATATGAGTAAGACCGTGCTTTACGGTCGTGTCAGCAGAGGCAGAAAGCAGCTGCGGAGAATCTTTCAGGAAAGCGAGGTGTAGAAAATGTCCAAAGTATATGAAATGTGCAATGATGTGGATTCCAAAGAGATTTTAGCCAAAAAGGAGCAGATGACTTTAGAAGAAAGGAAACGGTTGTTAGAAAGCATGAAAAGAGAAGGCGTTATTTCGGAAAAGGGAAAGAGAAATCACAGAGGAAAGATCGGGAAAACAGTAGGATGGGCGGCAGCGGCGGCAGTGCTTCTGGTGGTAATCATACCGAATGTATCCGCTGAGGCGGCGTATGCAATGGAACAGATTCCCATTCTGGGCAGTGTGATCAAAGCGGTAACAATCCGGGAATATCAGTATGAGAGTGAAAATCTTTCGGCCGATATACAAAAGGTGCAGTTGGAACAGAGCGGCGGCACAGAAAATCTTAAAACCCAAGAGTCTATCACGACTATTAATGAGACGATTGAAGAGATGACGAACCGGTTGATTGAAAGATTTGAGGAGCAGGTGGAAGCGGGCGAAGACCATAGAGGAATCTATGTAGATCATGAGGTGGTGACAGATACGGATACATGGTTTACCCTTAGGATGAATGTGACGGAAGTTGCAGGAAGTGGTGCGCAGTATCAGTATTATTATCATATTGATAAGACAACGGGTGAAATAGCTTCCCTAAAGAATCTCTTTCAAGAGGGAGCAGATTTTGTCACGCCAATCAGCGAGAATATTAAAGAACAGATGCGGGAGGCGATGGCAGAAGACGAAATGAAGATATATTGGATTGACTCTGAGGAAGATATGGGATTCCAGTTTGAGGCAATTAAGGAGGAGCAGAATTTCTATTTGAATGATAAGGGACAGATTGTAATCTGTTTTGATGAGTATGAGGTTGCACCTGGTTATATGGGGCTGGTGGAGTTTACGGTGGATGAGGAAGCGGTAGCCGGAATCCTAAAATAATACCACAGGTGGGCTCAGGGCGTATAGACTTGTTTCTATACGCTCTGTTTCAGTTGTATATGTTTGGAATAATAAGTCAAACATTTCTTGTGGGAAAGTAAAAATGCTGATACAATGTAACAGGCAAGGCAAAAATAACATCAAATTAGGAAAGCGGAATTGAGGCAGCTATGTATATTATCGCAGGTCTGGGAAATCCAGACAGACAGTATCAGAACACAAGACACAATGTAGGCTTTGATGTGATAGATGTGATTGCAGACAAATATGACATCGCCATGGGAGAGAGGAAGCACAAGGCCATAATCGGTAAAGGTTATATAGCCGGGCAGAAGGTAGTGTTGGTGAAGCCTCAGACGTATATGAATTTGAGTGGTGAAAGCATAAGGGACGTCATAGACTTTTATAAAGTGGACGAGAAGAGTGAGCTCATTGTGATTTCCGATGATGTCAGCCTGGATGTGGGCCGGATTCGGATTCGGAAAAAGGGAAGTGCCGGCGGCCACAATGGGCTTAAAAATATTATGAAACATCTGGGTCATGATGAGTTTATCAGAATGAGAATGGGCGTGGGAGAAAAACCATCAGGATATGATCTGGCGGATTATGTGCTGGGGCATTTCACACAAAAAGAACGTGAAGTGATGGATGCAGGAATCCAGAACGCGGCGGCGGCCATAGAGATTATGATCACACAAGGGCCGGAAGCAGCCATGAATCTGTATAACAAGAAAGTGCAGGAGGTTTGATGTGAGGGCATTACTGGCTCCCTTAGAAGAGTTGGGAGAATATGAAGAGATTAAGAAGCTTCTTAGCAAAGACCAGGCGGCGGTGGGCTTAAGCGGATGTGTGGATTCCCAGAAGCTGCATATGGTCTATGGACTAGGCGAGGGCTTTCGGAATAAGATTATTGTCACGTTCAATGATCTGAAGGCGAAGGAGCTGTATGAGGATTATCAATTTTATGACAGGAATGTCATGTTTTATCCGGCCAAAGACCTGATTTTCTTTCAGGCAGACATACACGGCAACCAGCTGACCATGGAGCGTATCAAATGTCTGCGCAGATTGCTGGAAGGCGCGCCGGTGACAGTAATCACCACATATGATGCGCTGATGGCGCCGCAAGTACCTATAAAGGTCTGGAAAGAGCATGTAATTTCCATTGATAAAAACAGCAGTCTTGTGGAGCGTGATTTGGCGGCCAGTCTTGTGGAGCTGGGATATGAAAAGAATTATCAGGTGGAAGCACCGGGACAGTTCAGTATCCGGGGCGGGATTGTGGATATTTTTGATCTCACAGAAGAGAACCCGTATCGGATTGAATTATGGGGAGAAGAGGTAGAATCAATCCGCAGTTTTGATATCTTAAGCCAGCGCTCTATCGAAAAATTAGAGTCCATCACCATCTATCCTGCTACGGAGATTATTCTGTCCAGGGAGGAGCTTAGGGCTGGTTTGGAGAAGGTGAAGAAAGAAGGAAAGAAGCAGGCGCAGGTGCTCAGAGGGCAGATGAAGACGGAAGAGGCTCACCGCATTGAGACGCAGGTGAAGGAACTTGTGGAAGAACTTTTGGAACTTGGCCTTTCCCGAAATGTGGTGAATCTGGAAAGCTATGTGCGGTACTTTTACGCTGAACTTGAGACCTTTTTGGACTATTTTGAGGGGAAGAACAGCTGTATTTTCCTGGATGAACCGCTCCGCATCAAGGAGCACACGGACGCGGTGGAGATGGAATTTCGGGAGAGTATGACACACAGGGTGCAAAAGGGCTATATCCTGCCGGGACAGATGGATATCCTCCTTGGTACGGACGAGGTGGGAGCGAAAATCGCGTCCCGCAGAGTGGTCACACTTTCTACCATGGACGGGCGCAATCCCCTTTTTAAGACAGAAAAGAAGTTTGCAGTGCAGGCGCGGAGCCTTTCATCCTATAATAATAGTTTCGAGTCCCTGGTCAGAGATTTGACGGCCTATAAAAGAAAGGGTTACCGCATCTTGCTTTTGTCCGGGTCAAGAACCAGAGCCAGGCGCCTTGCGGAAGACTTGCGGGAGCAGGAAATCAGTGCTTTCTATACGGAAGACCCCATGCGGGAGGTACAGCCGGGGGAGGTTATGACCTATTATGGCAGGGCGCTTAAGGGGTTTGAGTATCCTTTGCTACAGTTTATGGTGATTGCAGAGAGTGATATCTTTGGCGCACCGAAGAAGAAAAAAAGAAAGAAAAAAATATATGAAGGTCAGAAAATCAATGACTTCAATGGACTGCGGGTGGGGGACTATGTGGTTCATGAGAGCCACGGCCTTGGTATCTATCAGGGAATCGAGAAGGTAGAAGTAGATCACATCGTCAAGGATTACATGAAGATATCCTACCGGGACGGCGGCGTTTTATATGTACTGGCTACGGGGCTGGATGTGATTCAGAAATATGCCTCAGCGGATGCGGGGGCGAAACCGAAGCTTAATAAGCTGGGAACCCAGGAGTGGACAAAGACTAAGTCGAAAGTCCGTACCGCAGTAGACGAAGTGGCACAGGATTTGGTGGAACTTTATGCCCTGAGACAGCAGAGCGAGGGCTTTAGATATGGCAAGGATACGGTGTGGCAGAGGGAGTTCGAGGAAATGTTTCCCTTTGAGGAGACGGAAGACCAGCTTGCGGCGATTGCGGCCACCAAGGACGATATGGAAAGCGGCAAGGTTATGGACCGGCTGATTTGCGGCGATGTGGGTTACGGCAAGACAGAGATTGCAATCCGCGCCGCCTTCAAGGCAGTGCAGGAGGGCAAACAGGTGGTGTATCTGGTGCCTACGACGATTTTAGCCCAGCAGCATTATAATACTTTTATACAGAGGATGAAAGATTTTCCGGTGCGGATAGATCTGCTGTCCAGATTCCGCACGGCGGCGGAGCAGAAAAAGACCATAGTGGATTTGAAAAAGGGCATGGTGGATATTGTCATCGGCACCCACAGGGTGCTCTCTGCAGATGTTCAGTATAAAGATCTGGGCCTTCTTATTATTGATGAGGAACAGCGGTTCGGTGTGACACATAAGGAAAAGATTAAGAAGCTCAAAGAGAATGTGGATGTACTGACATTGACGGCAACGCCTATTCCCCGGACATTGCATATGAGCCTGGTAGGAATCCGGGATATGAGTGTCTTAGAGGAGGCGCCCGATGAGAGGCAGCCGATTCAGACCTTTGTCTGTGAATACAATGAAGAATTGGTGCGGGAGGCGATCGTCAGAGAACTGTCCAGGGAGGGGCAGGTTTATTACGTTTATAACCGGGTAAATAATATTGCAGATATTGCGGTATCCATCCAGAAGCTGGTGCCGGAGGCTAATGTGGCTTTTGCCCATGGGCAGATGAAGGAGGCGGAACTGGAGCGGATTATGTACGACTTCATCAATGGGGAGATAGATGTATTGGTGGCTACCACCATCATTGAGACGGGGCTCGATATTTCCAATGTGAATACTATGATCATACATGATTCCGATCAGATGGGGTTATCTCAGCTTTATCAGCTCAGAGGCCGCGTAGGGCGTTCCAATCGTACGGCGTATGCTTTCTTGATGTATCGGAGAAATAAGCTGCTTAAAGAAGTGGCTGAAAAGCGTTTGGAAGCTATTCGGGAGTTTACGGAGCTTGGCAGCGGTTTTAAGATTGCCATGCGCGATTTGGAAATCCGGGGTGCAGGAACCTTATTGGGGCGCAGCCAGCATGGACATATGCAGGCAGTTGGCTATGATCTGTATTGCAAGATGTTAAATGAGGCGGTGAAGAATCTGAAAGGGATTCCTACCCTGGAAGACTTTAATACGGTCATTGATGTGGATGTGGACGCTTATATTCCGCCCTCTTATATTGTCAATGAGGTGCAGAAACTGGATATTTATAAGCGGATTGCCGGGATTGAGGACGAGAGAGAATGCGAGGACATGCGGGAGGAACTTTTAGACCGCTTCGGAGAGATACCCAAATCAGCGGAGAATCTTCTGCGCATTGCCCTGATCAGATCTCATGCGCATAGACTCTATATGCCGGAAGTGAAGGGCAAAAATGAGATGATACGCTTTATCCTGCGCATGGATGCGCCTATCAGAGTGGAGAATATTCCTACCCTGATAGGGGCCTATGATGGCAAAATGAAGTTTGATCCTAAAGGAACACCCACATTCAGCCTGCGTTATAAAAAATGCGGTGTGATCGAGAAAGACGAAGAACTGCTGCTTGCGTTGACGGAAGGGGCCCTGGCCAAGATGGAGGAACTGTTTTTGTAGGAAACTGGAATGGAATAAAAGGCTGGATAAAAAAAGACTGTTGCATATTTCTCAATCAGTATGATATAGTGGACGTAATTGTGAAATCATAGGGAAAAATTATGGGAAATATGGAGGTAGTAAAAATGGCTGAGGAACATAAGAAAGGATTAAATGCCAAGCTGGTAGGAGATGATCTGGAGAATTGCTGCCGGAAAGCAGATGTCTGCGGCCAGTGTCAAAAAGATGACTGTATCATAGGGTATGGAAAGCAGTGTATCAACAATTATAAGAAAGAGCCAAGGAAGGAAGTTATCAATGGAATGGAGAAAATTCCGGTAATGGACTTTAAGCTGTTTGACGAAGTGGAGCTGGAAACGGCGATTGCACACATTTTGAAGGAGTGTAAAGACTGTAAACAAGAGCATACGGAAGACTGCATCATTAATGTCATACGCAGCTGCTATGAAGTAGGACTGCTGGGGGACGTGCAGCCGTATGAGGGCAGCGCATTGCAGTATCTAATCTATTTAAAAAATAATTTTCCTGATAAAGCTCTTTGCATTGCAGATGCATATAACAAGGGGTAGATGCCAAAGAAACGGCAGGATATTGTTTGTGGAAAAAAAGGATACATATTGCTGACAATGATTTCCGACAGGATTTCGTTGTCAGCATTTTTGCGACAGTTTGGTCTTGTAATACTCTGTTTTTATAGCTTTTTCGAAATCTTTTAAAATATTCTTGCAAATATCTGCTTTGTGTTTTATAATAAACGAAACATTGACAGATTTTCTGAATCTGTTAAAAGTATCCAGGGAAAAGTTTTGAAAAAACTTCTCCGTCTTAAAAAGATTCTTTCCGATCATCGGAAACAATCCCTTACTAATTGATGTTGAGTTGAATGAAGAGTTTCTTTGCGGTTATCTGTTTGGCTTGTCTATTAATCTGGAGATGATCTGCTATTCTTAGACTTTTATTTGATATTGCCGGGATTTCTCTTGTATTCAGTTCAATAAAACTGTATAATGGAGGAAAATATATGGCAAAACGAAACAAGAAGAAGTGGTACAGACACGGAAGCTGGTGGAGGAGACTTTGGTTTAACCGCAAGTACAAGGATGTTCTTTTCAGACATCTTTTTCGGGACAAACAGGACCTATTGGAGCTTTACAATGCCTTAAATAATAGTACATACGAAAATCCCGAAGAATTGGAAGTAATCACTATGGAGGATGTGATTTTCATGAAGATGAAGAACGATTTGTCCTTTATCATTGGAAGTCATTTGAATCTTTATGAGCATCAGAGTACTTGGAATCCCAATATGCCGCTACGGGGACTGCTATATTTTGCACAGCAGTTTGAAGGATTGGTAAATGTTCGTGGGGATGATATCTATGGGAAAGGACGGATAGAACTTCCGACGCCGGTGTATATTGTTTTCTATAATGGAAGTGGTATGCATGGTGATAGTCTGATGCTATATTTGTCGGATTCTTTTTCATCGGGACGTGGCAAAGGGTGTCTGGAGTGTACCTGTGAGGTTCTTAACATCAACCGTGG
The DNA here is from genome assembly GCA_910585555.1 of uncultured Lachnospiraceae bacterium. GTDB lineage: Bacteria > Bacillota > Clostridia > Lachnospirales > Lachnospiraceae > UBA3282. The sequence goes on from CAJUFU010000001.1 coordinate 56,576, forward strand.
GCATAATCGTGCGCTGATGGATAAATGCCACCGGCTATGGGAGTACTCTGAGTTGTCGTCCGAAATTGAAGAGAACATTGGGAAAGGAATGCGGCGGGAGGAAGCGGTACATACCGCTGTGGATACCTGCATTGAGAGAGGAATCCTTAAGGATATCCTGTTAGCAGAGAAAGGGATGGTACTGCATATGCTTTTAACGGAATATGATGAGAAGAAGCATTTGAAGAATACCTTTGAAGAGGGACGTAAAGAGGGTTTGGAGGAAGGTATAGAAAGAAAGCTCAGTGACCAGGTTCAGAAAAAAATTGCCAAGGGCAAAACCATCTTGGAAATTGCCGAGGAACTGGAAGAGGAGATATCTGTTATTGAACGGCTGGTTTCCCGTAATAGAAAATCCTGAAAGGAACTAAGCACTTATGATCTATCTTGACAATGCGGCAACCACCAGGACTGCACCTGGGGTGGTGGAGGCGATGCTGCCATATTTTAGCGAGCATTATGGAAACGCCGGCAGTATATACGGGCTGGGGAGCAAAAGCAAAAGCGCGCTCAATAAGGCCAGGGAGACCATTGCCGGGACGCTGGGAGCACAGGCCAATGAGATTTATTTTACGGCGGGCGGCACCGAATCGGATAATTGGGCGCTTAAAGCGGTATACGAGTCCTGTTGCAGCAAAGGCAGACACATTATTACGTCTAAGGTTGAGCATCATGCTGTTTTGCATACTTGTGAGTATCTGGAAGAGCGTGGTGCCCAGATAACTTATCTGGATGTGACGCAGGATGGGCTGATTAGTCTGGAGCAATTAAAGAAGGCAATCCGTCCGGATACTATTCTGATTTCTATTATGTATGCCAATAACGAGATAGGCACCATAGAGCCGATTGAAGAAATCGGAGAGGTTGCCAGAGAACATGGCATTCTTTTTCATACAGACGGGGTGCAGGCCTATGGACATCTGCCGATTGCGGTGGATAAGCTGCATATCGACCTTTTCTCTGCCAGCGGACATAAATTTAACGGGCCTAAAGGAGTGGGTTTTCTCTATGTGAATAGGAAGACAACACTGTGTTCCTTCATACATGGCGGGCAGCAGGAGCGGGGCAGACGCGCAGGGACAGAGAATGTTCCGGGGATTGTGGGCATTGCGGCAGCGGCGAAACAGGCGGCGCTTCGTATGGAAGAAAGGGCAGCAACAGAGAGAAGGATGCGGGATTACCTGATTGCGCGTATCAAAGAAAGGATTCCGGGGGCACAGTTGACTGGACACAAGTCGATGCGACTGCCGGGACATGCCAGTTTTTGTTTTGAGGGTATAGAGGGGGAGTCTGCGCTGATCATGTTGGATATGCAAGGCATCTGTGCATCTGGCGGTTCTGCGTGTACCACCGGGAATCCGGGACCGTCCCATGTATTGCAGGCGGCAGGAATCCCAGAGAAGCTGGCAAGGGGGGCGCTTAGGTTTTCGCTGAGCGAGGAAAATACCCTGGAAGAATTGGACGTGGTGGTGGAGGAGCTTTCTGGCATTGTGGAGAAACTGCGGGGAATATGAGCTATATTCGGTTTTTATTGTGGTAAGAACATCTGCAATGGGTTGGGCGGCTGTCCTGCAACAGCAGTTTGCAATGGCTCCCGGAATGTCTTAGCGCATTAGTGAGGAATTCATTCCGTTGTATCCAAGATGTCGCCTTTCAGAATATGATTATAACGAATAGAACTGCCATCCTTCCACATCTGAACTTCGCCTTCCTCGATCCAGGAGTATGGGCCGACATAGTGCAAGGTGACAATGTTTCCCTCTGCATTTTCCACACCTTCCGTACATTCAAACAAACAGTAATTGGTATCGCCCACTTCCATGCAGAAACTGTCAGATTCTGCATAGTAGGCTTCTTCCATGCCTTTGCCGCCTTTCATTACAAATTCATCATAAGTAAGCCCAATCTTTTCTTGGAGAAGACTGCTCACAGCCGTCTTGTCCATGACAAAAAAGTCTGTGTACAATTCATCCCTTCCATTCCGTTTTAAAAAAGCCTGTATTTCTGCCTCTGTGCCATCCCGGGAAATGCCCGCGCCGCTATAGAATACTTCATAAAGATTGATATCAGTAGGCTTATCCCAATCAGACATTAAAAAACCGTAATTAGAAAAATCCTGTATTATTTCCGTATAGGTCTGCAATTCTGCCGGGGTTAGTTTTCGGTCAGTGAGAGAATCTTCTGTTGATACATCGTCTGGCTGTTCGGGGGAATCTACAAGAGAGCTTTCGTCTTCTGATGCAGTCGCTATCTGATTGGTGTTTTCGCTTTCCGAGGCTGAGGGCACCTGAAAGGATTTCCCGCTTTCTGTCAGGTCAGGTATTTCCTGAGAAGCTTTGCCCCGTTCCGTTGGATTAGAGTCGGCGGCTTGTGAATTGTCAGGATACTGGTCTGCTGTGTTGGCGTTACTGCCGGTTTGCGATGGTTCCTCTGCCTTGCTGCAGCCGGTACATATACCAAGTCCACAGATGACGAATGTGATTGTCAGATATTTTTGAATGTTTGTATATTTTTGCATAAGATACCTCCTGTTTTTGCAACGGCTTTCATAGATTCGTTGAACATATCTGATTATAGCACTATAAAATAAGGTTTTATAGATTTATTTTGAAAAATCTGTCTGCCGGTTTATAGTCCGAAATATGGGACTCTATATGTGCTATCCTTTTAAAGAACAAAAGTTCGATAAAAGACAGGAGGACAGTATTATGAAAGGATATGCAGTTGAGAGCGGGTATATGGGGTATGTGGATGGTGTGTATATGTTGTTTGCAAGTGAGATGGATTATGAAGATTATATTGCAGATTAATGGGCATAGTTTAAAGTACAGGTAGAAGGAAATTCCGCCGCTTATCCGAGTCTGCGAAGCGGATTTCGCAATTGAGATTGGCCTGATTTGATGCAAGAGATTCTTTCGCTTATCCGAGTCCGCGAAGCAGATCTCGTAATCGTGCTTTGCTCGATTATTTTTAGTTGATAGAAAGGGGTAAAATACAGTATACTAAAAGAGCAGTTTTTGCACAGTGCCGGGCAGAAACATATTTGCGAAACACCAGACATAGGTATAAGATAGGGCATAAGAGTGTAAGATTGGGTATATGCGAAGACGGAGCGTTTATGATCAGGAAGATAGATGATATTTCGGTGAACTATATAGAGGAAGGAGAAGGTGATGTGGTGCTGCTGTTACATGGCTGGGGTGCCAATATTACCTTGTACCAGGGAATCATCGATACACTGAAGCGGGGCAGAAGAGTGATTGCGCTTGATCTGCCGGGATTTGGGAAGACACCGGAGCCGGAGAGACCCTGGTGTGTGGATGATTATGTGGATTTTGTCCTCAAATTTATAGCTTCCTTTCGTCTTAAGAAGTTAAGCGTTGTGGTCCACTCATTTGGCGGACGGGTGTTTTTTAAGATGAATGCCAGAAAGAATCTGCCCTTTGTGGTGGACAGAGTGGTTTTGATTGACAGCGCGGGTATTTTGCCCAAGAAGACTCTGCGGCAGAAGATAAGCCTGCGGTGTTATAAGATGGGGCGGGCGTTTATGAGTACGAAAGTGATGCATTTCCTGTATCCGGATGCAGTGGAAGACATGCGGCGCAAGAGAGGTTCGGCTGATTATAACAGTGCCACACCTACTATGCGGGCAACGCTTGTAAAGGTAGTCAACGAGGATTTGGAGCCTTTGATTCATCTGGTGCAATGTCCGGCGCTTCTGATTTGGGGAGACTTGGATACGGCTACGCCGATAGAGGATGCGAGAAGGATGGAAGAACTGATTCCGGATGCTGGACTGGTGGTCTGTGAGGGAGCAGGGCATTTTTCCTTTGCCGAGCAGGCAGGGAAGGTAAATGGTGCGCTGCAGGCCTTTCTGATGGAATAAAGGGTACTATTCCGGAAGATAAACACGGCAATGATGGGAACAGCGTATTTGTTATTTGCATGAGACTGCCGGCGCATGGCTGTTGTAAGAGAGGAAAGACAGAACATAATGTATATTGTATTATTCGGAATATGGCTGGTAACCTATATAGCAGGTGCCATCCCGTATGTGTTATATTTGATGCATATGTTTCAGCAGGATTCTTATAAACCGCGGGAATATAGAGAATGGATGCAGGTACACACCAATGTGGGAAGGATATTGGGAAAGTGTCTGTATGGGATAATTGCACTGCCCCTTGTGATGATAGGAAACATAGGATGTCTTATAGCGGCCTGCATCATGAATGCAATGACTATATTGGTCAATAAGCCGCATAAGGCAAAAAAACCTCTTGTATACACACCGCGTGTCAAGAGAATGTTAGTTACCACGGCCATTCTTTATGGGATTGTGGCGGCAGTTGCTTTATGTTTGGGAATCTGTGTGCCTGTCCGGGCGTCAGACGGTCAGCTGTGGAAGCAATCGATGCAGTATATGAGCATAGCTTTGCTAGTACTTTTTATCATACAGCCGTTTATGATATTGGCGGCTAATCTGATCAATCATCCGATAGAGGAAGGTATCAATCGGCATTATATTAATGATGCCGCGCGTATATTAAAGCAGATGCCGGAGCTTAAGATTATCGGCGTCACAGGAAGCTATGGAAAGACCAGTGTAAAATATTATCTGAATACCCTTTTGTCATCTCAGTATAATGTTCTGCATACGCCGGGAAATTATAATACGACGCTTGGCGTGGTACGGACGATTCGTGAAAGTATGAAACCATTTCACGAGATATTTATCTGCGAAATGGGAGCCAGGGAAGTGGGAGATATCAAGGAAATCTGCGATTTGGTCCATCCTGACTATGGAATCATCACCTCCATCGGGCCACAGCATCTGCAGAGTTTTCATACTATAGAAAACATTATTTCCACAAAGTTTGAACTGGCCGATGCAGTACCAGAGTCCGGCAAGGTATTTCTAAATTATGATAATGATTATATCAGGAATCATAAGATCAATAAGCCGGTTATAAGCTATGGCATCAGCGGAGAGGGAGAGGCTTACAGAGCGTACGATATTACCGTTTCGCCAAAGGGCTCTGCCTTTAAGATGAAAGACGGGACAGGAAAGACCTATGAATTTCACACAAGGCTGGTGGGCAGCCACAATGTGCAGAATATTGCAGGCGCAATTGCTGTGGCGAATACGCTAGGAATCCCTATGGAGAAGTTGATTTATCCGGTGAAACAGTTGGAGAGCGTGCCCCACAGATTACAGCTGATCAAGCAGGGAGACAGGATTATTCTGGATGATGCCTATAATTCCAATAAGAGCGGATTTAAGGCGGCGTTAGATACCCTGGCAATGTTTCAGGAGCTTCGTATTCTGATGACACCGGGTATGGTGGAATTGGGAGATGAGCAGTATGATGAAAACAAAGAAGTGGGTGTCTATGCGGCTGACAAATGTGATTATGCCGTATTAGTCGGTAGAGAGCAGACGAAACCTATTCAGGACGGCCTTTTAGAAGCGGGCTTTACTTCATCCAGAATGATTGTAGTGGATACATTGCAGGAAGGATTCCAGATGGTGTCTGCGATTCCCAATGAAAGGCAGAAAGTTATATTGATTGAGAATGATTTGCCGGATAATTATTCCTAAAGGCGGCAAAAGAGATGTCAATTAGCTTTTGGCTGCAAGATTTGTGCCTGTGCGCTGTCTGTCACAAATTTGATAAAATGTATAATACAGTGCAGAAATGAGGAAAACATGAAAATTAGAGTGGGCGTATTTTTTGGCGGTAAGAGTGTGGAACATGAGGTGTCGGTGATTTCCGGACTGCAGGCGTATAATGCTTTTGACAAAGATAAATATGAACCGATAGCCATCTATATTACAAAAGATAATGAACTCTATACAGGAGAAGCCATCAGTGATATTGCCAATTATAGGAATATACCAGAACTGCTGAAAAAAAGCACCCGCGTGTTTTTCATGTGTGAACAGGGGAAGGTGGAACTGGTTCAGTATCCGGCGAAGAAGTTTGGCAATTCGGTAGTAGCCCAGATGGATGTGGCATTTCCGGTGGTGCATGGTGCGAATGTGGAAGATGGGTGTTTACAGGGGTTCCTGCGACATTATAATATTCCGTTTGCGGGCTGTGACGTGATGGCTTCGGCTGTGACGATGGATAAGTATGTGATGAAGACGGTGTTAAAGGATAATGACATACCCGTGCTTGACTGTGTGACCTTAAATGTCAGGGAATACCAGACCGATGAGACAAAGGCGCTGCATAAAGTGGAGAATAAGATAGCTTATCCGGTTATTGTCAAACCGGTTAATCTAGGGTCCAGTGTGGGTATCAAAGTGGCAAAAGACCAGGACCAGTTGCGGGAGGCGCTTGAGTATGCCTTTACCTTTGGCGCTAAAGTACTGGTGGAGCGAGCCATTATGAATCTGCGGGAAATCAACTGTGCTGTGCTGGGAGATTATGAAGAGGCGGAAGCGTCCGAGTGCGAAGAACCTATTTCCAGCGATGAAATCTTAAGTTATGAGGATAAATACGTAGCGGGCAGTAAGAGCGGCTCTGCGGGAATGCGTACGGCCAAACGGGAATTGCCGGCTGATCTGACGCCCGAGAGACGAGAGGAGATCAGACAGTTGGCTGTAAAAACCTTCCAGGTGCTCAATTGTAACGGGGTGTCCCGAATCGATTTTATGATAGATAAAGATATGGATAAAGTATATGTCAATGAGATTAACCCCATTCCAGGGTCCCTTGCTTTTTATCTTTGGGAAGCTCTGGGCAAGCCTTATGCGGAGCTGTTGGATGATATGGTGAAGCTTGCCCTCAAGAGAGAGCGGGAAGAGAAGAATATGATGACATCTTTCGACAGTAATATTTTGCAGAGCGCCAATCTTTCCGGGACCAAAGGGATAAAAAAATAAGGGCAGTGGGTTTAATCCCAATGCCCAACTTCTTCAATGGTAAGTGTCATACTGCCGCATGACGGACAAGCTGTGCCTGTGATATCTTCTATTTCGAGAGGCGGCGTCTGCAACTGCTTGTAGCAAACCGGACAGGCTCCCATGAAGACTGCGTCGTCCTCGATGCCTCTCAGGACAGGTATACACACCAGATGATTGCAAGAATCACAGACCGCAATCTGATATCTGAAATCGTAAAGCGGAATCGGACTTGACTCGCACCAGTCCAGAATCTGCATCTGTTCCTTCGCCCCGAAAGCGGCGATGACATTTCCTATCCTGCCATGCTTTAGTCCGCAGCCAGTCAAACATTCCTGTTCCTTCTGACAGGTATGGCAGTGTATTTTCATAATCTCACCCATTCGGGGCAACTCCTCTCAATCCGCTATCAGCCCAAGAGACTCAATAGCATCTGTGAATGCTGATTTGCCTGTGCAAGCATGGACGCACCCGCCTGCATCAATATCTGGTTGTTGGAATATTCTACCATTTCTTTGGCAATATCCGCATCCCGGATGCGTGATTCGGCGGCGGTGGTATTCTCTGTGATGTTATTCAGGTTATTGATTGTATGTTCCAGGCGGTTCTGAATGGCGCCATAGTAGCTTCGCACGTTGCTCACACAGCCAATCGCATACTTAAGCTGGTCGATGGCAAGATCGGCGTCATCTGTGGTTCTTACATTCATATCTTCCAAGCCCAGAGCCTGTGCGTTCATTTGATACAAATCAAATTCTATATGCTGTCCGGCTTCGGCGCCTACCTGCAGCCCGATGGCGGAAGGCCCGCTCAAATCAACGCTGACCTGGAAGGGGTCAATCTGGAAAGGCTGGTTAAAGATGGCATTGGTGCCAAGCAGCGAGGAGCCGCCCACACCCAGGCCGTTGGCCTTGCCTGTAATGATGGAACCGGCACCGTCCTTGGACGCATAAGATAATCTGCGGACGAATTCCGTAAGGGAAGCGTCGCCGGTCTTAAACATATTATTTAACTGCGCCGTGCTGATGCCGGCATTGTCTTGTATGGCATTTTCCAGGCTCTTGCCGTTTAGAAGGTCTGTAAAGATTTTGTTCATACCTGTGGCAATGTTTGTGTCCGTCACAGCGCCGGCGCCGCCTGCAAGATAGCCGATATAGGCGGCTCCCAGGTATCCGTGGCCGTAGGGTCTGCCGTTCATGGTAAACTTTTTCAGGTAGCTGGCAATATTGGCATCCTGGCTGGTATCATCCGCGTTAGCCAGATAATTTGCATAATATGTGAGGGTATCATTCCATCCGGTGGCGAAGCCGCCGCCGGCTAACTGTGCAGTTCCTTCTGTGAACCAGGTGGGATATTTCTCGCCTTTGCGGCCGCTCATACCGTCTGTGAGGGTATACTGCATGACAGAGTGCATCAGCTCATGGGCGATGGTTGACTTCAAAGCCTCGGCTCTTTCACCGGTGCCTTGTGCATCAGCGGTAGTAAAGTCCGCGGCATCTACCCGGATGCCCATACCATAGGGCCTGCCGCCGCCGTAACTGTATCGGAAGGAAGCGTAGGCCAGTGTGTGGTTCTTTCCGTCAATATAGGACACATCCAATGACATCTTGATTGTGTCGGTGCCGATATTGTTTTTCAGAGGTCCAAAAGTATCCAAAATCTGCTGTACTGCATTGGGGACCAGTTCGTTGGCGATGGTATCCGCCAGGACATTGCCGCTGGAGACATCAAAATTGGCACGGGCTGCGCCGCCTGCACCGGGTGCAGCCGCTCCGTTTACCAGCACGGAACCGTCCTTTAAGTTATAAGTGATGTCGTAGGACTTGGTCTCCATAAATCCCGTAGCCAGGGGAGAAAGTCCGTTTTCAGGGAAAAGACTGATCTCATTGAAGGTGGTGTTTTTCGATGTCCGGTCAATCTCAGCCTTGAGCTGCTGGATTTCCAGATCGATCAAGGCGCGGTCGGCATCCTGCAAGGTGCCGGTAGCAGCTTTTACAGCCAGTTCGTTGGCGCGGTGCAGCATGTCATGCACCTCGTTTAGTGCACCTTCACCAATCTGCACCATGGAGACGCCGTCCTGCGCGTTTAATGCAGCCTGCGTAAGGCCCCGCACTTGTCGGCGCATTTTCTCGGAGATAGATAAACCGGCCGCATCATCAGCAGCTCTGTTGATGCGGTAACCGGAAGATAATCGTTCTGTATTTTTGGCGTTTTTCTTGGTTACAAGGCCAAGTTGTCGATTGGCATTTAGCGCCAACATATTTGTTTTTACTGAAAGCATCCTGCCCTCCTATATCCTGCATCCGTGCAGTCATTTGACACTATGACCGATTCCCATGGGCGACGAAAAACTTGAAAAAATATTAAATATATATATCAAATTATATTACTTATAAATGAGACAAATATATAGATACACCTCATATATCGGCAAAAAGCCGTATTTTCTTTAGTGGCAAAGGTGAAAATGCGCTTTTTCTATCGGATAATCTGTTATAGAATGATTTTGCGATGTGTTATATAGTATAGCATTTTTTCAGGGGGGGGGGTCAATAGATAAGAAGAGCACCGGCCAAAATATTTGGCGGTGCTCTTCTCTAACCACACTCTCAGTTGTTTGATATTGTCATTTTTAATTATGGAAAAATTACTGTACCTGAACGAAAGCAAGTACGCCATAGTTGGTGATATCAACTACTACGTGGTCTGCTCTGATTTCTTTTACAGCAACAGGTGCCCACTGACCCTGGGTGTACTGTAATACCTGAATGTTCTCTGTGCCAGTGATACCAGGCATATAGAAGTTAACGGAAGCTGTCTCGAAAGATACAGCGCCATCAACAGCTACAACGTTCAGAACGGAGCCGCCTAAAGCGTTAGCCTGAGCCTTGGCAGAAGTAACATGTGCAAGAACCGGTTTTGAGATGGTGAAGGACTGGTTGCTGGGTACACCATTGATGATTACGCCGCCGCCCTGTGCAACAGGTGTTACATCCTCTAAACCAGGCATCTCGGTAACTGCGTTATTGCAGAACTCACCTACGCTCTTGCCTGCTTCTGTTGCAGCGCTCAGAGTTGCCATGGAAATGCCCATTTCCTCTGCAGCGAGTGCGTTAGCCTGACTCTCTACGTTAGCTGCTGCAACGGCTGCTTCATACTGAGCCTTCTCAGCTGCAGCCTTAGCTTCTTCAGGAGAAAGTTTCTCTTTTTTGGATGAAGAGCTTGAGGATGAGTTATCGCTGACACTGCTGGAGCAGGAGCTAGAGCTGCTGTCTTCAGCGGATGCAACGATTGCCATGGAGAACATTAAAGTTCCGGCTAATAATAATGCAAGAGATTTTTTCAATTTCATTGGATTTTTCTTCCTTCTGTCGAGTGTGTAATTTAAACATAGCATTTTTGCCGGGGGGGGGGGATTTGATTTATAGTATTCTGGAAAAGATGCTATTGTTTTTAGCAAAAGGAGGTTTGCAGGCTATTTATACATGCGGATTTTTACTTATGTAGTTCCGATATTCATTGGCGGACATACCTTCCAGTCTCTTAAATACTCTGGAAAAATGAGCCAGATCCTGAAATCCCACCATTTCCGCCACGTCGCATATACGGAGCGAGGGGTCTTTTAACAGCTCGCGGGCTTTCTCCATGCGGGCGCTGTTCAAAAGATCGGAAAAGGTTTTGCCGGTATGCTTGTTGAGCAGCTTGGACAGATGCCATTGACTGACATAGACCTGGTCGGCTACATCCGTCAAACGCAGTTTTTCCTGGGAGTTTTCCCGGATATATTCCAGAGCGTTTTTCACGATAAAGCTGTTGGCCTCGGTGCCGCCTGATACTTCTTCATCGCTCTCCTCCTCTTCTGTATCTGATGGAAGAGGAGCGGATGGAAAGCGTTCCTCAGACTGTGCTAGCCGTCTGGTCACTTCCTCCATCGCCTCTTCCAGTTCATTCATCTTGGAGGGCTTTAACAGAAAGCGGGCTACGCCCAGGGAAATTGCTTCCCGGGCATATTCAAATTCCCGGTATCCGGTCAGGATGATGAGCTGCATATGGGGGAATTCGGATTTTAGAGCAGCAATCATCTTAAGACCGTCCAGTTTTGGCATGTTAATGTCCGATATGATAATATGGGGCCGCTCTTTGCGGATTATGTCCATACCTTCTTTGCCGTTGTAAGCAGAACCTGCCACCTGGCAATTCCATTTTTCCCAGGACATCGTCCTGCTCAGTCCTTCTACAATCAAAGGTTCATCATCAATAATAACTACTTTGTACATTTTCTATCCCTCACATAGCGGTGCTCAGCCTTTTACCGCACCGGCTGTCATACCCTTAATAATATACTTCTGCAGGAAACAATATACAATGATAACAGGAACAATTACCAATGTCACTGCCGCCGCCATCAGACCGTAGTTAGTACCTTCTTTGGCAGTCAGCTGATTTAACAGCGTGGTGATGCCGTACATGTCAGGTCTCTTTAAGAAAAACATCTGGGTGAACAAGTCGTTATAGCTCCATAAGAAAGAGAAGATGGCTACCGTGGCAAAGGAGGGCTTTGTAAGCGGTAAAACGACTTTAAAATATATCTGGAACGCATTGCATCCTTCCATATAGGCGGCTTCTTCCAGCTCGATGGGAAGTCCTTTGATGTAACCGATCAGCACCACCATAGCGAAAGAGAGGTTGCCTGCCACCTGGGGTAAGATCACGGAGAACATGGTTCTAATCCAGCTGCCGGTGTTGGCGATGCCCCAGGAAAATTCCATGGCAAATACCGGAACGATGGTGGCAAATACCGGGAACATCATCCCTGCGATGACCATAGAATGTAGAAACTCCGAACCCTTAAACTGGTATCTGGAAAGGGCGTATGCCGCCATGCCTGCAAGAAGTATGACTAAAAGGGCAACCATGGTGGAGATGAAGATGCTGTTCTTGTAGGCGTTTACGATATTCAGATTGCCAAAGGCCTTCCTGTAGTTTGCCAAGGTGAACAGTTCTCCTAAGGGCAGGGAAAAGGAGTCTGCAAGAATCATATTCTTTGCCTTAAAGGAGTTTTGGACTACCCAGATGATGGGGTATATGGTGGTGATAGACCAGAGAATCAAAAGCAGATAGACAACGCCCTGGCCGATGGAAAAAGTTCTTTTTTTCGTCATATCTATGGCCCTCCTTTAATAATCTTTCTCGCGGAAGATGGCATTTACGATTTTGGATAAAACAATGCCCAGTACCACAATCAGTACCGCCAGCGCACATCCATAATCTACATTTTTGGTTTCCATGGTATGATAGTACATATAAGTGCCTGTTAAGAAGGTGGATTTAAGCGGCATACCCTTGGGGAACATGGTCCAGGGGAGGTCGAATACCTTCAGTGCGCCTGTAACGGCCAGAACGCTGCAGGTACAGATGACATTGTGTAAAAGCGGAAGAGAGATGTAGCGTACACACTGCAGGGTAGATGCGCCGTCAATCCGCGCCGCCTCGTACAGTTCGTCGGAGATATTGTTTAGGCCTGTGATGAGGATGACGAAGTAGAATCCCACATACTGCCACATAACAGGAAGCATCATGGTAAACAGGGCTATGCCTTCCGCTTTCCAGTCGGTCAGCTGACTTTTGCCAAGTGCTTCCAAAAGCTGGTTGACCATGCCTTTGTCATACAAGAACAGCAGGTTGAACAGTAAGCCCAAGGCGGTTGCCGAGATGACGATGGGGAAGAAGAATACGGTCTTAAAGAACTGTCTGCATCTGCCGATGTTATCCACCATAAGCGCCAACAGGATGGCGATGCCGACCTGTCCGATCAGTGTGACAACCATCATAATCAGCGTGTTTTTGATGGACGTCCATACATTTTCGTCTTGAATCATCTCTGCATAGTTAGTATACCAAGGGGTATTAAAAGCGGTTGCAGAACTTCCCAGCTGTTTAATATGCATAAAGCTGTTCATGATATTTTTCAAAAAAGGATAGTAAAGAAACAGAGTCATGAACAGGAAGGCCGGCACCAGAAAGATGATTACCGGTTTTTTGTTACGATATATGTTTGCTCCCATAAGACACCTCCATCGTTTGGTACGAAAATTTGGTAAAAAGGAGGCAGGGTATTCCCCTGCCCCTATACATGTGCGCCTTGCGGTGCACGTTCGCGTGATTTCTCTTACTGGTTATGATAAGCATCCAGTCCTTCGGCCACTGCGTCTGCGGCGTCTACTCTGCCGGTTACGATCTCAGGCATACCGTCGAAGGTAGATACGCGGCAGTCGCCCTGGAATAAATCCTGTACTGCGCCTGTGAGAGATGTTGCGCCGGCCATCATTTCAATTGCCTTGCGCTGCAGCTCGTTGAACTCTGCGGGGTCAACTTCCGGTGCGTTCTTTAATGCAGATGCTGCGTGCTGTGCGAATGCGGGTACGACTGTGTCGGATGTCATATATTCTACGAAGTTGACTGCAGCCGCTTTCTTTTCCGGGTCATCCCATGCTTTTCTTGTAATGTAGTAGCCGGAGGAGAGACCGCCCACTAAGTCGGTTGCCTTTCTGCTGCCTTTACCGGGTACGTAGGTCACATCAAATTTAGCAAGTTTGTCAGCATCCAGCGTGGAAGGGTCTTCCGGGTCTGACTGGCAGGAACCTACAATACCGCCGACTTTCCAGGAACCGTCAATCAGGAATGCGGCTTTACCGTCCGTGAACATGGCAAAAGTCTCATCGTCTGTTGCGGAAAGGGTGTTGTCAGGGAAGTATCCCAGCTCATACAGTTCTTTGATGTCGTTCATCCCGGCAACCCACGCCTGGCCGTTGGCATCATCTAGACTTTCCGGGATTTCCAGATGGGTATCCGGAGACTGGTTGTTAAAGATGGCGAACTCCCACCAATAATGAGGAATGTTGCCCAGTGCCGCCGCGATTGGGGTATAGCCTGCCGCTTTGATTTTCTCGCAGTCTTCCTTGAACATATCCATGGTGTAATCCGTTCCGGGCATTGCTACACCGGCGGCTTCCAAAATCTCTGTGTTGACAAACATTGCTTCCCAGTAACCGTTTACCGGAATTGCGTATTTCTTGTCATCCACCAGGGAGCCGGGAATCAGATCTTCGTTCATGTTAGTTGCATATTCAGGGAACTCCGCCCGGATTTCATCTAGGGATAATACCTTGCCTGCTTCGATGAAGCTGTTGGCATCAGCGCCGTTGAAGAAGAACAGTACATCCGGTTCCGAACCGGTCTCAAAGTCTGTGGCTATTCTCATCTTAAAGGTTTCGTCTGCAGTTGCGGAGGTGTCCACGATGGTGTTGCCGGTCTGCTCCTCCCAGGCTTTCACTGCGTCCTTGTAATTTTGTGCGTTGGTGTCCTCACCTGCAAATGTGGTGGTAACGGTCAGTTCCACCGGGCCTGCAGATTCTGCCGGTGTCTCTGCCGGCGCCTCCTGAGCGGTATCTGGTGTGTCCGCTTTCTCTGTGGTCTGTGCCGGTGCATTGGAACCGGTGTCTGCTGCACTGTTACCGCAAGCGGTGACAGATAATACTATGATGCCTGCGAGCATTGCCGCTATCATTCTCTTTTTCATTATTTATCCTCCCTTTTTGTTTCTTTTGTTTGGTTACATCTATATCATACCTGTTTCAGAAACAAAGGGTAATTGTTGGTATTGTCCTTTTTTGCCTTTTATTGCTCGTTTGGCATTTCTGTTTTGAGCAATATTGTGCTGATTGTATTTTCTTGCTCACTTCCGGTTATGAATAATCCACAATCATCACCGTATATCATCTTGAGTCTTTGGTCAACATTACGGATGCCGAGACTGACTCTCTTCTCGCCGGTCAGGCTTGCATCTTTTGAGAGCAGTTTGTCTATTTTATCTTTATCCTCTTTGGTCAGCCGCCCGTTATCTTCCACCTCTATGCACAGATAACCGTCATGCCTCTCGTAAAGGCGGATTTCCAGACAGCCCTTTGTGGAGATGTCCATACCGTGGTCTACTGCATTTTCCACGATGGGCTGGATGATCAGCCGGGGCACCTGAATGGTCATAAGTCTTTCATCGATGTGCTTTGTACATTGGAATTTGGTGCCAAAACGTTGGGCGATAATATACAGGTAAGCATCGGCGTAGGCCATCTCCTCCGCAATGGAATGAAACTGTGCTTCCTTGCGGTTCATGGTGGCGCCAAGCATGGTGGACAGGGCTTCTATCATACTGCTCACTTTATAGTTCCCATTCAGCCGTGCCTCCCAGTTGATGATTTCCAGGGTGTTGTTTAGGAAATGGGGATTGATCTGGGACTGCAGGGCCATGATTTTGGCGTCCCGCAGGGCAATCTCTTCCAGATAAATCTTATCAAACTGGTTTTTTAACTGCAGTGACATATGGTTAAAAGAGTCTTTCACATGATAGAATTCCCGGTTGTCTTCCAGATTTTCTATCTGTATGCCCAGATTTCCTTCCCGGACGGCATCCGCCCCGGTGATCAGATCTTGCAAAGGCACGGTCACCTTTTTGTGGAAAAAGCGCATCATCTGAATCACAAGGGGTATCATAAAAATGAGCAACAGCAGGAAAAGATACTGCATGGTAGTGGTCTCCGCGTGGATGATACGATTGTCCAGGCTGACAGAAAGGACCAGGGCGCCGCCGTATGTGTCTATCTGGTGGTGGATATAGGAGAAAGGCCCGGGGCGGTGCTCATAGGAGGTATTGGTATCGTTTAACTGTTTTTCTATGTTTTCGGGCAGGGTTTTCGGGGTTTTATTGTCTGTGGAATTTACCAGTTCACCGTTCCAGTACAGACTGACGCCCGTATATCCCCATATGCCGGGAAAGCTCTGCATCAGGGATTCTTCGTCCAACTCCAGTGCCAGCACGGCATAGGGCATAAACTTGGGCGTTACCAGGTTCCTGATCATATATAGTTTTTCTTCCACGCATACCAGTGTGGTGCCGGTGTCCAGCGTCCGGGCCACGTCAAGGATGGGATCCCGTGCTTTGGATTGAAAGAAAACAACATCCTGGTAGCCCGCGCCGTTACGGTTGTTTAGTGCATAGCAGCGGATGTCTTCCCTGCCCAATATCACAAGGTGCGCGGATTTACAGTTGTCGTTATAAGCGTACTGCTGACTTAAGAATCTTCCTGTGTATTTTTCGAAGGTGTCCTGATCTTCATCCTTTAGATATGCGGTATATAATTTGAAGATTTCACCCATGTAGGAGGCGTTCTTAGAGGCAGTTTCGCAGTCTTTGAGCTGTATCTGCATGATGTCTGCGGTCTTTTCCATGGAAGCTTGTATGGTATGTTCCACTTGACGATAGAGGTTACCGGTAATCACTAATATCATCATGAGAATCAACATGAGTAACGGAAAAAACCACCCAAACAGCAGTCTTCTGACCATGCTCCATCTAAGTGATTTTTTCTGTGTGTATTGTTCGTTTTTTCTATTCATAGCGTTGTTCCTGTCTGTATTCCCGTGTTTCCTGCTGTGTCAGATGCAGGTACTGCGGCAGTTACTTTAAAGACAGATATTCTTCAAAAAGCTCGCAGAATGCCGCCGCATCGCGCGTGTTACGCATCTCGCAGAAGATGCGAAGAAGAGGTTCTGTGCCTGAAAATCTGACGGATATCCAGCCGCCGTCTTTTAAGTAAATTTTAAGGCCGTCCAGGTAAGAAATGCGGTCAATCTCATAAGGGATCTGTGGCAGTTCTTTGTCTTCTAAGAGCTGTTTGTGAATCTCAATCTTCCTCTGGGGACTGAAACGGTAATCTCTCTCTTCTAAAGCCATGCCGCCGTATTCTTTGCGGATGGTCTCCATAATCTGTGAAAGCGGCATACCGGTCACAGCGATCATCTCCACCAAAAGTGCGGAAGCGTAGATGCCGTCTTTGCCCTTAATGTGTCCCCGCACGGCCATGCCGCCGGAGGATTCGCCGCCGATGATGGCGTCTGTGGCGAACATTTTAGCGGAGATGTGTTTAAATCCCACAGGCACTTCGTAGCAGGATTCTCCAAAACTTTCCGCTACCCTGTCCAAAAGATGGGTGGTGCAGATATTCCTGACGGCGGCGCCGTGCCATTTCTTATATTTTACCAGATAGTAGTACAGCAGTACCAGAATATCGTTGGGGTGAAGGAAATTGCCCTTGTCGTCGATCACGCCGATTCTATCCGCGTCTCCGTCTGTGGCAATACCAAGATCGCAGCGCCTGTCGATCACATAGTTTTGTAAGGCGCGCAGCGTCTGTGCCGTGGGGGCAGGCAGTTTGCCGCCGAACAAAGTATCGTGTCTTTCGTGAATGGTCTCTACCTCACACCTGGCAGTCATCAAGATGGTCTTCAGTGAAGTTTCGCTGACACCGTACATGGGGTCGAGAGCGACGCGCAGGCCGCATTTCTTGATCTTATTCATATCTATCGTATCAATGATGCTGTCCAGATACTCATTCAGGGGATAAATCTCTTCGATCAGGCCCTGGTCAAGACCTTCCTGGTAGGTAAGATCGTCCACCGGTATGTCGGTCACTTCATTGATATATCTCTCAATCTCTGCCGTCTGTACTTCATCCGCATCTCTGCCGCCGTAGGTGAAGACCTTGATGCCGTTGTAGATGGCCGGATTGTGGCTGGCAGTAATCATCATGCCGTAGTGGAATTGATGCTTCATCACATAGAACATGACAAGGGGTGTGGGGGCGGATTTGTTGATCAGATAGGCTTTGATGCCCTCTTTGGCAAATACCTGCGCAGCCCACTGCATTGCTTCTTTGGAGAGAAAGCGTCTGTCATAACCTAAGACAATGCCGTCCTCGACTACATTTTCCTCCCGCATCTTATCACAGATGGCTCTGGATAAAATCTGAATATTTTCTCTGGTAAATCCATCTCCGATCACGGCACGCCAGCCGCCAGTACCAAATTGTATCATGTTATCCTCCGTTCCGGAACTTTTACGGCGTTCCTTCTGTTTGGCTTCTCTAAAAGTTTGTTCTTCGTTCATAGCGTTTACTCTGTGCTGCCTAATAGGACTTCCACATCATGTTCACTGCCCGCAGGCATGATGGGAATCCTGTCTGTGGGCTGTCCGTCCACGCGGATTTGTGCGACGCCTTTCATCACGCCGTCAGGATTACTTACCCGGATATTGTATTTGGCGCCGCGGAAGATGCGCGAAGCGCGAAACGCCTTCCAGTCCGCCGGAATACAAGGGTCGATGATCAGACAGTCGTAATCCGGCCGGATGCCCAGGATATATCTGGTGGCGGCGAAATAAGCCCAGCCGCCGGAACCGGTCATAAAGGGATGTCTTGCCCTGCCAAAGGCGCTGTGGTCTTTGCCTGCGATGAACTGGCAGTAGGAGTAAGGTTCCGCCTCTCTTATCTCTATCCTGTCGTTTTGCAGATAAGGACAGAGGGCGTTGTAGAATTTCATAGCCAGGTCTCCCCTGCCCCTGGTGCAGGCCGCTGCCCAGGCCCAGGGATTGGGATGGGAGAAGACGGCGCCGTTTTCCTTTAGCCCCGGATACACCCTGGTGACAAAGCCGATATCATCGTCGGGCACTGTATAAGAGGGGGTGTTTAAGAGGAGGCCATAGGGGGTGTAGAGATATTCATCTATGGCGGCCAGCGCCAGATCTGCTTTTTCCCCGTCGGCGGCCCCGGAAAGGATTGCCCAGGCATTGGACTCTAAGTGTACTTTCCCTTCCAAATCTTCTTGCGTGCCGATTTTTCTGCCCTTGGCAGTGATGCCCCGGATGAACCATTTACCGTCCCAGAGTTCCTTATTGCAGACTTCTTTTACCTGGTCTGCAATCTGCGTATAATAAGCAGCATCCTCTGTTTGGCCCAGATAGGCAGCAAGCCCAATAAAATGCTGCAGCGCCCAGTAGTGCAGGAAGCTGACCATGGCGCTCTCGCCGCCGCCCAAGTTCAGACAATCGTTCCAATCGGCCCTAAGCCCTTTGCAGATACCGGTCAAACCTACTTGTTTCGCAGAAAAATCCAGGATTCTTTTCAGGTGCTCGTAGACAGTCTCCGTCTCTTTGCTTCCGGCAAGGAAGGTGTCTGCGTAGGGAAGCTTTTTGTCGGCAAAGGAAATATCTCCGGTCTCTTTGATATATTCTACCACAGAGCCGATCAGCCAGAGCGCGTCATCAGAGCAGGCGTCTTTGAGGCCGTGAATGATGTTGTCTTTGTCGGGCTCCGGTATGACGGTGGGTGACTGAAAAGGTTTGGCACCCTTGTTCTCCATAAACCATTCCGGCTGGAAGAGATGGAGACCGTACCCTTCGCTGGTCAAGCCCCGCAGAAGCTGTTCGATGCGTTCCTTGCACTTGTCCGGATTGGAGTGGGGAACCGTCATGGCGTCCTGGGCGGTATCCCGGTAGCCTAAGCCCACTCGTCCGCCCACCTCGATGAAGGAGGCAAAGCGGGAGAACATGACGTTGATTTCCGACTGGTACAGGGTCCAGGTGTTGAGCATGGTATTCATGGCGGCACTGGGGGTCTGAATCTGCAGTTTCGAGAATTTGTCTTCCCAGTATTGCCTCAAATCCCTATAGACCTGGTCCACGGATGCCGGATTTTTATATTTCGCACGGATGCGTTTTCCATCGGCGCGTCTTCCTTCTCCCAGCATGAAGATGATACGGGCTTCTTCCCCGGGTGCAAGGGTCAGGTCTTTTTGCAGACTGCCACAGTGGTTACCGCCTTTTTCCTGGGAAGAAAAGCACTTGCCCAATGAGACGGCGGCAGGGTTTGTCTCCGTATTGTATGTACCAAGGAAACGGTCTCTCATACAGTCGAACCCGTCGGGGGTCATGTTCATGGTGAAATATTGATAACCCTCTTCCTCATAAAACAAATCTTCTTCGATGATGCCGTCCTCATAAGAAGAGCCTGCACAGTAGAGACTCATCTGGTAATTCTGGTTGTCGATCATAATATGATGGAAGGAAAATTCTAGATAGGAGAACACACTGAGACGCCTTGGCGTATTTCCTGTATTTTTTATTTTCACATCCCATAGCTGTACGGCTTCCCCTCGGGGAATCACCATGGTCTGGGAAGCTTTGAGGTCCTGATATTCGCATTCGTACACGGTGTAGGACATGCCGTGGCGGCAGCTGTATCTGGCGTCAGCAAGCGGCTTGCCCACAGGCTGCCAGGAAATGGACCAGTAGTCGTTTGTCTCGTTATCTCTAATATATACGTAAAAGCCCGGCCTGTCCATAGGGATGGCGTTACTTCTAAAGCGGCTGATACGGTGATATTCCGGTGTCTTGTAGAACAGATAGCCGCCGGCTGTGTGATTGACCACTGCGGCCATATCTTCCACTCCCAGATAGTTCGTCCAAGAGCAGGGCAGATCCACCCTGTCAATCACGTATTCTCTGTTTTGGTCATCAAAATGTCCGTATTGCATAATACTCCCCCGTTCCGAAGCGGCTGTCCGCTTCTGACATTGTTTTTTGCGCTCTTTGGTTATATTATAAAGAGAAGGAGCGCATCTGGAAATGGATGAGGATGTGATAATTTGCCGATTTTTGTTAAGTGGGTTTTAAGATGTCAGGGCATGGAAAGAGGCTTATGAAAAATAAGAAGATACGCAAGATCGGAAGAGCGTCGTGTAGGGAAAGAGTGTAGG
>CAJUFU010000001.1:77181-120195 GCA_910585555.1 uncultured Lachnospiraceae bacterium
TACGCAGACGTATAAGGGCAGTTCTGCTGGCGGTGGTGGTCATCTGCCTGGTTTTGATCGGGAGGGAGTATGCCTTGTCAGCCAGGCATAAGGCACAGAAGGAGGCGTTGTTAGAACAGCTTAAGCGGGCGGAAAATGAGCGGGAGAATGGAAAGCCTGCAAAGGAACTGCCAAAAGGCGGTCAGGAAAGCGAGAAGGCGGATGGGGATTTAGCGGACAGCGCCGCGGAAGGTAAGGATGCAGAAGAAGTCCGGATGGGGGAAGATAAAGTTGCCGTATTGGAGGAATATGCGGGCTTATATGAAGAAAACGAAGACATGGCAGGCTGGCTTTCTGTTGAGGGCACCAAGATTGATTATCCGGTGATGCAAGGGGAAGACGACGAGTATTATCTGCATCACGATTTTTATGGACAGGAAAGCAAATATGGGTGTCTTTATGTGAGAAACCGGGCGGATATAGACAAGGGCACAAATTTTGTCGTATATGGGCATAATATGAAAGACGGCTCCATGTTTGGGGAGCTGGATTTGTATCTGGAAGAAGGGTTTTACAGAGAGCATCCGCTTATACGCTTTGATTCCCTTTTTGAAAAGAGGACTTATGAGATCATAGCGGTTTTTCGTTCTCAGGTTTATGACCAGGCGGAGGATGTGTTTCGATATTATCAGTTCTAAGAAGCGGATACAGAAGAGGAATTTGATGATTTTTATGAGAATATCAAAGCCCTTTCTCTCTACGATACGGGCGTGGAGGCACAGTTTGGCGATCAGTTTATAACCCTGTCCACCTGTGCTTACCATGTGGAGGATGGGCGGTTTGTGGTGGTGGCAAAACGGCAGAAGGAAGAACGGAAATAGAAGAAAAAGCCGCCTGCCAAATTTGAAATTGTAAAATCTTGATTTCCGTGCATATAATTTCCTGCTTTACAAATAATAGTAAAAACGTAGAGATAAAGAAAAGAGAAAGCTACACTACGATTATGATTGGCAGATGGAGGTTATATGATATGAAAGCAACTGGTATAGTCAGACGAATAGATGATCTGGGACGTATTGTGATTCCCAAGGAGATTCGCAGGACGCTGCGCATCAGGGAATCGGACCCTTTGGAAATTTTTACGGACAGGGAGGGTGAGATTATCTTAAAGAAATATTCCCCCATAGGCGAGATGGGCACCTTTGCAAAGCAGTATGCGGAGAGTATGGCGCAGGTGTCGGGACATATTGCGATGATTTCAGACAGAGATCAGTTCATCGCGGTATCCGGCGGGATGAAGAACCTGCTGGGGAAATCCATCAGCAGGGAATTGGAGGAAAAGATCAATCACAGAGAAAGCCTGGTGGCAGCGAAAGGAGACAGGAATTTTATTCAGGTCAGTACCGATGCGGATGAGTTTCATCATGAGGCCATCAGCCCGATTATCTGTGAGGGGGATGTGATCGGGTCGGTCATCCTTTTGGAGACAGATCACAAATCCAAGATGGGAGAGGTAGAACAGAAGCTGATTCAATCTGCGGCGGGGTTCTTGGGCAGGCAGATGGAACAATAAAACAGGCTGTCGTCATGACTGTAAAGGGTCGGACGACAGCTTTTATTCATAGGAAAACACTTTTCTATTTACATAAAAGGGTGTATGATAGGTACGGGATTTGTTTTATGAATTCCGGCACTGATGGAGGTTTTACCAAAAAATAAGAGAAAACGCCACGTCCGGTGATGGAGGGAAAAACCATGGACAGACAGAATTTGACACTGCTTACCGACCTGTACGAGCTTACCATGATGCAGGGATATTTTAAGAATAAGGATCAGAATGAAACGGTGATTTTTGATGCCTTTTACCGTAATAATCCCTGTGACGGCGGCTTTGCCATTGCAGCGGGATTAGAGCAGCTGATTCAGTATATCAGGGAGCTGCATTTTGAGGAGGAAGATATTGCTTATCTAAAAAGCCTTGGCATCTTTGACCAGGATTTCCTGGAGTATCTGAAGACATTCAGATTTACCGGAGATATTTATGCCATTCCAGAAGGGACGGTGGTATTTCCCAGAGAACCGCTGGTGAAGGTGATCGCACCAATCATGCAGGCGCAGCTTGTGGAGACGGCGATTCTAAATATTGTCAATCATCAGAGTCTGATTGCCACGAAAGCGGCCAGGGTCTGTTATGCAGCCCAGGGGGACGGCATCATGGAGTTTGGTCTTCGCCGGGCCCAGGGACCGGATGCGGGAACCTATGGCGCGAGAGCCGCAGTCATTGGGGGATGTGTGGGAACTTCCAATGTGCTCTGCGGGCAGCTGTTTGATGTGCCGGTGAAAGGCACCCACGCTCACAGCTGGATTATGAGTTTCCCGGATGAATATACGGCATTTAAGACCTATGCGGATATGTATCCTTCGGCCTGCATCTTGCTGGTGGATACTTATGATACCTTAAAGTCCGGTGTGCCCAACGCAATCCGGGTTTTCAAAGAGATGAGAGAGGCGGGGATTCCACTTACATTTTATGGAATCCGCCTGGACAGCGGCGACCTGGCTTATCTTTCCAAGAAGGCAAGAAAGATGCTGGATGAGGCGGGATTTCCGGATGCGGTGATCTCTGCGTCCAACGACCTGGACGAGTTTTTGATTCAGAGCTTAAAAGACCAGGGAGCTAAAATTACTTCCTGGGGTGTGGGAACCCATCTGATTACCTCCAAGGACTGCCCGTCCTTCGGCGGTGTGTACAAGCTGGCGGCTATTATGGGCAAGGACGGCAAGTTCATCCCGAAGATCAAGCTTTCTGAAAATTCAGAGAAAGTGACGAACCCGGGCAATAAGACGGTGTATCGTGTGTATGAGAAAGAGAGCGGGAAGATTAAGGCCGACTTGATCTGTCTGGTGGACGAAGTATTCGACGAGAAGGAGCCTCTTATGCTGTTTGACCCCATGGAGCCCTGGAAGAAGACGAAGCTTGCGCCGGGCAGTTATGTTCTGAGAGATTTGATGGTACAGGTGTTCAAGAATGGCGAGTGTTGTTATACTTCCCCGAAGGTGATGGATATCCAGGCATATTGTAAGAAAGAGCAGGAGACTCTCTGGGATGAGACCAGGCGTCTGGTGAATCCCCATAGGGTGTATGTGGATTTGTCCAGCAGGCTTTATGATATCAAGATACAGCTTCTTGACCAGATGAGTCAATCATAATGGGAATGACCAATGAACAGGTGTAGATACAGAATTGCATTTGTGCTGTTTATGGCACTGCTGTGTTGTCCGCTGCTGGCTTATACGGTACAGGCGGCACCGACAGAAGCGGAGAATGGTACTGTGCTTGGAGCGTATGAGGCATATTATGAGCGTCTGATGTCCATTCCGGACCGGGATGGCATAGAAGCGTGCGGCTTCCGCGTGGTGGAAGATCAGATCTTTGCTCTTTATCCGGATGAGGAAGACAGTCTTTTTATGGTGCCGGCCTTTGATGAGCAGTATAACCGGCTGGCACTGTTTCTTGTGGATGCTGAGGGGCAGATTCTCTACCGTACAGAACAGTTAGAGACCAATCACTGTGTCACCGGGCGCATGAGACAGCCGATACAGTCTATTGCGGCGGTTTCTTTTCAGGATTTGAACCGGGACGGCCTTTTGGATATCATCCTGATCACTTCCTGTGTCAATGAGAACGAGGCCTATACGGGCAAGACCTACAAGGTGGGGGATGTGCTTTTTCAAAACAGGAGCGGGGACGGCTTTTACAGGGATTATAGAATATCGGATAAAATAAATCGTTTTGGCATGAATAAGAGCGCAGAGTCCATCATAGCCTTTGTCAGGGACGGGAATTCCACGGAATTTCTGTATACGGCGTCCACACTGCGGGAGCTGCAGCAAAACGGATTCTGGGTGATCAACGAGCAGTGTTATTTCCGGACTTTTGGCAAGCTGGGAAAGCTGCAGGTAACGCCGGGGACTTATCGGATTGCGGATTATGATGTGTTTATGATCTATCTGGTGAATGAGCAGGGGGATATCGTATCCGTGCTGCAGCCCATGGGGGAATACGATAATCTCTATGCGCTCAAGGGGGTCACCTGCAGGGACATCGACGGGGATGGTCTGAAAGATATTGTGATTTTGGCCAGATACAGTTATGAGGGCGAGGGCGGAGAATTGCTGATTGAGAGTGATTACCGCATTTATTACCAGAGAACCGGGGGTTTTGTTCCGGATATGGAGATCAGGGACGCATACCGGTGCGGGGATGAAGATACCATGGAGATACTGGTGGAGAAGGCGCGTGCCTACTGGGGGTGGCAGACGACAAATGATTAGGATACTGATTGTGGACGACGAGAAGCCAATCTGTGATTTGATAGACTTAAATCTTTCTTCTGCGGGCTATCACTGCACGTCGGTGCAGGATGGGCTGAAAGCCATCGATTTGATAGAGAAAGAAGCGTTTGATCTGGTTCTTTTGGATATTATGCTGCCGGGAGCGGACGGCTATGATGTGATGGAGTACATAAGACCTCTGGGGATTCCGGTGATCTTTATCACCGCCAAACATGAGGTCAAGAACCGGGTGAAAGGTCTTAAGCTGGGTGCGGATGATTACCTGGTGAAGCCTTTTGACGTGGTGGAGTTAGTGGCACGGGTAGAAGCGGTGCTTCGCCGGTATAACAAGGCGGAACAGCGGCTTGCGGCCGGGGATGTGGAGGTGGATGTGGATGCCCGCAGAGTCACCAGGGCGGGACAGCCTGTGGAACTTACCAACAAGGAATTTGGTCTTTTGCTTCTATTTATGAGAAATAAAAATGTGGCCTTGTTTCGGGAGACTCTGTATGAAAAGGTTTGGGAAGGAGAGTACTTTGCGGACAGCCGCACGCTGGATTTGCATGTCCAGCGCCTGCGGAAGAAACTTGGCTGGGAGCATAATCTGGTGGCAGTGTATAAGGTGGGCTATCGTTTAGAGGTGCAGGAATGAAATTTTCAATTAAATTAGTGCTTTCTACCATGATTGTGCTGGCCTTGGCGCTGGGATTCAGCGGGTTTTACTTCGTCAACTATGTGTTTGAGACTTCTCTGGAAAGAGAGGTGGGGCAGGCTCTTGACGAGAGCAGTATTTTAAGCTTTGCCTTTGAGACGGCGGCTTTGAATGTACCGCTCAAATACAGTGTTCTGCCGGACAGCGTGGTGGAGGAGATTGCCTCCAAACTGGAAACGGGGGGACAAAGCGGCGGCCGCCTTCTCAGGATAGCGGATGAGGAGCAAACGATTCTGTATACCAGCGATGGGTTTACGGCGGATGAGGGCCTGCTTCCACAGACAAACCAACATACCAAATCCTATCGTATCATTAATGAACAAGACAGTTATTATGTGCATACCTGTGTGTCGATCAATGCGCTGGACAGGATTCTTTTCCTGGAAACCATGAAGAATGTGACTGGCGTCTTTACGGAGCGTGCCATGGGCTTTTCTCTGTACCGCAAGGTGACGGTGGTTATGCTGTTAACTGGAATGGTCATTATGCTGGTAATCGCCTCTCTTTTGACCAAACCCATTCTTCTGTTGACCAAGGCCACAAAGAGAATGGCGGCGGGAGATTATGCTTACCGGGCCAGACAGATCAGCCAGGATGAGCTGGGGCAGCTCACCAGGGATTTTAATGGGATGGCCAATGCGCTGGAGGAAAACATCAGTAAGCTGGAAGAAGAGATTGAGGCCAGGGAAGAGTTTATGGGAGCCTTTGCCCATGAATTGAAAACGCCCCTGACGGCCATCATCGGCTATGCGGATATGCTGCGCTCCCACAAGCTGGATGAGGAGAAGAGTATTCTGTCAGCCAATTATATTTATACGGAGGGAAAGCGTCTGGAAGCCATGTCTTTCCGGCTCTTGGATATCATCGTGGCCAAGCAGGAAGAGGCGGATTTACAGGAGATTCCGGTGCGGGAACTGTTTACGTATTTGGAGGAAATGTTTGCGGAGAAAAGAAAGTTTGCTATCCGCTTTCAATATGAGGAGGCCGATGTGTGGGCGGAGGCCAATCTGATCAAGACAGTCATGGTGAATCTGATCGACAATGCCTGTAAGGCCTCAGAGCCGCCCGCGGCAGCTTCGAAGACGGACGGCGCGCCCCAGGCGGAGGATGGGGCGGCTGCAGAGGCCCAGAGGGGCGCTTTTGGGAAAGACGGTGTGATTGAAGTCATAGGGCAGGCGGCAGAAGATGGCTACCGGTTAGCTGTGAAAGATTATGGCATCGGTATACCGGAGGCGGAGCTGCATAAGATTGTCAAAGCCTTTTATATGGTGGATAAGTCCAGGGCCAGGAGCAAGAACGGCGCAGGTCTTGGACTGGCGCTGTGTGCGGAGATTTTGAAGATACACCACAGCCAGTTACAGATCGAGAGTAAAGTCGGGGAAGGTTCCTGTTTTAGTTTCGTCCTTCCTGCAAAGAAGAATAGAGGAACTTATGAAGAGTAAGATATACTATCTGGCCTTTCCGGTGATTGCGGCCTTTGCCATGGTCATTTCCATATGGGGGCCGGAAACGCTGGCCCGGTACAAAGACCAGGGAATTCTGGACAGACCGCATACGGAGAATGTGGAAAATGCCGGAGAGGGTTACCGCTATCAGATGAACGGTAACGAAAAGCTTTATATCCTGTCCTGCTGTCTGAGCAGCCAGACGCTTCCGGAGAGTGAGTTAAACGCCATGGCGCGGGCGGCGGATACAGGGGTGGAATACCAGGAGCTGGAAGGCTCTTATGCTTTCGTGGTGAACCGCAGAGGACCTTCCGGCAAGGAAATTACGGACGAACAGATTTTTGCCGCCTGCAACGAAGGACTGGATATGCTCAAGGAAAAGGGAATCCTGCCGGAACAAGTAAAGCAAGTGGATGTGTCTTCCTATAATGTCACGCTGTATTCGGCCATTGATGTGTTGGAGCCCCGTAACAATGTGGCGGTTTGGAAGATGAGTCTTTCCAATTCCCAGAAAAACGCGGATAAGGAAAACCGCCTGATGGATGCCTATATTGATGCGGATGACGGGAAGATTTATGAATTCTATGTGCGCACACCGCTTCTGTGGGAGGATATTGATGCGGACGGGCTTGTGGCGGCCTGGGCGGAATATATGGGATTAAGCGCTCCGGTGCCCTATGAGTCTGACAATCCCCTCTTAGAGACCACTCCCTATTTCCGCAAATATGTATTCGTGGGCATGGGGAATGGCCAGACGGTGGTCACGGTGGGGTTCTATGAGGGCATCAATGAATTGTTCCTGAAAGTTTCCAAGTAAGGCGGAAACTTTCAGGCCTGCGGTTACCTTCCTCCGTGCTGAAACTGGGGCAGATAGGCTTCACTCTCTGCCAGAATATCATCCAGTATGCTGCGGGCTGTGGAGGCAGAATTAACCAGGGGATGAATGGTCAGGGCCTGCAGGGCTTTGTTGTAATCTCCGTAAATGGCGGCTTCGATGGTGAGCTGCTCATAGGCCTTCACATTCTGTAAGAGTCCCCGGATGGCAAGGGGTGTATGCCCGATATGCAGGGGGTGTGCGCCGTCTGCATCGATCACACAGTTTCGCTCGATTACGGCATCATAGGGCAGGTCTGCGTTGGTGCCGCAGTTTAGGACATTCACAGTCTGGATGTCCTTTTTGTTATTATAGATGGAATCGATCAGGGAGCAGGCGGCGTCGGAGTAGCGCGCTCCGCCCCGGGAGGCAAGCTGCGGGGGCTTTTGGTCCAATTCCGGATTCTTGTACAGATCAAACAGTTCTTTCTCCACTTTCTTGATCACTTCGCCGCGGCAGCCTTTTGTCTCGGCGTCTTTGATACATTCCGCCAGCATTTCCGGCTGCATATAGTAATATTTCAGATAACTTACCGGCACCATGCCCAGAGATTTCAGGAAAACGGGGTCATAATGAATCTCCGGGATGTTAGCCATGATTTCTTTGGCGGAGTCAGAGCAGATCTTATGGATGGCCTCCATGGTCACATCCTGTCCGTGCACTAAGACCCTCTTAGCCCAAATGAGATGATTGATGCCCACGAAATCGCAGAAAACATCTTCTACAGGACAAGCAAATTTCTCCGCCATATCGTTGATCATGTTGATGGGGCAGTTGCACAGTCCGATGGCTTTCACAGCGGTGTGGTTTAACACCGCTTCGGTCAGGATGCCGGAAGGGTTGGCGAAATTGATTAGCCATGCCTGTGGGCACAGTTCTTCCATATCTTTACAAATATCCAGGATGACCGGAATGGAGCGCAGCGCTTTGGCAAAGCCGCCGGCGCCGGTGGTCTCCTGGCCGATTTTCTGATAGCGCAGGGGAATCTTCTCATCCCGGATACGGGCGTCCAGATTGCCTACGCGAAACTGGGTGGTGACAAAGTCGGCATCCTTTAGAGCTTCCCGTCTGTCTATGGTGGCGTGTACTTGCAGGTCGGCGCCGCTCTTTTGGACCATCCGCCGGGCCAGGTCGGTGACGATTTCCAGCTTCTTTCTGCCGGCTTCAATATCTACCAGATAAATATCTTTGACGGGAAGGGATGCCATGCGCTTGATAAAGCCTTCGATCAGTTCCGGCGTGTAGCTGGAACCGCCCCCGATGGTTGCAATTTTTAAACCTCTCTTGGTCATGATGTGTTCCTCTTATTTCTTATCTTTATTCCCGCAGCCGGAAAGCCAGACGGCTGTCTGCGGCGGGGCCTTTAGCGACAAGTATCCCGTAGCACAAGTTCCGCTTCAAAGGTCTTGGTCTGCGCTTCTTTACCCGGATTTGCAATCGCTGCAAGCAAAAGCTCCACACCCGCTTTTCCCATTTCATAAAGGGGCTGGCGCATGGTGCTCAAGGCAGGGAACAGGATGTCCCTGGATACCGGCGTATCGTCGTCAAATCCGATTACTGCAAGGTCATTTGGGACGGAAAGTCCGGCTTCTTGTGCGGCTCGCAGGACGCCGTAGGCGGGTTTGTCGGCTCCCGCGAAGCAGGCATCCGGTCTTTTGCCCTCTGCAAGGAGCCGCTTCATCTGCTGATAGGCAAGCTTCTCGTAACAGTCGGCATAAAGGATAGAGTCGGCCCCGAGCGGTATTTTGTAATCGTGCATGGCGGCAACGAAGCCGTTGAGCCGTTCCAGGGATACATCGTAGTTCATATCGTTGGTGACATGCAGGATATTGCGGTATCCTTGTTTGATCAGATGCTCAGTGGCTGTGTAGGCGCCGTGAAAATTGTCCAGCAGGATTTTATTTACTTTACAGTCGGCGGGATTGCTTTCAATCAGGACACAGTTGACGGACTTAGCGGCGATATCCCGAAAAAGGGCCTCATCCTGACGGTGGCTGCCGTATGCAATGATGCCGTCCGTGCGCCCCTGGGAAAAATAGTCCACATATTTCATTCTGGTGGCCGTGTCCCTGCGGCTGCTGCAAAACAACATATTATAGCCGTGTTCCTCCCCGGCGTCCTGCAGCCCATTGATCAGGTTGAAAAAGAAGTCGTTGCAAAGATCGTCCATGACAACGCCGATGGTCATGGTCTTTTGCAGTACCAATGCCCGGGCAAGGCCGTTGGGGACATAGTTGTGTTTCTCCATGATTTCCAAGATCTTTTGACGGTTCTTTTGACTGACACCGGGTTTGTTGTTGAGCACTCTGGAAACCAGGGTTCTTGACACATTGGCCTCACTGGCAATTTCGGATATGGTTGCCATAGGCAGTTCTCCTTGTTGTAAGTGGATTGTTTTTAATGTTTCAAATTTTACATTTAAAGTGTAGCATAGTGTTTCAAAAAGTCAATATGAAATTGTAAAATACATGTGAAAAGGATAAAAATAATAAAAGAGATTGACAAGGAGGGGTGAAATCTATATGATAGAGATGAAAATGTAAATCGATTCACACGTTGCTTTACATATTCATACAGGCAATTGACTTTCACAGAAGGGGGACGGATGATGAGGTATCTTTTGGGAATTGATCAAGGGGGAACGAAGACGGCAGCTGCCGTTATGGGTGAGGATGGAAGGATACTTGGGAGTGCCCTCGTCAAGGGGTCCTATTTTCCGATTTTCGGGGTTTCACCGGCGTTAGACCGTATGGAAGAGGCCGCCGGGCTGGCAGTGGAGCAGGCGGGCATCCGCCAGGAAGATATTTCGCTTCTGACAGCCGGCGTTTCCGGCATCGATTGGCCGGGAGAAGATAAGATGATGGAAGAGGCGCTGCGGGATAGGATGAAATGGGAACGGATTATTGCCTGCAATGATATGATCAATGCTTTCTATACGGTAAGAGGGATTTCCCACGGCATGGTTTTGTGTGCGGGAACCGGCATGAATGGGGCCATCATAGACGAGAGAGGCCGGCAGTTTGTCTTTGGGGATTATATGGAAGAAATGATGCAGGGCGGCAGTGGCCTGGCCCAGAGAGCCATACGGAAAGTCTTTGATGCCCAGATGGGACTGTGCCAGGAAACGGCCCTGACGGATTTGTTCTTAACATATGCCGGTGTAGATACAGTAGATCAGCTTCTTCATATGTATATGACAAAAGAGGGATTCTCCGGAAAAATCCGTTATCTGACGCCCGAGATTCTTAAGCTTGCAGGGCAGGGAGACGGGGAAACCTGCAGTGTGATAGAAGCTTTCGCCAATCGAACGGTTTCCTTTGTCTTTGCGGGTTTTCGCAAGATGGAACTTATGCCGGACAGGGAGAAAATCATACTGGCGGGAAGTGTATTCAAGGGAGAAGATAATTATCTTACCAGGCAGATTCTCTGTAAGATCAAGGAGAAGGAACCGGAAGCCGAGGTGGTGAAGGCCCAGTATGAGCCTGTGGTGGGCGCATGTGTTATGGGACTGCGCGCCCTGCGTTTGTATGGAGAAGAAATAGAACAAAACATTGCTGCCAGTGCCAAAGAGAAGGGATTGTGTGTGGTTTGACGAAATGCGACAAAAGATGATGCAACTTTGATGCAAAAAGTATGACACTTTGATGCAACTTAGATGAAATTCTGATGCAGCCCTTTTGTATGCTTGATGTTAGAAAGTATACAAAAGAGTTTGAGGAGGCGCATCAGGATATGTATGGAGAATCATCGTTTACCTGGGAATATGTCTGCGGTTATGAGACTAGAGAGCAGAGAAAGAGACGCTTGTCCAGGCGGGCATATGTTTGGATGATGATACTTTGTTTTGGTTGCATTACGGCGGCAATATCCATGCGGTTTGCTGCGGCGGGAGGACTTGGCGTGCTCACAGAGAGCCTGGGAAATGCATGGATGACCGGCGAAAAGACTGTGCCGCCGGAGTGTCTGACAGACAGCGGCGCCGGTATGGAGGCTGGGGCGATAGAGGACATCTACATCGTAGAAGCCCGGGGGATTGTGATACCCCTTCGCAAGATAACAAAACAGCCGGCGTCGGTGCTGCAGAGGGCGGCTTTAGATGTGGATAAGATTGTCCGGGCAGTGGCTGGGACGAAGCATATTCCCACTGTTTACCTGGACCCGGGACATGGCGGTGCGGACGAGGGCTGCGCCAGAGACGGCGTCTTGGAGAAAGATTTGAACTTGGCCATTGCTTTGCTGGTGCGGGACAAACTGGAAGAACAAGGTTACCGGGTGCTTATGTCCAGGGACGCTGACAGTTATGTTCCGAAAGAGAAGCGGGTAGAGGAGGCCAACAAGGCGGGGGCTGATATCTATATCAGCATTCATCAGAATGCCACGGATGAGGGCGCAGGCGTAAGCGGGATGGAAGTATGGTATGCGGGAGATGATTCCGGGCGTGACAGCAAGAGACTGGCTCAGCTGATTCAGCAGCAGACCATAAAGAGTACGGGCGCAGCAAAACGCCAGCTGCGGGGCGATGCGGATTTTCATGTGACAGGAAGCACCACCATGCCCGCCTGTCTGATTGAGACAGGATTTCTCACAAACAAAGCGGAACGCAGGCTGCTTGGCCTTGCCGAGTATCAGCAGCAGATCGCGGACGGAATCGTGCGGGGCGTTTCCTACTATTTCCATCCAAAGACCATGTATTTGACGTTTGATGACGGGCCTTCTGAAGAAAATACCCAGAAGGTGCTTGACATTCTACGGGACAGGAATATTAAGGCCACTTTCTTTCTGGTGGGCGAGAATGTGAGAAAGCATCCGGAAATGGCGCGCAGGATTGTGGCCGAGGGGCATACCATTGGCATCCACTGCGACCGGCATGATTATGAAACCCTGTATGAGAGCGTGGACAGCTATGTGGCGGATTTTGAAAAGGCCAGGCAGACAATCTATGAGGTGACAGGGGTGGAGACAAAGTTGTTTCGCTTTCCGGGCGGCAGCGTCAATGCCTTTAACCAGGAAACAGGAGAGGCTATCATACAGGAGATGAAATCCAGAGGCTACCTATATTATGACTGGAACGCCAGCTTGGAGGACGCGGTCAAAAATCCCAATCCCGAGAGGTTGATTGTCAATGGTGTGGACTCAACGCTTGGCCGTCAAAAAGTAATCCTCCTTGCCCATGATGTGGTGGGCAGCACGGGAGTTTGTCTGGAAGAACTGCTAGACAGTCTGCCGGAGTATGAAATGCGGCCTCTGCATGAAGGGGTGGAACCGATTTGGTTTTAAGGGGCAGCGGTCTTTGTCAAAAGACAGAAAAAGATGGTAAAAGAAGAGAATAACTTAATCTAAATAAAAAATAAAAATGGAATAGAACATTGAATGTGCTCCTTTAAGATGCTAGAATGTAAAGAACGTTAACATTGTGAAGGAGTGCATTTTTATGCTTAGAATCATTACGGATTCGGCCTCAGATCTGCCAAAGGAGTATATCCGGGCACATAAACTGCATGTCATCCCAACGCCGGTGGTGATTGACGATGTGGATTACTTCGATGGAGATACGATTCAAACCGGGGAATTTTATAGGATTTTGGATGACATCAAGAGAGACGTAAAGACATACCATATCAATCCGGCCATGTTTGCGGACGCTTTCTGTCCCTATGCCAAAGCCGGGGATACCGTCATTTACCTTTGCTTTTCCACAGGCATCGCCGGCACCTATAATGCGGCTAACGTGGCGAAAGATACGGTACGCGAGGAATATCCGGATTTTGATCTGACGATCATAGATTCCAAATGTGCGTCCATCGGGTTTGGGCTGGTGGTGTCTAAGCTTGTCGAGATGCTGGAAAAAGGCGCGTCTAAGGAAGAGCTCATTGAGGCGGCGGACTATTTTATTTCCCATGTGCGGCATGTGTTCACGGTGCACACACTGGCCTATCTGATCAAGGGCGGCAGGCTGACGAAGTTTAAGGGTACGCTGGCGGAGACGTTAGATATGAAACCGGTCCTGATTGTGGATGAAAAGGGCGCACTTTCGGTGATAAAGACTGTGCGCGGGCGTAAGAAATCCCTGCGTTATCTGTTAGAATATGCCAAGGAAAACGGCTGGCATTTAGAGGAACAGAGGGTTGCCTTATGCCATGGAGAAGATGAGGAAGGGCGGGATTATATGCTCTCTATGATTGCGGAGGAAATACATCCTAAGTCCGTGTTGGTGGGAACAGTAGGCTGCGCGATCGGTGCTCATACCGGGCGCGGAATCATAGGATTCTGCTTTTTTGACGCGGATGAGGGAAAGTATAAGAAGTATTTTGAAACGTAGCGCCTGCATGGAAGCGATTGGAGAAAGACGGTTATGCACAGTCTGATAAAAACGAGCAAGAAGTCCCTGGGTGCCCGGACAGAGGACGAGCTTATGAAATATATTCTGCAAAAGCCCGTGGAACCGGGACAGAAAATGCCCAACGAATTTGAGCTGGCGGAGCAGTTTGGCGTGGGAAGGAGCACCATCAGAGAGGCGGTGAAGGGGCTTGTATCACGGGGCATTCTGGAAGTGCGCAGAGGCTCCGGCACTTATGTGATCAATACCAACTCTATTGAAGTGGACCCGCTGGGATTTGGCAAGATAGAGGACAAATACAAACTGGCTTTGGATTTGTTTGAAGTACGGCTTATGATTGAGCCGGAGATTGCGGCGCTGGCCTGCAGAAGCGCATCGGCGGAAGAACTTAAGGAACTGAAACGGTTGTGCGACGAGACGGAATACCTGTATCGGAACGGCCGCAATCATATCAGCAAGGATATAGAATTTCACACCTGTATTGCCCGGTGCAGCAAGAATCAGGTGGTGGAGACTTTGCTGCCGGTGATTAATACGGCGGTCTATACGTTCGCCAATCTGACCCATCATATGTTGATGGAGGAAACGATTAAGACACACCGGGCGGTGACGGATGCCATTGCGCATCGTGATTCGGTAGGCGCCAAATGTGCTATGATGATGCATTTGACTTATAACCGCCAGACGATTATGAAGATTATGGAAGAACGGGAAAAAGGCAATACATCAGACAAATAAGATACTTCTACAGACGACTGATAAAAATGAATAGTAATAATACACAAATGAGGATGGAATTTAGAGGATAAATTCCGTCTTTTTTTGTGTAAAAGGTAGAATGAGAAATAAAGACATCAGATGTATTGAACAAAAATGAGGGAAAATATATAATTTTCCCATAATAACATAAGACGTCAGATGTTATAAAAGGGTGCAAAAAAGTAAAAATAGAAGAGACTCATATAAAAGAGAAGGAGGTTTCAAATTATGGCGGGTGAAGTTGCGGCATTGAATCCAACCAGATTGGTATTGGCAGCAATTCTGGGGCTTGCGGTATTACTCTTGCTGATTATTAAGTTTAAAGTACAGGCGATGGTTTCGATCTTGGTTGGGGCGATTGTGATTGGGCTTGGGGCTGGGATGCCTTTTGCGGATATTGTCACGGCGGTGAATGACGGAATCGGAAATACTTTGAAGGGCATCGCTCTGCTGGTAGGTCTGGGTTCTATGTTTGGAGCGATTCTGGAGGCTTCGGGAGGGGCGCAGACTCTGGCGGTCAGTATGGTCAAATGGTTTGGGGATAAGAAGGCGGCATGGGCGCTGGGGATTACAGGTTTGGTCATCGCAATGCCCGTATTCTTTGACGCAGGATTGATCATCCTCATTCCCCTTGCGTTCTCCCTGGCGAAGAGGACGAATCGTTCTTCCTTGTTCTATGCGATTCCGTTACTTGCCGGATTGGCTGTGGGTCATGCGTTTATTCCGCCCACACCGGGACCGGTGCTGGTGGCCACGATGCTGAATGTAGAGCTTGGATGGGTGATCATGGTAGGCGTTTTGTGCGGTATTTTCTCTATGATTGTGGCGGGACCTGTTTGGGGCGCCATCTGCGGTAATAAATATATGGTTCCGGTGCCGGAACATGTGGCCAATCAGGCGGATTTCGATGAATCCAAACTTCCCAATTTCTGGACGATCGTAGGAATTATTCTGATTCCGCTGGTACTGATTATTTTGGATTCTGTGTCAGGCGTGATACCGGCCTTGAGCGGGTTAGCGCCAATCTTCGGGTTTTTGGGAGAACCGTTTGTGGCACTGCTCATTGCAACCATTGCGGCAATGTTTATTCTCGGTTTGAAACATGGTTATACGATGAAAGATTTGGAGAACATTATGACCAAATCATTGGAGCCTACCGGGCTGATTCTGCTGGTGACTGCCTGCGGCGGTGTGCTGCGGTATATGCTGCAGTATTCGGGCTTAGGCGATCTGATAGGCAATGCGGTATCCTCCGCAAATCTGCCCATCGTCGTGGTAGCGTTTATTGTGGCGGCGTTGGTCAGAATCTGTGTGGGTTCCGCAACGGTTGCTATGACTATGGCAGCAGGCATTATTGCGGCAATGCCCGGCATAGCGGATTTTTCACCCTTGTACTTGGCGTGCACGACGGCGGCGGTAGCAGGCGGTGCAACCGTATGTTCTCACTTTAATGATTCCGGGTTCTGGCTGGTAAAATCTTTGGTAGGGATGGACGAGAAGACCACCTTAAAGACATGGACGATCATGGAGACACTGGTGGGAGGAACCGGATTTGTGGTAGCACTTATCATTTCGTTTTTTGCATAAGTTGTTAAAACCCAGATAAAACAGGAAGGAGAGAAAGAGAATGGAATTAAAGAGTCAACAGATGCGTAAACTGGCGCCGGAATTAGACCCCCTTCGTATTGGGACGGGCTGGAAACCGGAGGATTTGTCTAAGCCCCAGGTGATGATAGAGAGTACTTATGGCGACAGCCATCCGGGAAGCGGACATTTGCATATTCTGGTGGAGGAAGTGCGCAAAGGCATCGAGGAGGCTGGCGGATATGGGGCCCGTTATTACTGTACCGATATCTGTGACGGTGAGAGCCAGGGGACGGACGGCATCAATTACAGTCTGGCAAGCCGTGAGATGATCGCCAATATGATTGAGATTCATGCCAATGCCACCCCCTTTGATGCGGGGGTATATCTGGCGAGCTGTGATAAGGGGATGCCGGGAAATCTGATGGGCCTGGCAAGGGCAGATGTGCCGGCAGTGGTAGTGCCTGGGGGTACTATGAATGCAGGACCGGAGATGCTTACTTTAGAGCAGCTTGGGATGTACAGCGCTAAGTACCAGCGCGGCGAGATTGATGAGGAGAAATTGAACTGGGCGAAGTGTAACGCCTGCCCAAGCTGTGGCGCCTGTTCTTTCATCGGTACGGCGTCCACTATGCAGATTATGGCGGAAGCGCTTGGACTTGCACTCCCGGGAAGCGCCTTGATGCCCGCAACCAGTCCGGATTTACTTACGTTTGCAAAAGAAGCCGGTATGCAGGCGGTGAAGCTTGCAACGATGCCCCATATGCGTCCTGGCGATATTGTTACCATGGAGAGTTTTGAAAATGCCATTCTTGTACATGCGGCCGTTTCCGGCAGTACCAACTGCCTGCTGCATATACCGGCCATTGCCCATGAGTTCGGGCTTGAAATTACCGGGGACACTTTCGACAGACTGCATAGAAATGCCAGATATCTTCTGGATGTGCGTCCGGCAGGCCGTTGGCCGGCGGAGTGTTTCTATTATGCAGGCGGTGTGCCGGCGATTATGGAGGAGATCAGGAAACATCTTCATCTGGATGTCATGACGGTGACAGGAAAGACCCTGGGAGAGAATCTGGACGCCTTAAAAGAGAATGGTTTTTATGAAAGATGTGATAAGTGGCTGCAGGAATTCAATAAACGCTACAATGTCTCCTTGAAAAAGGAGGACATTATCCGTCCCTACGATGATGCAATCGGAACGGATGGCAGTATTGCTATACTGAGAGGCAATCTGGCGCCTGAGGGGGCCGTGATTAAGCACACTGCCTGTCCGAAAGAGATGTTTAAAGCCGTTTTGCGCGCCAGACCCTTTGACAGTGAAGAGGAATGCCTGGATGCTGTCTTAAAGCATAAGGTGGAAAAGGGCGACGCCGTATTTATTCGTTATGAAGGGCCCAAAGGGAGCGGTATGCCGGAGATGTTCTATACCTCCGAGGCGATCAGCAGCGATAAGGAGCTGGGCAGGAGCATTGCGCTGATTACGGACGGCCGCTTCTCCGGAGCGTCCACCGGGCCGGTGATCGGGCACTGCAGTCCGGAAGCGGTAGACGGCGGGCCGATTGCCCTTGTGGAAGAAGGGGACTTGATTGAAATTGATGTAGAGGAGCGGAAGCTGAATATCATTGGCATTGCAGGGGAGCGAAAGAGTATGGAAGAAGTGGCGGAGGTTCTTGCCATGCGGCGCAAGAACTGGAAGCCCAGGGAACCGAAATACAAAAAGGGCGTGCTCAGGCTGTTCAGCGAACATGCGGCGAGTCCCATGAAGGGAGCCTATTTGGAGTATTGACGGGATGTGAGAACAGAACAATAAACGCACATGTAATACAGGAGGATGATGGATATGAAAACAATTGCCGAACAGTTTTACGAATATGGCGTGGTGCCGGTAGTGGTCTTGGAAGGCGCAGAAGACGCGCTTCCGCTGGCACAGGCGTTGACGGAGGGCGGTCTGCCCTGTGCGGAAGTAACTTTCAGAACGGAGGCGGCGGAGGAATCTATCCGCCGGATGCGTGAGAAATATCCGGATATGCTGGTGGGGGCGGGCACTGTGCTGACCACAGAGCAGGTGGACCGGGCCGTAAAGGCAGGCGCAAAGTTTATCGTAAGTCCGGGATTTGACCCGGAAATCGTAGATTACTGCCTGGGAAAAGAGATTCCGGTTTTCCCGGGATGCACCACACCCTCTGAGCTGGCGCAGGCGGTTAAACGCGGCATGAAGGTGGTGAAGTTCTTTCCGGCCGAGCAGGCGGGCGGTGTGGCTATGATCAAAGCTATGGCGGCTCCCTACAACACGGTAAAATTCATGCCCACCGGCGGTATCAGTGCTAAGAATCTAAAGGAATATCTGGAATATGACAAGATTCTTTGCTGCGGCGGCAGCTGGATGGTGAAGGGAGATATGATTCGTAACGGAGAATTCGGTAAGATAAAAGAACTGACCGAAGAAGCCGTGAAACTGGCAGCATCTATACGAAAATAAAACAATGGAAAAAGGAGAACGAAATGGAACTGAATATAAGACCGGAAAAGGAATGTAAATATGATGCGGTATCCCTTGGAGAGGTGATGCTTCGTCTGGACCCGGGTGAGGGAAGGATTCGGACGGCCAGAAGCTTCCGCGCAGGAGAAGGCGGCGGAGAATATAATGTGATCCGGGGACTTCGCAGATGCTTTGGCATGAAGACAGCCGTAATCACGGCTTTTGCCGACAATGAAGTGGGTATGTTGATGGAGGATTTCATCCTGCAGGGCGGTGTGGACACTTCTTTGATTAAGTGGATGAAAACAGATGGAATCGGCAGAATCTGCAGAAACGGCCTTAATTTTACGGAGCGGGGTTTCGGCATCCGCGGCGCCGTGGGGTGTTCTGACCGCGCCAATACAGCCATATCCAAAGCGACCCCGGAAGATTTTGATTTCGAATATATTTTTGGTGAACTGGGTGCGCGCTGGCTGCATACGGGCGGTATCTATGCGGCGCTGTCTGAACAGTCCTGTGAGACAGTGCTTGCGGCAATCAAGACAGCCAAGAAATACGGCACGGTGGTTTCCTATGACTTAAATTACAGGCCCTCTATGTGGAGCGCCATCGGCGGTCTTGAGAAAGCGCAGGAAGTAAATAAGGAAATAGCCAAATACGTGGATGTGATGATTGGCAATGAAGAAGACTTCACGGCCTGTCTCGGTTTCGAGATTGAGGGCAATGATGCAAACCTCAAGGCGCTGAATTTAGACGGCTATAAGAAAATGATCAATCATGCGGCACAGGTGTATCCGAACTTTAAGGTGGTTGCCACCACACTGCGGGAGGTAAAAACCGCCACTGTAAATGACTGGAGTGCCATCTGCTGGGCGGACGGCGAGATTTATAAGGCGAAGGACTACAAAGGGCTGGAAATCATGGACCGCGTAGGCGGCGGCGATTCCTTTGCCTCCGGTCTGATCTATGGCCTGATGACAACCGGCGACGCCGAGACCGCGGTAAATTACGGCGCGGCGCACGGCGCGCTGGCGATGACCACACCGGGAGACACCACGATGGCGAGTAAGAAAGAAGTAGAAGCAGTCATGGGCGGCGCCGGAGCAAGAGTACAGAGATGAGACCGAGGCCGCGAAGCGGCCCTCGAGAAGTAAATTGCGAAGTTAATTCCGAAGGAATTTACTTCAAGGAATATTACTTCCAGGCTTGACAAGCCCGATTTCAGGGAATTATAATGGCAACTATAAAGACGTTGAAGAAGACAGTAGCTGATTTATGAAAGTCACAGCGAGCCGGTGAGGGTGTAAGACCGGTACGAGTAGAAGATCAGGGAAAATCACTTCCGAGTCGCGGGCCGAACGTTTCACAGTTGTTTCAGATGTGAAAGAAGTAAGTACCGACGGAAATCCTCCGTTACGGGATGACGTATAGAGCGCTTTGTGTTTCATGAGGCGGCCGGTACGGAAGTAACAGGTGGTATAACGAGTATAGCCTCGTCCTTTTACTTAGGACGGGGCTTCTATATTTTATGAAGGAAAGGAAGAAGACGATGTACCAGAAAGTTGACACGAACCTGAATTTTGTGGACAGAGAAAAAGAAGTAGGCCTTTTCTGGAAAGAGAATAATATTTTCAGGAAGAGCATGGACGCCAGAAAAGACGGGCCTACGTATACTTTTTATGACGGTCCTCCCACGGCCAATGGCAAGCCGCATATTGGGCACGTATTAACACGTGTTATCAAAGATATGATTCCCAGATACCGCACCATGAAGGGGTATATGGTGCCCCGTAAAGCGGGCTGGGACACCCACGGTCTGCCGGTGGAACTGGAAGTAGAGAAACTTCTTGGTTTGGACGGTAAGGAGCAGATTGAGGAGTACGGCCTGGACCCCTTTATCGGGAAGTGTAAGGAGTCTGTGTGGCAGTATAAGGGTATGTGGGAAGATTTCTCCCAGACTGTGGGATTTTGGGCGGATATGGATGACCCTTATGTGACTTATCATGATAACTTTATTGAGTCCGAATGGTGGGCGCTGAAGCAGATTTGGGACAAGGGCCTTCTCTATAAGGGCTTTAAGATTGTGCCTTACTGCCCGCGCTGCGGTACGCCGCTGTCTTCCCATGAGGTGGCGCAGGGGTATAAGGCGGTAAAAGAGCGTTCTGCGGTGGCCAGATTTAAGGTAGTGGGAGAGGACGCCTATTTCCTGGCATGGACCACCACGCCCTGGACCCTGCCTTCCAATGTGGCCCTGTGTGTGAATCCGAATGAGACTTATGTGAAGGTGAAGGCGGCAGACGGCTACACCTATTATATGGCCCAGGCTCTTTTAGATACCGTGCTTGGCAAACTGGCATCCGATGATACTCCCGCTTATGAGATTTTAGAGACATATGTGGGCACAGATCTGGAATATAAGGCCTATGAACCTCTCTTCGCCTGTGCCGGGAAGGAAGCGGAGCGGCAGAAAAAGAAAGCCCACTACGTGACCTGCGATAACTATGTTACCATGACAGATGGTACGGGTATCGTTCATATTGCGCCGGCTTTCGGTGAAGACGACGCCCAGGTGGGACGTAAGTATGACCTGCCCTTTGTGCAGTTTGTGGACGGCAAGGGGAATATGACCGAGGAGACGGCCTATGCAGGGACCTTTGTAAAGGATGCGGACCCGGAGATCATCAAAGATTTGGATAAAGAGGGCAAG
This sequence comes from uncultured Lachnospiraceae bacterium, assembly GCA_910585555.1. Classification (GTDB taxonomy): domain Bacteria; phylum Bacillota; class Clostridia; order Lachnospirales; family Lachnospiraceae; genus UBA3282. The sequence continues at coordinate 98,396 of CAJUFU010000001.1, forward strand.
CTGTTTGACGCGCCCAAGTTTGAGCATGATTATCCTTTCTGCTGGCGCTGTGATACGCCGCTTATCTATTATGCGAGAGAGTCCTGGTTTATCAAGATGACGGCGGTGAGAGACGATCTGGTGGCCAACAATAAGACGGTCAACTGGATTCCGGAGTCCATCGGTGAGGGGCGCTTTGGCAACTGGCTTGAAAATATCCAGGATTGGGGTATTTCCAGGAACCGTTACTGGGGCACACCCTTAAATGTGTGGGAATGTGAGGACTGCGGCCATATGGAATCCATCGGTTCTAGGGACGAATTAGAGAAGATGAGCGGCAATCCGGCGGCACAGACGGTGGAACTGCACAGACCCTATATCGACGAGATTACCTGCACCTGCCCGAAGTGCGGCAAGACCATGAAACGTGTGCCTGAGGTCATTGACTGTTGGTTTGACTCCGGCGCCATGCCTTTTGCACAGCATCATTATCCCTTTGAGAATAAAGACTTGTTTGAAAAGCAGTTCCCGGCGCAGTTTATTTCCGAGGCGGTAGATCAGACCAGAGGATGGTTTTATTCCCTGTTAGCGGAGTCTACCCTGTTGTTCAATAAATCACCTTTTGAGAATGTTATTGTACTGGGACATATACAGGATGAGAACGGGCAGAAGATGAGTAAATCCAAGGGGAATGCGATAGATCCTTTTGAAGCTTTGGCAACTTACGGGGCGGATGCCATCCGTTGGTACTTCTATATTAATTCAGCACCCTGGCTGCCCAACCGATTCCATGGAAAGGCCGTGCAGGAGGGTCAAAGAAAGTTCCTTGGCACCTTGTGGAATACCTATGCTTTCTTTGTACTCTATGCCAATATCGATGCGTTTGATGCGGCCAAATATCAGTTAGAATATGATAAACTTCCTGTTATGGACAAATGGCTTTTGTCCAAATTAAATACGGCGGTGAAAGAAGTGGACAACCACTTAGAGCAGTACAGGATTCCGGAGGCGGCAAGAGTCCTTGACAACTTTGTGGACGAGATGAGTAACTGGTATGTGAGAAGAAGCCGCGAGCGTTTCTGGGCAAAGGGGATGGAGCAGGATAAGATCAATGCCTATATGACCCTTTATACGGCGCTTGTAACCATCTGTAAGTGTGCGGCGCCCATGATTCCTTTCATGACAGAGGAAATTTACAGGAATCTGGTGTGCAGTGTGGATAAGGAGGCGTCGGAGAGTATTCATCTGTGCGATTTCCCGGCGGCGGATGAGAGCATGATCGACCAGAAGCTGGAAGAGTCCATGGAAGAAGTGTTGAAGATCGTGGTTATGGGTCGTGCAGCCCGCAATACGGCCAATATCAAGAACCGTCAGCCTATCGGCACTATGTATGTGAAGGCAGAGAAGGTGCTTGATGATTTCTATCAGGATATCATCCGGGAAGAATTGAATGTGAAGCAGATCGTCTTTGCTGAGGATGTATCGGCGTTCACCACTTACAGCTTCAAACCCCAGCTTAAGACAGTGGGGCCTAAGTACGGTAAACAGCTTGGCGGCATCAAGGCTTATCTGGCTTCCATGGACGGCAGTGCGGCTATGGAGACTTTAAAGACTGCGGGCGCGCTTACCTTTGCGGTGGAGGGCACGGAAGTTTCCCTGGCCCAGGAAGATCTGCTGATTGAGATGGCGCAGAAAGAGGGCTTCGTTGCGGAGGCTGACAACTATGTGACGGTGGTGCTTGACACGAATCTTACGGAAGAATTGATTGAGGAGGGTTTTGTCTACGAGATCATCAGTAAGATTCAGACCATGAGAAAAGACGCCGGCTTTGAGGTCATGGACCATATCAAAGTTACCTTTAACGGCAATGAGAAGGTGGCGCAGATTGCTGAAAGGAATGAGAAGGTGATTGCCGGAAAAGTTTTGGCGCAGAGTATCGGCACAGAAGGCGATCTGGCGGTGTCTAAAGAGTGGAATGTAAACGGCGAGACGGTGACCATTGGCATTGAGAAAGTGTAATAGACAAAAGGACAGGGTATTTTTCGGGTGCCGGCAGACATTTTATACTGTTTGTATAGAAGATTTTTACACAAAATGTGAAATTTTTACACTTTACTGATAGTCAAACGAAGAAATACAATATATAATAAGAAAAAGAATAGAGTTCTATCCACAAGTCTGTCTATCCTGGACAGACTTGTGTAATGCTGACTACAGGAGAGCAAACTGCTACGAGGAGGAATGAAAATGGTGAAGAAAGCTGTAACAACGACTTTTGACACGGAGCTTTTCAAGAGAAGCGTGCTTTATAATGTCAAGACGCTCTACAGAAAGACGCTCGAAGAAGCTACAGATCAACAGATTTTCCAGGCTGTATCCTATGCGATCAAAGACGCGATTGTGGACCAGTGGCTGACCACGCAGAAAGAATATGATAAGCAGGACCCCAAGATGGTATATTACCTGTCCATGGAATTTTTGATGGGACGTGCACTGGGCAATAATATAATCAACCTGCAGGCTTATAAAGCAGTGGAGAAGGCGCTTGATGAGCTGGGCATTGATATCAATGTGGTGGAGGACCAGGAGCCGGATCCGGCGTTAGGCAACGGCGGTCTTGGCCGTTTGGCGGCATGTTTCTTGGATTCTCTTGCAACCCTTGGCTATGCGGCGTATGGCTGCGGTATCCGTTACCGCTATGGCATGTTCAAGCAGGAAATCCGTGACGGCTATCAGGTGGAGGTGCCGGACAACTGGCTTCGGGACGGGAATCCTTTCGAGCTGAGAAGACCGGAATATACCAAGGAAGTGCGTTTCGGCGGCTATGTGAACGTGTATGTGGATGGGAACGGCAGAAGCAACTTCCGTCTGGAAGGCTATCAGGCAGTGACGGCAATCCCTTACGATCTTCCCATTGTGGGCTATGGCAACGGCATTGTCAATACCTTAAGAATCTGGGATGCCGAGCCGGTGAACTGCTTCCAGCTGGATTCTTTTGATAAGGGAGATTATCAGAAGGCGGTGGAGCAGGAGAATCTTGCCAGAAATATTGTGGAGGTGCTTTACCCCAACGACAACCATTATGCGGGTAAAGAGCTGCGCTTAAAACAGCAGTACTTCTTTATCTCTGCTTCGGTACAGGAAGCAGTGGCAAAATACATGAGAAAGCATGACGACATCAGGAAACTGTATGAGAAGGTAACATTCCAGTTGAATGATACCCATCCTACGGTGGCTATCGCCGAACTGATGCGGATTTTGATGGATGAACATTATCTGACCTGGGATGAAGCGTGGGAAGTGACTACAAAGACCTGCGCGTATACCAATCACACCATCATGTCCGAAGCTTTGGAAAAATGGCCTATTGAACTGTTTTCCAGATTACTGCCTCGTATCTATCAGATCGTGGAGGAGATTAACCGCAGGTTTATCTTACAGATTGAGCAGAAATATCCGGGCAACCATGAGAAAATCCGCAAGATGGCGATCATTTATGACGGACAGGTGAAGATGGCCCACCTGGCGATCGTGGCAGGCTATTCTGTCAACGGTGTGGCAAGACTGCATACGGAGATCTTAAAGAATCAGGAACTGAAAGATTTCTATGAGATGATGCCGCAAAAGTTCAACAATAAAACAAACGGTATCACCCAGAGACGTTTCCTGCTTCATGCGAATCCCCTTCTTGCAGACTGGGTGACGGCTCATGTGGGCAGCGATTGGATTACCGACCTGCCGATGATCAACAAGTTAAAGATTTATGCGGATGACGAGAAGGCGCAGCAGGAGTTTATGAACATCAAGTACCAGAACAAGGTACGCCTGGCGGAATACATTTTGGAGCACAACGGTGTGGAGGTAAATCCCCGTTCTATCTTTGATGTACAGGTTAAGAGACTCCATGAGTACAAGCGTCAGCTTTTGAACATACTTCATGTGATGTATCTGTACAATGAATTGAAAGAACATCCGGATATGGATTTCTACCCTCGTACTTTTATTTTCGGAGCGAAAGCGGCAGCAGGCTATAAGAATGCCAAGCTGACCATTAAGCTGATCAATTCCGTGGCGGATGTGGTGAATAACGATCCGGCTATCAACGGGAAGATTAAGGTTATCTTTATTGAGAACTACCGTGTCTCCAATGCGGAGATTATCTTTGCGGCGGCAGATGTGTCGGAGCAGATTTCCACGGCCAGCAAAGAGGCTTCCGGTACAGGTAATATGAAGTTTATGTTAAACGGTGCGCTTACCATCGGTACGATGGACGGTGCAAATGTTGAGATCGTGGAAGAAGTGGGCGAAGAGAATGCTTTCATCTTCGGTTTGAGTTCCGATGAGGTCATTCGTTATGAGAACTACGGCGGTTATCATCCGGCAGAGATTTTCAACAACGATCCCGATGTGAGAAAGGTGCTGATGCAGTTGATCAATGGCACCTATGCGCCGGGCGACCCGGATATGTTCAGATCTCTTTACAATTCACTCTTAAATACGCAGAGCACCGCCAAGGCAGATACCTATTTTATCTTAAAGGATTTCAAGGCCTATGCCGAGGCACAAAGAAGGGTGGAACAGGCTTACAGAGATGAGAGAGGCTGGGCGAGAAGCGCTATTTTGAATGTGGCATGTTCCGGCAAGTTTACTTCTGACAGAACCATTCAGGAGTATGTGGATGAGATCTGGAAGCTGGACAAGGTCGTGATTCCGAAGGAATCGTCTGTGAGTATGGGTTCCAGAAAGAATAAATAAATCGTAAATAGATAGGCAAAGAATCGAAAATCCGGGTCGGCGTACCCGGATTTTCTGCGTTCGGCTCATGAAATTGTGGTGGCGCAGGGGATGGCTGCGTGATATGATGATAGGAGAGTGCCGCTAAAAAATTTACGGCGGGATTAGGGAAAAAGGTAGTCCGATCGTGCTTTTACGGATAAATGCATACGGACAAAGGGGTTAAGGATATGGACAAAACATTGGTATTTCAAATTCTGGGGATTCCGGAGACAAAAGAGGAAGACATCATCAGACAGCGTTATCTGACCTTGCTAAAGGACACAAATCCGGAGGACGACCCGGAGGGATTTAAGCGCCTCCGGGCGGCTTATGAGGAGGCCGTGCGCCTGTCTAAAGTGCAGGAAGCGGGCGAAGAGGAAGAGCCCCAGGGGGAAGCGGCGCTTTGGATGAAAGGTGTGGAGAAAATATATAAGGACATTTTTCTGCGCCGGGATACTGGTGCCTGGGAGGAAGTGTTTGCCGACCCGGTGTGCGAAAGTTTTGATACATTCCTTGAGGCCAGAGGGCTGCTCCTTACGTATATTTCCTATCATCCTTTCCTGCCCCAGGAGGTTTGGAAGCTGTTAGACCAGGTGTTCCATGTGATGGATGATTATGAGGCGCTGAAAGAAGATTTTCATGTGAATTTCTTACATCATATCGAGTACCACTTGCAAAATGAGGATTTCCTGGACTATACGCTCTTTGAGGAGACGCCGGCAGGCTATATGCCGCAGGATGAAGAGGATACGGACAACTATATCAGAGAGTACTTTAAGATCAAAGAGAAGCTGGAAGCGGATGATACGGATGGGGTATTCCAGATGCTTACAGATATCAGGCGGTTTGGACTCTACCACCCTTATGAGGATGTGGAGCGGCTTCGTTTTCATATCAGGACTAAGACTTGTGCGGAGGGAAAGGAGCTGGCGGAAGAACTGCTTGCGAAATATCCTAATGAGGCTTATGTGCGAAACTGGGCAGCTAAGATTTTCTATGAGACGGGAGAGGAAGAGCGGGGGTATGAGATGTGGCAGGCGCTTTTGGAGGAGTATCCGTCCTATGATATGCCCAAGTATTTCTCCATCGATTATCTGACAGAACAGGGTAAGCGTTATCAGGCCAGAAAGTATGTGGTAGAACTCTTAAGGATGAACAGAGGGGACGAAGATCTTCTGGGTCTTAGAAATGAGATGGATGAAGCGCTGATTCCTGAACTTAAGAAGTCCCTGGCTGAGGGCAGGGATTTTGAGGACCTCTCGGGAGATAAGCTGGTGATTTATCTGGGTTGGTGCCTCTTTAATCTGGAAAGATATGAAGAAGTGTCTGCCCTCTTGGAAGAGCGGGAGATGTCTGAGGAGAGTGGAGAGGCGTTTTTGGAATTAAAGTCCTGGACGCTTTACAGGTTGAAAAAATATGCGGAGGCGGAACCCCTTTACAGGCAGTATATCGAAATGGTTATGGCCAGCGATTATGAGGAGGATGAGAAGACCGGCAAGGCGGCCCAGGCCCGCTGGTGTCTGGCGGACTGCTTGTATAATCTGGACTTAAAAGAAGAGGGAGAGCGGGAGATACAAAGAACCATTCAGATGACGCAGGATGTGAGGAGCCGTCTGGATATGAAACGGTATCTGGCGGATAAATATCTGTCTTATCAAGAGTATGAGAGGGCCGTTGAGGTATGTGACGATATTTTGGAAGAGGCGGAAGGGTATTATCCGGCGTATCTGGTTCGGCAGGAAGCCTGTTATCATATGCGCAGGGCACAGCAGGTGGTGGATGACTATTATAAGGCCATTGAGATTTTCGCCGGTTATGATGCACCCTATGTATTTGCCGCCAGGATTTTTTATGATTATGACCAGTATCAGGATGCCTGGGGTGTGATCGAGAGGGCGAAGGAAAACCAGGTAGAATTTTCGGCCAGACTGCGGTTTGAGGAGGCTAAGATTCTCAGGATGACTGCCCAGAATAATCAAGAGAGAGAAGCCCCGCAGGCCATCCTGGAGGCCCTGGTAGAAGAGGCGGAAGCGGGAAAGAGCAATGTGGAGGATGCCTCGGAGCTTGTATTTGAGCAGGGGTTATTGTTCTGGGACAAAGGGGATGAAAAGCAGGCGGAGAGCAAGATGCAAAAGGCCATTGCGATGAATCCCGAGGTGCCGAGATTCCGTCTGGTGCTGGGGAATCTTTATCGGGATACGAGACAGTATCAGGAAGCGTATGTCCAGTATCAGACGGTGGAAGATGTCTATCACCATACGGAGATGTACTTTGGCATGGGTGTCTGCTGTCAGGAAGAGGAAGCGTGGACAAAGGCCATCGGCTATTATGAGAAGGCGGTGGAGCAGGACGCTTTTTACCGGGATACGAACCGCAGACTGTATCAGTGCCATGAAGAGCGGTTTAATATAGAATTTCGCAGATCTGACTATGAGAAGGCCCTCTATTATATTAATAGAGAGATGGAGAAGGAAGAAAACGGCTACCGTCTGTGGGACAGAGGATATCTGTACAATGAGGCGGCCAAGACGGAACTTGCCCTGGCGGATTACCGCAAAGCCCTGCCCCTTGTGGCTGAAGCGGACCGGCATATTATCTTAGAAAATATCGGATATACTTATAAGAAAAACAGAGAGTTTGAGAAAGCGTATGAATCTTTCCGGGAAGCCGTAAAAGCCATGGAGAAAGAGAATACTTCGGCCAAAGGATATATTGGAATGGCGGAATGCAGTTTCAAGCAGAGAAATTATGAGAGGGCCATTGAATGCTGTCTTGACGGACTGCGGATTTTTCCCGATCATAAGAACCTGTGGCAGTGTCTGTTTGACTGTTATGAGGAGACGGACCGTTATGAGGAGGCTATGCAGGCGGCAGAGGACTACAGGAAGCATGGCGGCAGGGACTTGGATTATTATAACAATGTTTCTTTTCTCCTTTTGAAGAGGGGTGAAGTAAAAGAGAGCATCGATATCTTTGAAACGTGTAAAAAGGAGATGCTTGCGCGAAGCGCGGATAAGAAGGAGATGAGAGATTTTTATGAAAAACTGGCGGACCGCTATGAGGAACTGCATGAAAACCAAAAGGCAGTGGAAATGTTTCACCATGCCCTCGCCTTGTTAGAGGAGAAGGATTATTGGGACAGATTTGACTATGAATGTTATCTGACCAAGAACTATTGTCTTTTAGGAGACATGGAAAAGGCGAAATGTCATGCCCAAAGGGCCATGGAATGCATTGCCAGAAGAAATACCACGCCGGAGGATTATATATCCTGGCCGGGATTTCAGCCAATCCGTACAGGCTGGCTGGGCTGGATTTATATGGGGCTGGGAGAGAAAGAGAAGGCCAGAAAGTGTTTTGAAGATATGGAGAAGCTGCCGCCCTGTAGTGCCTGCAAGTATTCTAAGTGCTTTGAGGCGTCTTTGTGGCTGGGATACTATGATTACTGTGAAAAGAAGTACGAGCAGGCGAGGCAGTTGATGGAGGAGACGCTGGTGCGGGATTTTGATGCGCTGGCGGCTAAGTATATGTTGGAAAAACTGCAAAAACGAAGCGCGGATTCGTGTGATAAGCAGGGTTGAGAGCAGCAGCGGAATTAGGGAGGTTAGGGTAACATGATCATAGGAATCGATTTGGGAACGACAAACAGTCTGGCGGCGTATTTTACGCAAGAAGGACCGAAGCTCATACCCAACAGACTAGGCAGAAGGCTCACACCGTCGGTGGTGAGCATGGATGAGGAAGAGCAGATTTATGTGGGCGACCTGGCGGTGGAGAGAGGACTTCTTTACCCGGGCAGTACTGCTTCCGTGTTTAAACGGGACATGGGAAGCGGCAGAAGATTCAACCTTCTGCATAAGCCCTTTACGGCGGAAGAGCTGTCCTCCTTTGTGCTGCGGTCCCTGAAAGAGGATGCCGAGATCTTTCTGGGAGAGCCGGTGACGGAGGCGGTGATCAGCGTGCCGGCCTACTTTAACGATGAGAGAAGACGGGCTACGAAGAGGGCCGGAGAACTGGCAGGACTTAAGGTGGAACGCATCATCAGTGAACCCACGGCGGCGGCCATCGCTTACGGCTTGTATCAGAGTAAAGGGCACATGCGTTTCCTGGTATTTGATTTGGGCGGCGGCACCTTTGATGTATCCGTGCTGGAGCGGATTGACAGCATTTTGGAAGTCCGCGCCGTGGCGGGGGATAATTTCCTGGGCGGCGAGGATTTTACGGCAGTACTGGAAGAAATGTTTTTTGAAAAATATCCGCAGTTTGACAGGCTTGCGCTGGATAGTAAGACCCTGCGCCATATTCACAAACAGGCTGAGGCTTGTAAGATTGGTTTCTCCGAAGATAAAAAGTCTGTGATGGAGTGTAAAATCGGGGACCAGATGTATACGCTTACGGTGGAGCTTTCTGCGTATGAGAAGGCTTGTGAAGAACTATTAGACAAGATCAGACAGCCTGTGAGGAGGAGCCTCTCCGATGCCCATATCAGGCTTTCTGACATCGATAAGGTCGTGCTGGTGGGAGGCGCAACCAAGAGCCCTGTCATCCGCCGTTTTGTGAGTAAGCTGTTTCGGGCGATTCCGGATACCAACATCAACCCGGATGAAGCGGTGGCCTTAGGGGCGGCGATTCAGGGGGCTATGAAGGAGCGCAAGGATGCCATTAAGGAAGTGATCTTGACGGATGTCTGTCCTTTTACCCTGGGAACGGAGGTTGTCAGAGAGTGGGAGAAGGGTATTTTTGAGAATGGGATTTTCTGCCCCATTATTGAGCGCAATACCATTATTCCGGCCAGCCGCACAGAAAGGCTTTACACAGCGCATGACGGTCAGACGAAAATCCGTGTCAATGTTCTGCAGGGAGAGAGCCGTTTTGCGAAGAATAATCTTTCTTTGGGTGAGATGACCATCGAGATTCCCAAAGGTCCGGCGGGGGAGGAAGCCGTGGATGTGACCTACACTTACGATATCAACTCCATTTTGGAAGTGGAGGTAAAGGTGGTGTCCACCGGTAAGCAGCAAAAGCAGGTCTTTGGCGGTAAAGATCTGGATATGTCGCCGGAGGAGATTGCGGAGCGGTTTAACACCTTATCTTACCTAAAGATTCATCCAAGAGACAGGGAAGAGAATAAATATCTTCTGCTGTTGGGGGAAAGAATGTATGAGGAGAGCATCGGCGATAAGCGGCAGATGATAGAGGGGGAGCTTCATAAGTATGAGCAGGCTCTTAACTCCTATGAACCCGGCGAGATTGAGCGTGCGAAGGAGGCGTTTCGGGAGTTCCTTAAGGAGTTGGAGGAGTTTTGAAAGGCTAGAAAACTGCCATGCGCAAAAAGCAACGCAGAAATGGAGAAAAATATGGCTTTAGAAAATAAACTGCATATTACAGACTCTACAGAACTGGCCAGAATGGAAGAAAAGATAAGTAAGAAAAAAGCGGCTGCATTATTTGAAAATGAATATCTGGATAATTATGAAGCCGGGACATTTCAGATGCTTGCGGCAATTCATAAATATTTATTTGATGAGATATATGATTTTGCAGGGAAAGTACGGACTGTAAATATCGCAAAAGGTAATTTTAGATTTGCACCGGTGATGTATCTGCAGGCCGCCATTGAGCATGTTGAGAAAATGCCGCAGTCAACCTTTGATGAAATTGTTGAAAAGTATGTGGAGATGAATATAGCCCATCCATTCCGTGAAGGTAATGGACGAAGCACAAGAATATGGCTTGATTTTATTTTGAAAAAAGAGCTTGGCATGGTCGTTGATTGGAGTAAAGTCGATAAGGAAGATTATTTACTTGCGATGGAAAGAAGCCCCATTAAAGATATCGAAATAAAATATCTCCTGAGGCAGGCATTGACTGATAAAATTTATGATACAGAAGTGTATATGAAGGGCATAGATTATAGTTATTATTATGAAGGTTATGCTATATACAAAGCAGAAGATTTATGAAAAGATGGAGATTGCTATGGAACGAGCGCTGTTAGTAGGAGTCAATTTAAACGACAAGGAAGATTACCTTGCATCCTTAGAGGAGCTGGGCGCCCTGGCCGAGGCCTGTGATATGGAGGTCATTGCCACGGTGGAACAGACCCTGGAACAGGTGCATAAAGCTTTCTATATCGGCACAGGCAAAGTGGAGGAAGTTAAGGAGCTTGCGATAGAATGTGATATAGATGTCATAATTTTCGACAATTCTCTGTCGCCCATGCAGATACGAAACCTTCAGGAAAGATTGGAAAAGCCGATTTTAGACAGGAGTACATTGATTTTGGACATCTTTGCCAGACGGGCCAGAACCAGGGAGGCCAAGCTTCAGGTGGAAGTGGCAAGATTGCAATATATGTTGCCAAGACTGGTGGGTCTTCACGCGGCTCTGTCCAGGCAGGGCGGCGCCAGCGGCTCCATGAGCAACAGGGGTGCCGGCGAGAAGAAGCTGGAGTTGGACAGGCGCGTGTTGGAAAAGCGGTTGTCTCAGCTTAAGCGGGAGCTAAAGGAAGTAGGGCAGGAGAGGGAGACCCAGCGCAAGCAGCGGATGAAGACGGGAATGCCAAGGGCAGCCCTGGTGGGCTATACCAACGCCGGGAAATCCACATTGTTAAATGCCATGTTGGATTTGTACGGTGCAGACGAAGGGGATGTTTCGGAGAAAAAGGTGATGGAGAAGGACATGCTCTTTGCTACGCTGGATACCACGGTGCGAAAGATTGTACCGGAAGAGCATCACCCCTTTTTGCTTTCGGATACGGTGGGCTTTATTCATAAGCTGCCCCATAATTTGGTGGAGGCTTTCCGGTCCACTTTAGAGGAAGCAAGAGAAGCGGATATCCTTCTGCAGGTGGTGGATTATAGCGACCCCCATTACAGGGAGCAGATTGCGGTCACCAATGAGACACTGCAGAAGCTGGGTGCAGACGGGATTCCCATGCTCTATGTGTATAATAAGGCGGATGTGGTGGAACCGGAGGCGGTGCCAGGACTTGCAGGGATAGAAGCAGAGAAACTCCTACAGGCCCTGCCGGTGGTGTCTCAGGACAGCATCTATATGTCGGCAAGAGAACGGATTGGGCTGGAGGAATTGATTCGCCTCATCGAGAAAAAGCTATCCGGCGGTTATCGGGACTGTGTTATGCTGATTCCTTATACGGATGGCAGGGCGGTGTCCTATTTAAATGAAAACGGGGTAGTCCGGGATACCCAGTATCTGGAGGAGGGCGTGCGGCTGAGCCTGCAGTGCCGGGAGGAGGATTATCAATATTATCGGGACTATCTGTGCGGGTAAGTCTTAATACGGCTTTTCAAGAATTACCCGGAGAAACCCATTGCGCCTGTGATTTTCTTCCTATATAATGAATAATTGGATGTAAGGGTATCAGGAAAAGAAATGATAAGGCATTCAGATAGCCGGGGTTTGTGTCGAGGCGCGGCAGATTCCTGGCATATACTTTGACAGAAGGCGCTTCGGATTGGAGGATACAATGATTACATTATCACAGGGCGGCGCGTATCTCGTAAACGGAACAGAGGTAATTCCGGAAGGTGCGGATGCAGCAGCGCAGATGAAAAGTAAGACAGGACAGGAGGTGTCGAAGCAGGAAGCCGCAAAAAATACGATAGCATACGGTATCCTGGCACAGCATAATACTTCCGGCAATATGGACAAGCTGAAAATTAAATTTGACAAGCTGACTTCCCACGATATCACCTTTGTGGGGATTATCCAGACGGCACGTGCATCGGGACTTACGAAATTCCCGATTCCTTATGTACTCACCAATTGCCACAATTCTTTGTGTGCAGTGGGCGGTACGATCAATGAAGACGATCACATGTTTGGCTTAACCTGTGCAAAGCGTTACGGCGGCGTTTATGTACCGCCCCACCAGGCAGTCATTCACCAGTATGCAAGAGAAATGCTGGCAGGCGGCGGTAAGATGATCTTGGGGTCCGATTCTCATACCAGATATGGCGCGCTGGGCACCATGGCCATGGGCGAAGGCGGACCGGAGCTGGTGAAGCAGCTCTTATCCCAGACTTATGATATCAATATGCCGGGCGTGGTGGGCGTTTATCTGACCGGTGCACCCGTAAAGGGCGTGGGCCCGCAGGATGTTGCCTTAGCCATTATCGGCGCTGTGTTTGGCAATGGATATGTGAAGAATAAAGTGATGGAGTTTGTGGGACCAGGTGTGAGTTCTTTAAGTGCCGATTTCCGTATCGGTATCGATGTGATGACCACAGAGACCACTTGTCTGTCTTCTATCTGGCGGACGGATGATGAGATCAAAGCGTTCTATGAGACCCATGGAAGGGCAGAGGAATATAAGGAGTTAAATCCTGGGGCAGTGGCGTATTATGACGGTATGATCGAGGTGGATTTATCAAAGATCAGACCCATGATAGCGATGCCTTTCCATCCCAGCAATACGTATACCATTGATGAGGTCAATGCAAACTTAACAGATGTGCTCCACGATGTGGAGGAGCGGGCAAAGATCAGCTTAGACGGTGCGGTTCCTTATTCTTTGCAGGATAAGGTGGTTAACGGTAAATTTATGGTAGATCAGGGAATCATCGCGGGCTGCGCAGGCGGCGGTTTTGAGAATATCTGTGCGGCGGCTGATATCCTGAAAGGTTCCTATATCGGGGCGGACGGCTTTACCTTAAGCGTATATCCCGCTTCTATGCCTGTCTATATGGAGCTGATCAAGAACGGTTGTGCGGCTGCCATTTTAGAGACAGGCGCGGTGTTAAAGACGGCCTTCTGCGGTCCTTGCTTCGGGGCAGGAGACACACCGGCTAACAATGCATTCAGTATCAGACATTCCACCAGGAACTTCCCCAACAGGGAGGGTTCCAAGCTGCAGAATGGACAGATTTCTTCTGTAGCACTGATGGATGCGCGCTCCATTGCGGCCACCGCGGCCAACAAGGGTGTGCTCACGCCGGCGACCGAGTTTGCAGGGGAGATCGGAAAATATAAATATCACTTTGATGCCAATATCTATGCCAACCGGGTCTTCGATTCCAAGGGTGCGGCGGATGAGAGCGTGGAGATTCAGTTTGGTCCCAATATTAAAGACTGGCCGGCTATGGGGGCCCTGCCGGAGAATCTGGTGTTGCGTGTAGTATCGGAGATTCACGACCCGGTGACCACCACGGATGAGTTGATTCCCTCCGGGGAGACTTCCTCTTATCGCTCCAATCCTTTAGGACTGGCAGAGTTTACTTTGTCCAGAAAGGACCCTGAGTATGTGGGACGGGCCAAGGATATCCAGCGTGCGGAGAAAGCCAGGATGGCGGGAGAACACCCTTGCCAGGCACATCCGGATGTGAAGCCTGTAATGGGTGTGATCAAGAACAGCTTTGCAGATGCTTCCCATGAAAATACGGGATTCGGCTCCACCATCTTTGCCGTAAAACCGGGCGACGGTTCCGCCAGAGAACAGGCGGCGAGCTGCCAGAAAGTGCTTGGCGGCTGGGCTAACATTGCCCATGAATATGCCACCAAGAGATATCGCTCTAATCTGATCAACTGGGGGATGCTGCCGTTTTTGATTGCGGAGGGAGAACTGCCCTTCCATAATCTGGACTACTTGTTCTTCCCGGGTATCAGAAAGGCTGTGGAAGAGAAGGCGGAGAACATAGAGGCTTATAAGGTATCTGTGGAGGATAACAGGCTTGAGCACTTTACCTTAAAGCTGGGTGAGCTGACAGACGAGGAGAGACAGATTATCTTAAAGGGCTGCCTGATTAATTATAACCGAGTGGATTAGTTAAGGTAAAGATTTGGCAGAAAGGTTCCGATATATAAGGTACAGGGAAGGGTGTTCTTGGCCAGGATAGTCTTTTCTGAATCTGAATGATGTTGAGACCACGGACGGTATTTTAAGGGAAAAGGAGTTTCCACAAAAATGCCGTCCTTTCTATTGCCATGTATCAGGGAAGGTACAGTCGGGTGACACAGACAGGCATAGAGACGGACTCATACAAAAGGAGGGAATAGTGAAGATTGATTCCAGTACCATTGGAATGGAATCCACCAGAACCTATCAATCGGTGACAAAGAGAAGCCGGATAGGGGTGAGAGGCAACTATGCGGGCGGTGGACTGGATGCCTTTTTCGATGACCAACTGGGAACCGGGGAAAAAGCTGCCGAAGGAGGAAAACAGTCTGCTAATCTGGAAGACCTTACGACCCATATGAAGAATATGTCGGGCGGATTTAAGGTAAATCAACAGGATGAAGCAAGAGAGGCAGTCCGCAGTATCAAACAGCAGTGTGTGGAGTTCCTGATGGAACTTCTCTTCCGCTTCCGCGGCGAGAGATATTCTTTAGGAAACGGTGCATGGGGCGGAGGCTCTAATGTATATGTTGTAAATGGTTATCAGTCACGTTATTATCATATGGAAGAAGAGAATACTACTTTTTCCACAGTGGGTACGGTAAAGACTGCAGACGGCAGAGAATTGTCGTTTAATCTGGAAATGAGCATGAGCCGCAGGTTTGAACAGTATTATGAAGAGAATTATGTGACTTCCGTAAAAACCTTCCGTGACCCGTTGGTGATCAATCTGGATACCAATGTGGCACAGGTCTCTGACCAGAAGTTTTTCTTCGATCTGGACTGCGACGGCGAGGAAGAGGAAATTTCAAACCTTCAGGCGGGCAGCGGATTTCTGGCGCTTGATTTAAATGGTGACGGGGTGATCAATGATGGCAGTGAACTGTTCGGCAGTAAGTCTGGCAACGGCTTTGCAGACCTGGCAAAGCATGATGCGGACGGTAACGGCTGGATTGATGAGAATGACCCCATCTGGGAAAAGCTGCTGATATGGACGAAGGATGAGGATGGCAAGGATAAACTGTATCATCTTTCGGATTTGGGAGTGGGTGCTATCGGGCTTGGCAATGTGAATACGCAGTTTGCTCTGAACTCACAAAAGGATAATGAGACCAATGCCATGATTCGTAAGACAGGTATCTTTTTATACGAAAATGGTACGGTATCGACGGTCCAGCATCTGGACCTTGCGAGATAGTTCACGGTGGAGTCTGCGGAATGGTTACAAAATAAAACCGCAGGAGAGTCAGCTTGCGGTATAAAGAGAGAGACAGCTACATAGTAATAGTACATGTGGGGTGTCTCATGAAAAAGAATAGAATCGTCTTAAAAAGAACAAACAAAAGAGAGGCAGGAAACTTTCTTTTGTTTGTTTTTTTATTGCCCTATGTGTGTGCCTGCCTGTGGGGACATGTGGGGGAGGAAACGGGTTCGGTGGTTTCCAATCAGAAAGAAGCGCAGCAAGGGGAGGCTGTATACAAGGTAGAAGTGGTCATGGATTGGGGCGTGTGGGAGCTTTCTATGGAAGAATATCTTGTCTACCGCCTGGCTTTGGTGATGCCGAAAGGATATGACAGCGAGGCCTTGAAAGCCCAGGCAGTACTGCTGCGCACAGAACTGATCTTGTCCTATCAGGAGATGCAGAACACGGTGCTTCGGATAGAAGAGAGCGGTTTTTCCAGATATTATGGGAGTAAGCATACAGAAGAGATTTTGACGGACTGCAAAAAGGCGGTGGAGGAAACCCGAGGGATTTATCTGGTTTATCAGGGGGAACCTATCCAGGCGTCTTATTTTAAGATTAGCAATGGGCAGACAAGAGATGCCGGGGAAGTGTGGCATACGGACAGCTGTCCTTATCTTGCAGGGGTGCCCTGCCCCCAGGATAAGGCATCTACCGAGTACAGCAGTGTAGTCACGGTTGAGAAGGAACGCTACATAGAAAAACTCCGCAGTATTGCCGGAGACGCTTATAAGGAGGAGACTTTGTGGCAGGGAGGAATTTTCTCTTTTGATTCCGCAGGATACATGACAGAAGTGATGTATCAGGAAGAGGGACTAGAGGACGTTCTGATTGATGGGGAGGCCTTTCGGCATATATTTGGTTTGGAATCGGCTTCTATGAAGATGGAGCGGACTGAAACAAACATGATATTTCATGTGACAGGTGTGGGACACGGATTCGGTATGAGCCAGTATGGCGCCAATTGTAAAGCATTAAACGGAGAAAAATATGAGCAGATTTTGCAGGAATTCTTTTTGGGGACAGAATTAGCAAAATTTGAATAAGATGTCAGAAATGGGTAAGACTAACACCATGAAACCTATATGAAAAACAGGAGGCATAGTTTCATGGCGAGAAGAAATAGAAACAGTATCAGGAAAGAGCGGATTATTATGTTGGCATCCTCGGTGTTTGTATTGGCGGCATTGACGGTAACCGGTGTTTATGTAAGGAACAGTAACAGGGCAGAGCGGGATAATTACGTGCTGGACTTTGAAGCAATTGAGAAGAATAGTACGGATACCGCGGAAAATATTATGCCTGCCGAGGAACTTGACACCCTTTTTGCAGAGGTGGGGACAGACGATCTGGATTATGACCCCAGCTTTCAGGAGGCCAATTCCCAGCATGTGGAGAACACCGGAGAGGAAGGCGGCCTGAGAACCAGACTTTCCTTAGGTGAGCAGGAAATGGAAGAGGAGGCTGAGAAGGAAAAAGAGGAAAAGGACGACAAAGAAAAGAAAGAGTCGGCTAAGAAGAGCGAAAGCAAGAAGAGCGAGCCTGCACCCGCCGAGGACAAGAAGGCAGATGAGGAAGCAGGTATGTTTGACGAGACAGTGGATACGGCCATGAGTGATGATGTACAGGCTGAGGCAATCTCCACTACGGTACAGCCGAATCTTGATTTCAAGGAAGAGGATGGATTGGTTTGGCCCATTGTGGGAGATGTGCTGATTAATTACAGCATGGACCGGACAATCTATTTCCCGACGCTGGAGCAGTATAAGTATAATCCGGCCATTGTGATTGCGGCAACGCAGGGAGAGACGATTGCGGCAGCGGCTGATGGACGGGTAACTTCGGTATCCTACGATCCCGCGATAGGTAATATGGTGGTGATGGATTTGGGGAACGGCTATGAGTTGACCTATGGACAGCTTGAGAATATCACGGTGTCTGAGGGCAGTTATGTGAGTGTTGGTGATGGGATTGGAACGGTGGCGTCTCCTACGAAGTATTATAGTGTTGAGGGCACGAATGTGTATTTTAAGCTGACGAAGGATGGAGAGCCGGTGAATCCTATGAGCAGGCTGCAGTGATTGGCTTGTGGTGTTGTGAGAACATTATAAAATGTATGAGGTATATACGAGTGACGGAAAGCGCCCGGCATTTCAACGCAGACCCGCTTGCGCTTCACAATTTGCCAGGCAGTACTAAGAGCCTGAAGGACAGGCTCTAAGTGCTGGCGCAAATCAAGAGTCTGCTTATGAAATGCCGGGCGCTTTCCTGTTTTTGTAGGATGCCGCTTACGTATTTTTAGTGGACAGCAATTGAGGAACTGTGTTTTCAAAAGTTTCCGTTGTATACAATGAACAATCACCGCAGGGCACGCTTGCGCTGAACTGCCGCTGTGTGAATAGGCAGCGTGGTACATAGTAGAGAAGGAGGCCTGGTATGGTTATTATACATGGGAATATAAAGACGATGGAGGAGAGGGACTATCGGGACGGGTTTCTTAGCATCGCGGACGGGAAGATTGGGGCGATTGGGGATATGGGGGAATGTCCGGGCGGCTTGTTAGAGGGTGACGAGGAAGTTATAGATGCAAAGGGTCATCTGGTGATGCCGGGGATTATTGAGGCCCACTGCCATATGGGCATTACGGAGGAGAAGAAAGGGATGGAGGGGGATGACTGTAATGAGACAGTGGATCCCATCACGCCTTATCTGCGTGCCATCGACGCCATCAATCCCATGGACGCGGCTTTCAATGATGCCTTACAGGCGGGCATTACATCCGCCATGATCGGGCCGGGCAGTTCTAACGTGGTGGGTGGACAGTTTGCTTTTGTGAAGACACATGGAAGGTGTATAGACCGTATGGTTGTGAAAGCACCTGCCGCCATGAAGATTGCATTTGGGGAAAATCCTAAGGTGAACTATTCCGGACAGGGAACTTCACCGTCTACGCGTATGGCGATTGCCGCCATGCTGCGGGAAGAGCTGACGAAGGCTGTATCTTATGGGAAGAAGAAAGAGCAGGAGCCGGATATGGAGCCGGATTTCAGGTATGAGTGCTGGCTGCCCGTTTTACGGGGCGAGATTCCCTTAAAGGCACATGTACACAGGGCGGACGATATTTTGACTGCGGTGCGGATTGCAAAGGAGTTCAGGCTTCGCATGACGTTAGATCACTGCAGTGAGGGACATCTTATCATGGAAGAACTGCAGGAGGCAGGGTTTCCGGCAATTGTGGGGCCGGATATGGCCAGCCGGAATAAGATTGAGGTACAGAATATGGCGTTTAAGACAGTAGGACTTCTTGCCAAACAGGGGATTCTAACCGCCGTTACCACAGATCATCCGGTCTCCAAGATACAATTTCTTCCTATCTGCGCAGGATTGGCTGTCAAAGCAGGTATGCCGCAAGAGGAGGGACTTCGCTCCATCACCATCAATGCGGCCAGAATCTGTGGTGTGGATGAGAGAGTCGGGAGTCTGGCTGTAGGCAAAGACGCAGATGTTGTAATCTTTGACGGCAGCCCTATGGAAGTAATTACCAGGACTTTATGCACCATTATTGAAGGAAAAATTGTTTATTATGATGAAGAAAGCGGGATTTTGTGTTAAAATGGGCGTAGACTATTGACAATGCTAATTTTTTATAGAAATATAAGCAAGATAACATTGTAAGAAACTATAGAAAGTGATTCTCAATGCGCAACAGATTGGGTTTTAAGAAAACAATATGTATTGTTCTTTTGTTAGCACTATTGACCGGCTGTAGGTTTGTGTCGGATTTCTCAGTGGAGACTTTGCAAAACAGCGGTGAAGAGGCTGGTCCTGCAACGCTTGGTCTCACGCCTGCTTTCGATTACGAGGTGCCTGAAAGTCTGCCGAATATTTTAGTAGACCAGGTGGGCTATGAGCTAGGCAGTAATAAAATAGCGGTGATAAGAGGAGAACTGCCGCCGGATAATTTTACGATCTACGAGGCGGAGAGTGGTCAGAAAGTCTATGAGGGAAAGATTGAACAGAAGGGCTATGACGAGACGATCGGTAATTATATCAGTTATGGAGATTTTACCGATTTTAATACGCCGGGAAGTTACTACATAGAAGCGGCGATGATCGGACAGTCTTATCCTTTTGAGATTTCGGAAGAGCCTTATGAGGAGCTTTTTAGGGCGGTATTGAAGCAGTATTATTATAACCGGTGCGGACTTACCCTTTCAACGGAACTTGCCGGTGCGAAAGCCCATAATGCCTGTCATTCCAGGGAAGCGCAGATGAAGGAAGAGGCTTCCGTCAAACGGGATGTATCGGGCGGCTGGCATATAGACGAGATGGGCACCAGGGATGTGGTGAAGGGATGTCAGACAGTCAATTATCTTCTGTTATCCTATGAACTCTATCCGGATATCTTTGAGGAGGATTTGAAAATACCAGAGAGTG
Source organism: uncultured Lachnospiraceae bacterium (assembly GCA_910585555.1). Taxonomy (GTDB): domain Bacteria; phylum Bacillota; class Clostridia; order Lachnospirales; family Lachnospiraceae; genus UBA3282. The sequence goes on from CAJUFU010000001.1 coordinate 118,687, forward strand.
GAAATGGAATTCCGGATGTGTTGGATGAGGTGAAATACGAAATAGATTGGCTGCTCAAGATGCAGGATGCCACCAGTGGCGCTGTGTATGCTTCCGTCAACAGTGTAGACAATAAAACGGCCGGCTATATTCTCTATATTGATGGTGTTACCATGAGCGCAACGATTCAATTTGCGGCAACCATGGCCAGGTTTAGTTATATCTATCAGAATTATGACAGAATGTTTGCGACCCAGTGCCTCAAGGCGGCGGACAGGGCGTACCGGTATGCGGAGAAATATCTGGCAGATGTATCCATGGAGGAATATTTTCATGCGGCGACGGAATTATACCGGGCCACGGGCAATCAAAGGTATCACAGTGTGATCAAGAACTATCTGACGCAGAATCCGGAACCGGATATGGATAATGATTTTGTATTCTGGGGTTGTGTGACTTATCTGGCCACCAAACAGAAAGTGGATGTGTCACTCAGCAGCGCAGTCATTCAGATCTTGATGCACAAAGGAGAACAGATATCCTTTGCCTCCAAAGAGTCCAAGCTTTTGGTAAAGGCTGATGAAAAGCAGAGCAATCATGCAGTGCTTCTAAAAGATATGTCCAGGCTTGCGGTGGTAGACCATATTATAACCAACCACGAATATGCTACGGTGATGGAGAATCATATGCATTATATGCTGGGCAGGAACCTGCAGGCCGTTTCCTATTTGGACGGTGCAGGGGACCGGAGTTACAAAGATATCGATGAAAGTCTGGGCATTATGAATCAAGTAGATTTAAATGCAAAACTTGTATTGATGCTGAGTGCGGTCATGGATGATGAGATGGTAGTGGGAGAAGAATAAAACAAGGAGCTGGGTTATACCAGTTCCTTGTTTTTAAAATACATTTCTTTGATTGTTTCCTGTATGGTCTCGCTGATGTGACGCCGTGATTCCTTGTCAAGATCTTTGGTGTATATGGGTTTGCCATATTCGATGACAACATGGGTTTTCTTGATTTTGGGCAGATGGTCTTCAAAAATTGCGCCTGCATTGTTGATACTCATAGGGATGATGGCGCATCCGGTCTTTTCTGCAATCTTAAAACTTGCACTGTGAAACTTTAAGAAAGTGTCGGGAACGGGATTGCGGGTGCCTTCCGGGAAGATACAGATGGAAATACCGGCGTGGATTTTGTCAATCGCTTCCAGTATGGTTTTCATACTCTGTTTGATATCGCTTCTATCAATGAAAAGGCAGTGCAGATATTTCATCCAGCTAGAGAGCAGAGGAATCTTTAATAGTTCTATTTTGGCAACATAACCGGTGGGACGCGGTACACGTACATAAGTTAAAACCGTGTCGAAATCACTTCGATGGTTGCCAATATACAGGACGGGTTCATCTTTGGGTATGTTCTCTTCCCCGATGGCTGTAACGGATACCCCTGATAAAAACAGTACGCAGCGAAAAGCCCAGTTGACAATCGCTAACGAAGAGCGGTTTTTGCAATCCATATTGAATTTGC
>CAJUFU010000002.1:0-48931 GCA_910585555.1 uncultured Lachnospiraceae bacterium
TATCAAACAATTCGGATATTTCATCCTGTTTCGCATCTGTAGTAAGCGATGCCGCTGGCTATAGGCATTGTCTGAAAATGAAATGTGTGCTATACCCCATTCACGGGAAACCATAGAGCCAAAGGCGGCTTTACCCCTCTTGTTTTTTCGAAGGGTTCAAACAGCCCTCCAGACGAAAGAAAGAAGGGCGATAGTGACGGCTTGCCGTTTATAACGGTTTAGCTTGTTGTGCTTTGGGGTAGAGCCGCTTCTATGGCTTTCCCTTTTTCTATGCTTAATATAGCAGATTTGACCGCAGGATAAAAGTGGTGCTTATTATGGCAGAATTCACAGGCACCATGGTTGGCCTGACTTGCGCAGACAGGGTGAAGCATGAACATTACGCAGACTTTGATTTTCTGGAATATATCTCAGATAAAACGGCCATGATATAAAATCAAACAAAGCTCGATTATGAAGTCCGCTTTGCGGACTCGGATAAGCGGAAGAATTTCCTATATCTTAAAACAGACTCTAAATTGATAAAATCCGCACCCTGAAAATAAATGGGGTGCGGATTTTATGCATAACCTTATACAAAACAATGAAACTTTCTATATCACATTTTCTTTCTTACAGCGCATAACTATTCAAATATCTCTCCTGCTCCGGTGTGAGCACATCAATCTCCTTGCCAAGGAATGCCAGCTTACGCTTCGCCACATCCTTATCTACTTCCTCAGGCACATCAATTAATTTCTCAGTCAGCTCGCTTCCATGTTCCACCAGATATTTTGCAGACAACGCCTGAATCGCAAAGCTCATATCCATAATCTCTGCCGGATGTCCGTCGCCTGCTGCCAGATTCACAAGACGACCTTCTGCCAGCACGAAAATCCACTGTCCTGTAGGTAACTTATAACCCATAATATTCTTACGCTGTTCTCTGGTCTCCACCGCATTGGCTTTCAGCCATGCCATATCGATTTCACAGTCAAAGTGTCCCGCATTGCACAGGATAGCGCCCTCTTTCATTTCTGCAAAGTCTTCTTGATCAATGACACCGTCACAACCTGTCACGGTCACAAAGAAATCACCCAGTTTAGCCGCTTCCTTCATGGGCATCACATCAAATCCATCCATAACTGCTTCAATCGCCTTAATAGGATCGATCTCTGTGACAATAACACGTGCACCAAGACCTTTCGCACGCATCGCGGTGCCCTTGCCGCACCAGCCGTAACCTGCCACTACTACAATTTTGCCTGCTACGATAAGATTGGTAGTTCTGTTAATACCGTCCCACACTGACTGACCGGTTCCGTATCTGTTGTCAAAGAAATGCTTACATGCCGCATTGTTAACGCGGACCATAGGAAATTTCAGCTCTCCCGCCTTATCCATCGCCTCTAAACGGATAATACCCGTAGTCGTCTCTTCACAGCCGCCGATGATATTAGGAATCAGATGTTTCATCTCCTTGTGCACCATATTTACCAGGTCGCCGCCGTCATCGATGATGATATTCGGGCCAACCTCCAATACCGCACGGATATGATTGTTGTACTCTTCTTCTGTGGCGTCATACCACGCATGTACCTCAAGCCCGGCTTTCACCAATGCTGCTGCCACGTCATCTTGTGTGGATAAAGGATTAGAACCCGTCACGTACATTTCGGCGCCGCCTGCTGCCAGCACAAGGCACAGATAAGCCGTCTTAGCCTCCAAATGCACGGAAAGTGTCACCTTTTTGCCCGCAAAAGGTTTTGCCTCACTGAATTCCTTTTCCAGTGTACGAAGAAGGTCACAATTTCTCTTAACCCACTCAATTTTTCTCTCACCGGACTCGGCAAGATTAATGTCTCTGATTTCGCTACTCATTGATAGTTTCCTCCTAAAGATTCTTAATCAGCCGAATTTTTATTATAGTGATGGTCGTCTGTCCTATCATCACTGGTTTATGATCAACAGCTGCCTGCAGCCATTCTCATATCTGCCTTTTCATTTTAACCCGGATTTGTTAACTCTCAAAGAACATAGATTTATACCAGCACATAGTCTCCGTGTAAGCCTGATAAATAGCATTGGTATCAACACCCAGCACGATGAGCTGTCTGCTGATCTCCTGCCAGTCAGCCGACTCATAACTAATGACAAAAGAATAGATATTGGCTAATTCACCCTTACGGTATACCAGCGCATCCGAAATTTCTTTTGTTACATTGACCTTTTTCAAAGCCTCCTCCATCGGCATATCTAAAATGATATCCAAAATGGAGAATAAGCCCATCAAAAATACCTCTGATGCCTTTGCTCCCAGCCCAAACATAGGCGCCAGACATTCCATGAATTTAGCACGAAGCATGGAAGTTCTTGCCACTTCATTGGGCCTGTCTGCGCACAATTCTTTGGTGATTACCGTGTTAATCCATTTCTTCAACTCTTTTTGACCTAAGATTGCCGCCGCATGACGGATGGAGGTAACCTCAGAATTAATCGCAATATGATTAACCATCTTGAGCAATTCTACTACCAGTGCCGTATCACGGCCGATCACATCCGCTGCCTTGGTCAACTCAAAATCTACATCATTGACAATATTCATCAGCTCCAGATAATTGATCTTTAACGGTGAAATCTCTGTTTCGCCTTTTGTGATAGGTATACGGTAGAAATTACCCTCAAAATACCGGAAGCTGTCATCGTCTTTCAGGGCATCAAAAATCTCTTGACTCTCGATATTACCTATACATATCGTAAGGTTCGGATATAAATGTCCAAAGTAAATCTTCGCCTTGGTCACATCCACTTTCTTCTGATCCAATATGATATAATCCATCAGGGTCAAAAGTTCTTTGTTCTGTTCCAATTCATTTATCGGAAGTTTCATAATAGCCAGCTTAAAGCCTTTTTGGCGTAATTCTGAAAGACGTTTCCGGTATGACTCCGTATTTTCAATCGTCTTATCAAATAGAAGTACCAGCCTGCCGCGTAAACCTACACACTGTTCCTCAAGATTGGAAAAAATTGCGATATGGTTTACCGGTACAAGTACATCCGTACCCGGCGACAGAGTATCGATACCAATATTGCGTATAATATCCAATCCCTCGATCTCCGCCAGTCCTGTAGCACTGCTCGTTCCAAAAATCGGCGGATTTAAAAGACTGTTCTCCTTCTGCGAAAACAGAGAGTATGCACAGACCTTCATATTTTTGTCAAAAAACGGTATCAATGTAGCCAGCATTTTACATTCCCCCCTAATACATGTAGACTTATATACCTAACAAATGCCCTGCATAGATTTGGTACAACGGATGCAGGACGAATGTTCTGCGTTCATTATACCAAATTATCGCGCATTACGCTATCATAAAATCTAATAGAATTCTGATACATAAGTCCTACTTACATTAATATGCTTTCTTATCAAGCCCCATGCGCACGATAATGTCCTGTATCTTACTATAAACTAACGCTTCATCCATGGTAAGAAGCTTACGTCCCTCCATCGTAATCTGTCCGTTGATGATGACAGTATCAACCTCCGAACCGTTCGCAGAGTAAGAAAGCCCTGCAATCAGATTGTTTCTGGGTGTCAGAGACGGCGTGTTCAGATCAAGGATAACCAGGTCCGCTTTCTTTCCCACCTCAATAGAACCAATCTCTTTCTCTAAGCCAAGTGCCTTTGCCCCGTTGAGGGTGGCAATCCGAAAGCCTTCCTTCGCGCTGACACACTGCGGTGTCCTGCCGGTTCCCTTATGAATCAATGTTAACAGGCTCAGCTCATGGAACATATTCAGACAATTGTTGCTGGCTGCCCCGTCCGTACCCAGACACACATTCACACCCTTTTCGAGCATCTTAGCCACAGGTGCAAAGCCATTGCCCAGTTTCATGTTGCTGGCCGGATTGGTCACAACGCTGACATTCTTTTTCTTTAAAATGTCAATGTCTTCATCCGTCACCTGTACACAATGCGCCACAATCGCGGGCACATCAAAAATGCCGCATTTCTCCGCCAGAGCAATCGGTGTACAACCATATTTCTCTTGAATCTGACTGATCTCGCTCTCGCTTTCAGACAAATGGGTATGGATTCCCATGTGTTCTTTCTGCGCTTGCGCCGCCACAATCTTTAAGAATTCGTCATCGCAGGTATAAGGCGCATGAGGTCCTAACCGGAAGGTCAACCTGTCACAGTCTTTCGCCGCATCCCGTTCCTCGTATGCCTGACGCAGGCGTGATTGTCCTGCCTCATCATTACCGCTTCCCACAAGTCCCCGGCAGATTACCGCACGCATACCGGACTCTTTCACCGCGCGCGTAGTCTGATGAATATTCATCTGCATATCATTAAAACAGGTGGTCCCACTCTTCATCATCTCGATAATGGCCAGATTCGCACCCCAATAAGTATCCTCATCTGTCATCTGCTGCTCGATCGGATCAATGGTTCCAAACAGCCAATCCATAAAGGACAGATCATCCGCTACATTTCTCATGAAAGACATGTAGGAATGGGTATGACAATTGATCAGTCCGGGAATCACCAGTTTATCTTTCCCGTCAATCACCTTGTCCTCAACAAATCCAGCCGGTTTATCGCCAATTGCTGTAATTTTGTCTCCCTCAATGTAAAGACTCGTCTCGCGCACCACATCCTCTTCCCCCTGGGGGAGTACTACCAGCGCATTTTTAATCACAATACCCATATGAAATCTCCTCCTGTATTCTTTATCTTTCTTTTCATCAACACTGCTCTTTGTCTTATACTGTCATGATAAGCTTTTACAACCTATCGTTATGATGCTACATGTTCACCACATTTCTGGACTCCCCGTCAAGAAAGGCCTGAATATTCTTCGCCACCTCTCCCACCAGCCGCGTCCTGGCTTCTTTACTTGCCCAGGACATATGAGGCGTGATGATCAGCTTGGTGCTGTCTTTTATTTCACCTAACGGATTGTCCTTTGCCATAGGTTCTTTCTCTAACACATCCAGCCCCGCCGCCGCAATCTGCCCTTCCATCAGTGCATCGTGAAGATCTTGCGTATTCACCACCGGACCCCTTGCTACATTAACGAGCACCGCTGTCTTTTTCATCTTAGAAAAAGCTTCCCTATCAATCAATCCTCTGGTCCTGTCACTGAGGGGACAGTGAAGTGACAAAATATCTGATTCCTGTAAAAGTGTGTCAAATTCTACCCGCTGATACTCTGTACAGGTACTCTTACCGGAAGCCGAGTAAAAAATTACCTTACAGCCAAAAGCTTCCGCCAAAGACGCCACCTTATGACCGATACTTCCCATGCCTACAATGCCCCAGGTTTTCCCTTCAAGTTCGGTAAAAGGCCTGTCAAAATTAGAAAACCTGTCCTGTGCTCCATAAGCCCCGGATTTCACATAATCATCATAAAATGCCAGTTTCTCCGAAAGCGCCAGCGCCAGAAGAAGGGTGTGCTGTGCCACAGCCGTAGAACAATAATTGACCACATTGGCAACCTTAATCCCGCGGCTCTTACAGTAATCCAAATCCACATTGTCATATCCTGTGGCAAACAGGCAGATCAGTTTTACATGGGGCGCATCCTTGAGGGTAGTTCCATTGAGCGGCGCCTTATTTGTAATAATAATATCCGCATCCTTCACACGCTCTGCCACCGTATCCGCCACCGTATTGCCATAATAAACAACTTCACCAAATTTTTCAAAACAGCTCACGTCCACATCCGTGCCGACACTGTCTCGCTCTAATACAGCTATCTTCATAATTTTCAATCTTTACCTCCCAGACTTTCACTCTTTTTACTATAACACAGTGTCAGACGGGATTCAATTTGATTTATGGACATTATAAAAGGAGCTGTCATGCAACAGCCCACATCACTAAAATAATTTCACAATTGCCACAAGACGCCATTATTTTTTAATAACTGAAATAGGCAGCCGTTTCTTACAACTGCCTACCCGCTAATGGAATATTTGGATTCGGGCATTGCCCATGCCTTCCTACGGTCCTTTTTATTATATTCATAAGCAAACCAATTATTCCTACAGGGACAATATTTTACCATATAAATCTTTCCAATTTTCCGGAAAAATGTTCATCTTATATATATTCAATTTCGTCTTTACTATAAGTTTATCCAATTCCTTTGCCAACATATCTACATCCTCTTGCGGCAATATTTTCTTTAAGGCATACAATCTTGAATACAGATTTGTATTATTCGGAAGAACATCTGCATTGTCCTTATTGTCTGGTATTACCACCGAAGAAGTCATGCCTACCAGCATAGAGTGATGAGCACAGTAATTTCTAAGATTTCTTACCGCATCCAGCCATGTGTCCATCTGTTTTGTTACTTCTTTTTTATAATTATTTCCCCGGATATGTATAATTTAAGACTTCCTTTCGCAAATCACCACGCAAATATGAATAAAGCATAACGATAGTTCCCATTTCAAAATATGAAAATGCTGCCCATGCAGGCAATACATTATTTTGACGGGATCCGCCCCTACGATACCCTTTCAGTTCTGGATGCTTGACTACATCTCTTCTCAGTTTTTCTTCATCATTGATTAAGGCAACAAAAAACTTTGTATTAAAAAATGATACATTTCCATTTCTGGTCTTTTTATCCTTTTCACTCTTAGTAGGAGTATAATATTGCTTATCTAGGTAAAAACCTGCATCCCCGGTCTTTAATGAAATCGCATTTGCAATCGCACTCTTAAAATAGACTTCAGCCTTCTTACAGTATTTAAACAATAACAATCTAAGTTGCACATCAAAATCATAAAGTTCAAAGAAAACCTTAGCATCTGCTTTACTTCCAAATGCATTGACCTGTGTTAAAAGATATTTTCCATAACGGCTTGCTCTAAAGTATCCTGCATATCCCAAAAAATCTCTCATCTTTTTTCTCTGTCGGAAGTTCACATATTTCTTCATCAATACAACCTGATTTTCTAAATCTATAGGTAATTCCGTATTTGGCACTCGCAACACCTTCTTTCATAATAAAAAAAGAATGGATATACCATTCTTAATCCCGCCAATGGAATATTTGGATTCGGGCACAACCCACGCCTCCCTACGGTCTATAATTAGACTAGCACACCCTCAATAAAACTTCAACTACTTTTTTCAATAAATAATGGGTGGATATGTGCCCCTCCTCCTGAGTTTTGCAAGTATTTATAATAAACAGCCCACATCACTAAAATAATTTCACCATGCCTTTTGCCCATGTTTTAAAGAAGGACCAATAGGCCGGTACATGTTCATCGATTAACCGACAGGCATTCTCATAATCAAAGGGCTGCCTGTTGCTGATCTGTGTATAGTTGCCTACCGCCTGTGAATATCCCAGCGCAATATTTCCTCTCGCCACATCACCCACCGCCACTTGTGCACCGTGGGCCGATGCTCCGAAAGCAAACTGTCCGAAAGTCAATGCACCCATAGAAAAGATACCCACAGAAACCGCACCCGCCGTAATAATGCCAAAGGCAAAACTTCCAAATGCTAAAACACCCACAGCCACCGTTGCAAGCGCGAGTAAACCTACCGAGAAAAGACCAAGAGCAAATCCGCCCATGGCTGCAAAGCCAATCGCTATGATTCCCTCCGCGATATTCCCGATCGCAATCACACCCCTGGCACGATAAAGGCCCGTGCCCGTGTGTATATGCACAAGAGGAAGATTTCCTACCATTTTCTTACTCTTATATTCAAAATGATACCTTCTGGAAACATAAACCTTATTTGTCACAGAGCCATAAACTGTCCTATCCGGTTCCATCTGAGCCTCTTCCCATTCCGGTCTCTCCAAATCCTCTTTCAACAGATAGTCTGTAGTCACCCCAAATAAACGGCTGATCAGTACAATCTTATCCAGTTCCGGCACAGACTGCCCGGTCTCCCATTTGGATACAGACTGTCTTGATACGCCAAGGCTGTCTCCAAAACTTTCCTGCGACATTCCATTTTCTGTGCGCAGTATATAAATTTTTTCTCCCAGTGTCATATGGTGTCTCCCTCTTTCTTGTCGCCCCGCTGTTTTCTCAGTTAAATACCCCGCCGCAGTCGCCAAATGCCTATAGGCAGTCACTTGACTCGTTGCTTGCGGGAATAAACATATTCGACAACATCATTTTATTGACATTCATTATATGAAAATAAATGCGGTTTGACCAGCAAGTGCTCTTGGAAATCTGTCAACTGATGGTTGCCACAGCACAAAAACACCACGTTCCGGGAAGTTTAAACTTACTTTTTGCGTCCAGTGAAATGCCTCAATCTCCTTAATGGCACCCACCGCAGCGGCTGCAGTCTCCGCCGCATTGAATTGATTTACCTGCCTTCTTATCCTTAATCATACTTCTGATTGCAAGAGCGGCGGCCGCCGCCACAATTGCCAGTACAATAACTGTTCCCATGGACATCACCTCCATACTTAATGCTGTTTAATGTCTATTTTATATTTTTCACCGTTTATCATTCAACAGCTTTCCCTCTATCTTATAAACTTCTCCTTTCAGAGGAACTTTTTCTTCTACAATGTCAAGAATAATCTCTCCCGCTTTCTGCCCCATCTCGAATAAGGGCATCTCAACCGTGGTCAGTTTGGGCCGTAAAATATTGCCGAACTGGCTGCCGATTCCCGCCACAAATATATCTTCGCCGATGGTAAGCCCTTTTTCTCCCGCATAATCATAGACGCCCATCGCCATATTATCATTCATGGAAAACAGTACTCTGACACCCTGCTCAAACAGCCCGGCCGCAGCTTGATATCCAAATTCCCTGCTCCAGTCTCCATAATAAATCAATTCCGGATTATAGAGAATTCCCTTTTGATACATGGCTTTCTGACAACCCAGCAATCGTTCACTGGTGTGCAGACTGCCCCGGTCTCCAGCAATGATTCCCAGCCGGTCCGTCTGTGTCTGTAACAGTCTGCTCACCACCATATACGCAGCTTCCTCATCATGAAAGATTACCGAAGGAATATCTCTGTCTTTGGCAAAGCCGTAAACCACCACCACAGGCATAGAATCATCCTGCACAAGGACTCCTGACAAGTCCCTGCTGTGGGCGCTGACATAGATGATTCCCTCCACCTGATTAGCCCGCATGACTTCCAGTTCCTCTTCAAGATTTCCTTTAAATTCTTCATGATAGCAAAAGCCGTCCCCATATTTCCTGTAAATGCGCAGATTACTCAACAGGAAATTATAACCCCGTCCTTCTAAAAACTCATCAATACCATCCACAATCTCCGGCGCGTTAAATACCGTCAAATCCTCTGTGATAATCCCTATGGTCCTGCTGGTCCTCTGTTTCAAATTCTTGGCGGCCACATTGGGGACATAGTTCATCTTGGCAACCTTTTCCAAGACCATCCTTCTGGTCTCTTCCCCCACTTTTCCTTTATTATTCAAGATATTGGATACCGTCGCTATAGAAACGTTACACTCTTTTGCTATCTCTTTGATCGTTGCCATATCTCACCCCTGTATGTCACACCACTTCTCTTTCACATGGGATAAATCTTCTCCCGTTTATATTATAGATAAGCAGACGTTTTTTGTCCATGTCTGCTTACATACTAAGCCATGAATAGCCCTGCTTACAGTTATCTGCCGTTTTCTCTTCCTGCGTTCTTTGCTCTATCTCTTCTACATCCATAGTATCAAAACGCTCCGCAAAGCGGGTCAGGGATTCCATCTGCGCAATGCTGCACCAGGGAAGCCATCTGCCAAGCCCGTTGTGATACTGCATGGCGAGCTCGCCGCTTTCTTCCACAAGTCCCGGATACACATGTCCTAATCTGCCCGACCAGTCCATGGTCTGTTTGGTGTTTCCTTGAAGGAATCTGGCGAATTCACCATAATGCTCATCCAGCGTATATAGATACAGGCGGTAATACTCATATGGCATATAACCCATCATCACATCCGCATGAGAATGTCCGGTGGCAATCAGGCTTAAGCCTGTGATATCTACTTTATCAAACACGGCGTTTCCCTTGTAAGGCTTCACCTCATAATGCCACACATAGGTCCATGTCTCGGTAAAATCCGCCGCCCCTTTGGCCGCTTTCAGCCACTTTTTCTGCCCGTCCAGATCATATAACGTCATGAAAGCATATACCGCTATCATACCAGCCTCTTTATCAATGGTATTGTCATTGTCCGCCGTACCTCCCACATACTGCATGGGAAGATAAATATTGTCATAGCTAAACTGCCCGGCTCTGCAGGCCGCTTCTTTGTATTCTATATTGTCTGTGGCCCAGTAAAGATTCACCAGAAATCTGATCACATTGGTGGTATTAAACCTGCCCTTATGTACCGGCTCTCCCTTTTCATCATAGGCGCGGTAAAAGGAACCGTCATCGTTCTGGTTTCGCACCAGCCAATCAGCATACCGGATACAAAAAGCAAGCCATCCGCTCTCTTTCCTGCCCTCTCTTAAAGCACACAGATAGCAGGCTAAAATTCCTTCCATGCCGTCCGCCACAGTTCTTGTATAAGTAGGATACTCGGCTTTAAAGGTATCCGGAAAAGCATTGTACCAAACCCGTGGAACCACACTGTCTTTCACAGATTCCTTCACCCAGAAATCAATCACCGAAGAGGCTTTTTCCACCATCCTTTCATTGCCATGCTGATAGCCGTACCTCATCAGCTGATAGGCACACATGGTCTGCTGACCCACGAAGCCCATCTGGAAACTAATATCGCACACCGTCCCCTCCGGCACTGTGGTCCAGAACGGAAGCCCCATCACACCATTATACTTTTGCATGTATACATCCAACAATTCTATGCTGCAGCGATATACCTTCTCCATATCCGCTCTTTTATGTTCTGGTGTATTCCTATCATAGAAGTACCGCCAGACCCTGCTCATAGCCTCATAATGTCCTCCGGCTTTTCCGCCTGTCAAAGAAAAGGAATATCCATGGGTAAATCCTTCTCGCAGGGGATGACTTCTCTTAGCCCATATCTGCTTCTCATCCACATAGGTCCTCTCCCCCTCATTTCCCGGAAAATTATAGACCAAAGCCGCCGCCTGTTCATTTCTGATTCCCATAGCCGCGTACTGAAAAGAAGCATCCATGGCCCAATCTGCACTTACTTCTTTCATGCCGGTAGAAGGATTCGGCGCAATATGCCGCATGACAATATAACTGCCGGTTTCCGGTCTGTATAGTTCCACGTAAGGCATCGCCATCCTGGTTATCCTGATATAATAATGCCGGTCCCACGGACTGCTGCCAAAAGCCTTATCCACTACATTCTCGTTCTTACGATACCAGATGCCGGGAATAAACACTTCATAATCATCCAGTCTGTAATTTCCTTCCTCCTGCAAGGAAAAGGAAGAAGAAAAGCCTGCTTCCCGTCCGTCCTCCCGGACCACCTCTACCTTTCTTGTAAAAACAATCTCCTGCCCGGATATGGGACAGGTATCTGAAAACTTCTCTTTCGCTTCCTGGCCTTCATCCGACGGATTCTCTCTCCACTGATAACAGTCCACAACTTCCATCTGACTGCCAAAGACTGTCTCTATCAGTGTCAGGCACCGATATCCTGCATTCGTTTCTTCTACCTTGTCATATCCTGACCGATACAGACGAAATCCACCGGCTGTCTCTCTTACCTCTATCTCTACAGGAGTCTCCGCCCTATAAGCCGTACCTGCCAGACAAATCACAATCCCCTTTTTATCCTCTTTATTTTGTATAAAACGGATTTTCTCTTCCATAAAACGCCTCTCCTATTATCCTTTTATTCCTGTCATAGAAATGCCTTCTACAAAATATCTGTTCCCAATCAGAAAAAACAGCAATGCAGGTATACTGATGATGGCCGCAAGTGCCAATACCGCCCCATAGTTGGTTGAATAGACCCCTTTAAACATATACAAACCCAACGTCAAAGTCTTTAATTCCTGATGGCCATTTAAATAAATCACCGTATAGAAAAATTCATTCCACGCGTTGACAAAGGAAAACAATGCAACCACAATCAGCGCAGGTTTTGTTAACGGCAGGATAATTTTGCAATAAATTTTGAAATATCCTGCCCCATCCACTCTTGCCGCCTCATCCAGTTCCTTCGGTATGGTCTGGAAAAACTGTCTGAGCATAAAAGTAAAATAAGCGCTTCCTCCAAACCATGCCGGAATCACCATAGGCGCAATCGTTCCCAGAAGATGCAGCTTATTCCACATCTGATATTGGGGAATCAGCGTCACTGCCGCCGGCAGCATCATGGTTGAGATAATCAGCATAAACCAGATTTTTTTATATGGAAATTCAAACCTGGAAAATCCATAAGCCGTCAGACTAGAAGACACCACCGTACCCGCCACACACAGAGCCGTTATCGCGCAGGAATTCCGAAATTGCAGCAAAAGGTCACTCTGCTTTAATGCCTCAACGTAATTTTTCGTCGTACCCATCTTGGGCCAGATTACAGGCGGTGTCTGATACAGCTCCTCCAAGCCCATGAAAGAACTCCTTATCATCCAGAAAATCGGGAACAAAAATACCAGACCTGCGAATACCGCGGCAACAATCAAAATACCATCCGCTGTCTTTCTTTTTCTTTTCATCACATGTCACCTCCGTATTCTTGCTCATCCTCTATTCGTTGTCATGTACCCAATATTTCTTCGTACCAAACAAAATACCTGTTATCACAATAATGACCAGAAACATGCCCCAGCTCTCCGCGCTGGCCAGTCCCATTTTCAATTGTTTGAAGGCATGGTCATACACCATGACATTCATAAAGTATGTCATCCTGTCCGGACTGCCGTTGTCAGAAAGCATAATGCTCTGTGCATAAATCTGTAAGGAATTGACAAGACACATCACAAGCTGAAAAAATACCACAGGGGAGATTGACGGAAACGCTGCGTATTTAAATCGGTGCCAGGCGTTGCCTCCGTCCACTTCCACCGCTTCCAAAAGACTTGAAGGGACATCCTGAAGGGCCGCAATCATAATGACGATAGAACCGCCGCAGGTCCATAAACTCATGACAAACAAGGATACAAAAATCAGCTTTTCATCCATAAGCCAATTTAAGGAACCAATTCCAAACATCCTAAGTACTTGGTTGATTAGGCCGTTACGGTAATCGAGAATCCAGTTCCAGATTACCGTAGTCGCCACCACAGGTACTACTGAGGGCAGGAAATAAATTGCTCGAAGGACACCCCGCCCTCTGAAATTCCGATTCAACAAAAGCGCTGTCAAAACCGAAAATATCATAACCAATACAGCGTTAATACCTGCATAAATAAGCGTCACCTTAAGAGATTTTAAAAAGAGCGCGGAGGGGCTTGTGAACATATTCACATAATTGTCCATGCCAATCCATTCAGGGCTTTGCAGAACAGAAAACTTTGTAAAACTATAATAAAGGCTTACAAACATAGGCCCTGCCGTAAAAATCAGGAAACCCAGAATTCCAGGGGCCGCAAACAGATAACCTGCTTTGGTTTCCGATACCCGCTTTGGTTTCTTTACACTCTTTACTTTCACATGCCACGCCTCCCTCCAACCGTTATTTCGCAAATTCCGCTTTGATCTCATCCATCACCTGGCCAAGAGCTTCTTCCACCGTACTGTTTCCGTTCCATACAGAATCCATGACCGAATCGCTGACTGACATCATATCTCCCCAGCCCGGCACATAATATACCGGCCATTGTGCGATTGCTCCTTCTGTATTGGTATAACTTAAGATAACCTCTTTGGCTTCTTCTGTAACATTCTCGCCTGAAGTCCACTGTGCAATCTTATCTTCATCCGTATACCACGCCGCCTCGTTGGGAAGCCATGCGCCGGTTTTTAAAATGTCAACCACTCTTTCCGGATTCATCATGTAAGAATAGAATTCCAATACTTCCTCCGGATGCTCGGTTGTGTTAAACATTACCGCCGGGCCGCCGCAGTTCATGGTCATTGCTTTGTCCATCTTGGGAAGCACTGCCACGCCATAATTGACACCCGCCTCCTTATTAGCATTGATCACATTGGACAAATCCCAGGAACCGTTAATATACATAGCCACATCGCCGGAAATCATGGCCTTGTCCGCAGAACCGATACTGCTCACCAGACTGGAAGTGGCGGCAGGCGCAACCTGGTCTTTATAAAACAGATCTGCTATCTTCTGAATACCTTCGATTGATTCCGCCTTATCCCAGAGCAGCTGCGTACCGTCCGCCGAGACAATCCCGCCGCCATTCGCATAAGCCGCCCACATATATTGGAACTGATACATGGAATTGAAAGCGATACCATACTGCTTTGTCTGCGCAGCATCAAAGCCCGCATCCCCCGGATGATTCCCATTCACATCCACCGTAAGCTTCTTAGCAATATCCACAAATTCATCCCATTCCCATGCGTCTTCCACCGATGTGGAAGGATATGCAATCTGATATTCATCAAAAATATCTTTATTGTAATACATGAAAATCAGCTGATTGGATAATCCAATACCGTATATCTTCCCATCCAGCCCGCGAATGGTAACAGAATCCAGTTTCTCTCCAATCGTTCCGTCCGCAATGGCATCATCCAGACTATAAAGGACGCCGGCATCCGCATATTTGATCACATCCGCTTCCGCCATATAACTGATATCCGGCAGATCATTGGAGGAAGCCAATGTTGCAATCGTAGTCGTTATAGAGCCGTCCGCCGGAACCACTGTCTGCTTAATCTTAATACCCGGATGATTCTCCTCATAAGCCGCGCAAGCCGACTCAATAATAGCCTTTTGCGTATCATCCGCATAATAAAGGAATTCTATTGTGACATCTTCACCGCCGGATGCCTCCTCCTGACTGTCCTTTTTATCTTCCGTATTATTATCTGTATCGGTCTGCTGCGATGCAGTATCTGTAGGTTCTGTGGCACTCTGACCGTTATCCGCCTGACTGCCGCAGGCAATTGTCGTAAGACAAAGCGTTCCTGCCAGTAACAATGTAATCATCTTCTTTTTCATACGTACCCTCCTTTTTGTATTTAATATGCATTATAAGGTTAAACGTTTAATCTGTAATAGTAATATATCATGAATTATCATCGTTTTCAATTGGTTTTTTGTACCATTATTATATTTGTTACCTATATACAAAGATTATATTTAAAAATTGTGCACAATTATTTATTAAATTAAACGTTTAATCCTTTTAGGAATCTATTTTTATTTTTTTCAAATTATAGGATTGTATGCAATTGACATGATTTAATTTGGAGAAATTTTTTATATCATAAAAAGACAGCCCGCTTATTATGCAACGGACTGCCTCTTGATTTTTCTATGTTACTCTTCTGTAATCTCTAGTCTAAGCCTGTGTCTGCCTGATTATTTAAAACCCACTTATAATCTCTTCAAAAGCTCTTCCCTCTGTGCCTCATAACCCGGCTTGCCAAGCAGAGCAAACATGTTCTTCTTATAGCTCTCCACACCCGGCTGGTTGAAAGGATTCACACCCAGCAGATACCCGCTGACACCGCAGGCAAACTCAAAGAAATAGAACAATTCACCCAGATAAAACTCATTGACCTCCGGAATGGTAACCATGAAATTCGGCACCTGTCCATCGGTATGTGCAAGAATCGTACCGTTCATGGCGCTCTTGTTGACAAAGTCCACACTCTTACCTGCTAGATAATTGAGACCGTCCAAATCCACCGGCTCCTCACCAATCAAGATTTCCTCTCTGCTGGCCTCGATATTGATGACCGTCTCAAACATTTTTCTGGAACCATCCTGGATAAACTGTCCCATGGAGTGCAGATCTGTGGTCAAATCCACGCTGGCCGGGAAGATACCCTTCTGATCTTTGCCTTCAGACTCACCGTAAAGCTGTTTCCACCACTCAGACACATAGTGCACATTGGGCTCGTAGTTAGCCAGAATCTCGATTGCCTTTCCTTTTCTCAATAAGATATTGCGCAGTGCCGCATATTTCACCGCATCATTTTCCTCAAAAGGAGCTTCTAACGCCATCTTTCTTCCTTCTGCGGCGCCTTCCATCAGCTTGTCAATATCTGCGCCGGATACCGCTATGGGCAGTAAGCCAACAGCTGTAAGAACCGAGAAACGTCCGCCCACATCATCCGGAACAACAAAGGATTCATATCCTTCTTCTGTAGCAAGATTCTTCAAGGACCCGCGTGCCTTATCTGTGGTCGCATAAATTCTCTTAGCCGCGCCTTCCTTACCGTATTTCTTCTCCGCCATCTCCTTTAACACACGGAAAGCAATCGCCGGCTCCGTAGTCGTACCGGATTTCGAAATCATATTAATGGAAAAATCTCTGTCACCAATCACATCAATTAAATGCTTAATATAAGTGGAACTGATGGAATTGCCCACGAAATAGATTTCCGGTGTCTTCCTGATGGACTTGTCTACCACATTGTAAAAGCTGTGACGGAGGAATTCAATCGCCGCTCTCGCACCAAGATAAGAACCGCCGATACCAATCACCAGAAGAACCTCGGAATCGCTCTGAATCTTTGCCGCCGCTTTCTTAATCCTGTCAAACTCCTCTTTGTCATAATCTACCGGCAGATCAATCCACCCCAAAAAATCGTTGCCTGCGCCTGTCTTGCTCACCAACAGTTCTTTGGCATCCAGAGCAAGTTTCTTCATGGATTCCACTTCATTGTCCCCAATAAACGGTGCCGCCTTAGAATAATCAAACGTAACTTTGTTCATGTTTACCTTCTCTCCTTTTTTCATTTCTGACTGTACAGTCTGCAACTTGTTTTTTGTAGAAAAGACTGCACAATAGTCGCTCTTTCTTTCCTAAGTTTAGCATTGCCGCTTTGGTTTTTCAAGAGAATTTCTACGTTCTTAATACAAGCCCGGAATCTAAACTTTTCTTTCATAATATCCGATACATTGTATGATATTATACACAAACTGTTTTGTATCATAGGGCAGGAAGAAAAGAGTGAAAAATAACCTGATTTTTCATATCTTGTTTGTGCCTTGAGCGAATTGAAAGGAATGATAAAACATGATTATTACGCACAATATGCAGGCAATGGCTACGAACAGAATCGTCAATAATAATATTAATGCACATGCGAAATCTACAAGCAAAATTTCTTCCGGTCAAAGAATCAATCGGGCAGTGGACAATCCCGTTGGACTCGCTATCTCTGAAACCATGCGCAAGCAGATCAGAGGACTGATGCAGGGAATCAACAATACCAAGGACGGCATTGGTTTCGTGCAGGTCGCAGACGGCGCTATGGACGAAGTACACGCTATGCTGCAGCGGATGAATGAGTTAGCCATTAAAGCGGCACATGGTCTTTGTACGGAGGAGGACCGCGCAGCATTAAACGCCGAGTTTGACCAGCTGCGCACGGAAATCGACCGTATTGATAATACCACTACCTTTAATACCATTCCGGTATTTGACAAACATGAGGCTTCTTATTATCAGATTTGCGGAAACAGACAGTGGGACGATAACCAGCTTCATACGATTACTTCCTCAAATAATGAGTTAAATATTCATCTGCCTGACGGTTATGAACCGAAAGACTACACGCTTACGGTTCCTGCCGGTACTTATACCACACAGGAGTTGATTGATGAAATAGACACCGCATTAAGTAAAATGGACCCTCCGAATCCAGGATTTGTCTTTGAACTTACCAGCGACGGTTATTGTAATCTGAATTTTGAGAACGCTGAGGGCAAGCCTACGAAGATTGAGATGGTGGATGGCGGGCTGTCTTATCTGATTTATGATTTTCTGCCCGGCGGTTCTCCTGCCAGCTTGTTGGGAACTACCGCTTTCAAACCCAAAGAAAACGGTGACCCCGGAGAGTTAACCATCAAACAGGGACAAAATGATGAACTTATCTTCTTTGCTGAAAGCGCAGAAGGTATTAAAGAAATACACATAACCATTGATGCTCCGCTCAACGGTGAAAAGAAATATACCCGTGACCAAATGATAGATGAAATTAATAAAAAATTGAAAGATATTGATGGTACGGATGGTATCACTGCCAAACCATATGGAGAGCACTACATCCAGATCACAGGCGGAGATACGATTAATATTACCGGTATGAAAGGTAATATGTTTAAATACGATAAAACCTATCCAAAATACACTTCCGTATTTTATGATAATGCGGTTTATGGTTCGTGCAATAAAGAAAGTGCTCAGATTACCGGCCATGAGCAAGCATATAAAATAAAAATATACGATACAACAGCAAATAAAAATAATATCCTGTATTTCAAGCTGGACGGAGATACAGATGCCGATGTCAGGACAATCACCATACCTGCAGGTGACTATACTGTCGGTGAACTCACCAACGTAATTAATGATGTTCTTAAAAAAGACGGCCTTGATGATGAGTTGGAAGCTATTACATATAATGGACCTGATGGTCCCCAATTGCAATTAGCAAGCAAGAAAAAGGGAACGCACAGTGAGCTCACTTTTAACATTGACTCTTCCGTAGACCCTGCCGTTCGAAAGATTTATCAGAAAACATATGAAACTTTATTTCTCGGTGTGAGCCACTCTCCTATTAGAACAGGACAGCCTGCAACCGTTATAGGATCCGCTTATTTAAACGGAGAAATCGAACTTGATCCAGATGCGACCTTAACTTTCCAAGTTAACGGCATAAATTACACGGTGGGCGCAGATATTTTAGGCGGAAAACACTCAGATCTGGGCAGTTTAGTCAGCAAATTAAACAATTTTGTAAGCAATACGCCTGCCTTGAATGGTAAAATACAGTTCGCTGCCTCCGGAGGCCGTTTAGTCATAAATTCACTAGCGGATGATGTGAGTACCATTTTCCTTCCAGATAACAATGCTACTTATAACAAGCTTTTTGTGGGCACCTATTCAAGACCTAACGGTTATTTCTCAGGGATGGTTCAGGGATATAAACTGCAAGGGGAAGGTGATACCTCAACCGTTAAAACGCAAGATGCATCCATTAAAGCAAGCCCCTGTAAGGTACCGGTTACCATTGATTCAAGTAACAATCGAATCACTATAAATTTAAGACATACCAACCCCTCATCGACCAGTACAACAAACCATACAATCAATATCGACTTAGATGACGGCACCTACAACACCATGGAGGACTTAGCAAAGGCAATCAATGCGAAGCTGAGCGGGGGATATGCTGATTATATAGAGGCATCCTATGCCGGTAATACACTTATCTTCACTTTTAAACCGAATGATACCAATGTACCCGAGGGCTGGTGGGGTATTTCCCTCTCCAGTACTTCTGCATGGAATAATGCTATTTTTGAAACGATACATGGCACTACACCTCCTTACATCCAAGTGGCTGGAGCTCCTAAATTGACATCCTACTATCCTAATGTCAGCAATATAACCCTGGATGATTACAGCCAAAACAATCAATTGCATTTAGAAGCCGGGGGAATTTCTTATGATTTAACCATTAATGGAGTTTGTAACAGCAGAGAAGATGTTCTTGCTCTTCTGCAGAATGCTATTGCTTATTCTCCCTTAAACGGTATCGTAAAGGCCACCCTCGAAAATGGCAGACTCTGTCTGACTGCATCAGGTACTACTTTAAATGCAAGCGGCACTTTCTATAATGAAGTCCTCTGTAAAGGCATAAGCGGAAGTCCTGACTCACAAAATACTAGGCCGCAAGGCACTTTCGATTATGACATCACCCACATTATAGGCCGCCGGGATATCACATCCGAACCCATCGAAATAGTGGCAGGTTTTAATGATACGCTTACTTTCGATCTTACTTTTAACAAAGATAAGAACAGTACAGAAGCTGAATTTGACAGCTTTGCCGAAACCATAGATATTACGATTCCCGAAGGAAAATATCAGAACGGTTATGAACTTGTCAATGCCCTGAATGAAACCATCAAGAAGCAGTTTGGCAAGGATGGAGAACTGAGTGATAACAAGCTTTTTGGCGTAGACGGTGATTTTGATCTTTCCTTTTCCATCGGAGGATATCAGACAGATGTAATCGGCAATATCGACCAATCCGCCCTGCAGATTAAGGTACAAAACAAGACAGGCAAAGAACCCGGGGAAGGCGAATATATCATCGATGGCGTCCGTGGAAATGCGTCCTGCTTTGTTTTCTATAAAACAGCATCCCTGCCAGAGGCAACTTATATCGTCGGCACCAAAGATATCAGCGAAGGGATTACTTTTGAGCCCGGAAAGAATGTGCTTACGCTTTCTGCTAACTCCATCCCTTACCAGTATACATTCGAAGAAAACAAATACTATACTGCGGATGAGTTCATCAAAGAGCTAAATCGGAAATTTGCAGAAGGAGACGATAACGGCAATCAAGCGTCCCTACGGGCAACCTTAGAAGACGGCGCCGTAAAAATCTGGCACAAGACCGCCGGCGCAAATACCATAACCGACATTGGCGGCAGTGCAAGAAGCACCATTTTCTTTGAAGAAGAAGGAAGAGACGACAGAGATCCCCTGGTCATTCAGGTTGGTGCCGAGCAGAGAAGTACCATCGAGTTACCCCGCATACGTGTGGACTCCGCTTCGCTGTCCATTAACTCGATTACCCTCAGTAAAACAAAATATGCTGACAAAGCGATAGAGCGCATCAAAGGTGCCATCAAAGAATTAAGTGACCGGAGAAGTACCTATGGCGCCATGCAGAACCGCCTGGAACACACAGTCAATAACAACGAAAATGTGACGGAACAGGTGCAGGCAGGTGAATCACGAATCCGTGATACCGATATGTCCTCAGAACTGATTAGATATTCAAATCTGAACATATTACTTAAGGCTGGACATAAGATGATTGCCTACTCAAACAACAATATAAAGAAACTTTTAACGATATTAGAATAATTATGTAAGGTATTTTTCAAAAAGAAAAGCCGCTGTTCAATTACTATAATTTGAATAGCGGTCTTTTTTATTAAGGTTCTTTTTATAATCTAATGATAGACTCATACTTCTTTAATTGTAACTGCAATGTTTCAAGTGCTCTAGAGTTCTGTTCTTTTCTCAATATCATCATCAAAAGGAAACTCCTGTAGATTACTTAATAATGAATTACCATTGTCAA
Source organism: uncultured Lachnospiraceae bacterium (assembly GCA_910585555.1). Classification (GTDB taxonomy): domain Bacteria; phylum Bacillota; class Clostridia; order Lachnospirales; family Lachnospiraceae; genus UBA3282. Next base: position 21,150 of record CAJUFU010000002.1, read on the forward strand.
ATACAGGTGCGTACTTATATAGATTTTGTGAAATATCAGCCACAATACCCAGATTATTAAAATGTCGGTCCGTATTTAAAATCAACATGTCGAATGTTGCCACTTTACCTAAATAATCTTTGATATCCAATCCTGTGATATCAAATATAAAATCTTCTGTGTTCCAATACTGCTACCCGCAACCATTACCAGGGCTTCCGGAGATAATTTATCGTCTGATACTTCGACAACTGCCACAGGCGTGTTTTCACACATTGCCGTAAAATGATACATTCACTCTACACTCCGTTTCATCTGCTCATAAGACATTATTTCAAATCCAATATAACATATCATGCGCAGAACAACAAACAAGCTTTATGGAAATGAAGGATTTATGAATTTTTTTATCAGCGTTGCGGCTTCTTCCGCATTGGAAAAGAGGGCAGGATGACTTCCGTTTGGAAAAAGATATACGGAAGATTGAGAAAGCATAGAAGCCATTTCTTTATATTCTTCTTCCATGTTGTTCCTGCAACTTTCATCTTCTTTACTTCCCATAAATAGAATAGGCGTTTTTAATTCCTCCAACGGCTTATGAAATAGCGGGCGCTTTTTCTCCGCGCACTTCAATAATGCTTCTGTATCAAGGTCAACTATCTTTTCCCAGTCTGCGCCTTGACACCATTCGTAAAATTGTCTTGATTGTGTATCTTCTTTCGCCTTTTTTCTTTCAGATAAAAGATTGGCGGAAAAATTTTCATTAAGAGTACGTCCATCAAAGCTGTCTGCTATGACTACACGAAATAAGTTGGGGCGTTCCAATGCCGCATTAACAGCCGCCCATGCGCCGCCACTTGTTCCAATAAGGCTGACTTTTCCGCATTGTAAATGTTCAATAAGCGCAATCGTTTGCAAAGCTTCATCATACCACATATCTGGCGAAAAGTTTTCTACTCGGTCTGACTGCCCGTAACCTAAAAAGTCAATCAGAATACATCTGAAATTATCTGCATACAGCGGTATAAGAAGTTCAGACATTTTAGAAGAAGCGGTATTGCCATGTAGGAAAATAAGCGGCTCGCCTTTACCAAATTCTTCATAAAAAACGGACTTATTTTGATATTTGAAATATGCCATATATATTCCTCCATACCTCATTTTTTCTTGACACTCGCTACATTCTTTATCGTGAACGGAAATGATACCACCGCGTAAACTCCATTTTTGACGTCTTTATTCTATCATACCTTGCTTGTATTTCCTATCCCTGTTTGACAAGGACTTCTGCTGTTTCCTATAAAAACATATGAGAAATTATAAAAAACCGCCAAAGAATTTAATTTATCCCTTGGCGGGTACATTGTTAAAAATTTTGTAAAACAACAAACAATCCCTATGTAAATGAGATAAGAATCGTCGCGATGCTATGAGCATCCAGCTTCACCCCAAATGTTTCCTCTCCCGCCTGCACGCATCCCTCCAAACTCTCATCCGAGGCATTCATCATCACAACTGCCATTTCTTCATCAGGATTCAAGAATGCACAGCACTCCAACCCCTTTTCTGCCGCCTCCTCATCTATCATAGTTTTAAGATTTCTTGCCCCGTGTTTTACATACCGGCTGAAATGTCCTATATAGTAATAAGAGGACATCCGAATCATTTCCTGCTTCTCCTCATCCAGTATAATAGGCGCGGCGCAGGGATTTCCTGCAATCTGGGGACCGCTGTTTCTGTCAAGGAAGAGATTCCAGTCCATCCAGGCACAAGTCCAGTTATTAAAATCCCCTATCATATCATGGGCATATTGTTCACCCACCGACCACTCCGCCAAATCCACCGGCATCACTACGCAGCATTCTGTTGCAATCAGCTGAACCTGCGGAAACTTTCGATGGGTTCTCTCCAATTCTTCAAAGTAATCGCCGGAATACCAGTGAAAAGCGACTCCGAATATCTTTGCGGCAAGTTCTTGATCAGACAGAATCTCTTCCGCCCTTTCCCGCATAAAATCCTTGTTACATTCCCAGCAAAGGATTTTCTTATCTTCATATCCGGCCTTTTCCAGAGCCGGAATCAGATGGTCTTTTAAGAAAATTCTTTCTTCCGTCCCGGAATATTCGCAGGATGCCCAGCGCTGAATCTCTATGGGCTCATTCTGGGCTGCAATACCCCAGAGCGATATTCCTTCTTCCTCATAGGCTCTGATGAATTTAATCAAATAAGCCGCCATTGTCTCATAGTACTCCGGGCGAAGTCTGCCACCCCAGCTCATCTGGCCATTTGTTTTCATCCAAGCCGGTGGACTCCAGGGCAGAGCATAAAGCAGCAATTCTCCCTGCCGACAGCTTTTTTCCATTACTTCTTTCACGCCTCTGATTAAGGGTATGATTCCCTTTTTGTCCTGCTCTATGGAAAAAAAGGAAAGTTCTATATCTTCCGGTACTTCTGCATGGGAATATTCTACCGTTGAAAAATCACAGCAGCCGATCGGTACTCTCCCCATGTTATAAGATAATCCCGTTTCTGTGGAAAAATAAGCATTCAGCGCTTCTTTTTGTATCTCTTTATTCATATGAAGCAGAGCCATGGCCGCCGTATCTGTAAATGCACCTCCAAAACCAATGATTTCCTGCCGGACTTCTTCTGGGTAGACTTTCAAAAGCACCTTTTCCTTTTGACACTGTGGGAGCGCCTTTTGGGAAAATCTTTCGCCGGTATCACGTGCTGTATAAACCATTCTCCCCCTCATGATTTTTCTATACTCCTTTCTCAATCTGTTCTCGCTATCCCTTGACTGCACCCGCCGTAATCCCTTTTACAAAATGTCTGGAACCACAGATAAAAATAATCAATACCGGGAAGGTAGACAGGGCCAATGCCAGCATCTGAGCACCATAGTCTTGTCGGTAGGACACCGAAATATTGGAGATCATAAGCGGCAGTGTATATACTTTCTGCTTATTCAATGTGATGAGCGGCAGCAGGTAGTTGTTCCATGACCACAAGAACACAAGCGTTGAAACAGTGGTAATCGCTGGTTTCATGCAAGGCACCACAATCTTAAAAAGGATTCCGGGTTCTGAACATCCATCGATCCTTGCGCTTTCCATCATTTCTTCCGGAATGGAATCTTTCATGAACTGCATCATGAAAAAGGCACTAAAAGGGTTTGCAATCCAGACACAAATCACTGACCAAAGTGTGTTGGTCAAATGGGCAAACCGCATTTCCATAATATACCCTATAATAGAAATCTGTGTGGGCAGCATCATGCCGGTTAGCACCAGTATAAAGAAGAACTTCTTTGCTCTGAATTCAAATTTGGCTAAAGCATATCCCATAGTAATGCTGGTAAAAAGACAGGCCGCCACTGACACTACCGATACGAAAATACTGTTGCCATAGGTTGCAAGAAGCCCATGACTTAAAGTGGTCTTTAAATTTTCCCAAAAATAATCACTGATAAAAAGTGGCATCCCCTTAAACAAATCTTCGCTATAATAGGTGCCCATCACAAACATCATATAGAAGGGAATCAGCGCAATCAGGGAAATAATCCCCAGCACCAGATAAATCCACCAGTCCTTCAAACTTTTTTTCTTCATTCTCCCGCCCTCCTTAGGAATCTTTCCTGTTGCTCCAAAAGAAGCTGAACAGAGAACATGCGCCAATAATCAAAAACAGCGTGTAGGCAATGGCTGCCCCATATCCCAGCCGGGTATTGCTGCCAAAAGAGTCATCATAAAACTTCCAAATCACCGTCAACACCGAATATTCCGGACCGCCCACACTCCGTGAGGCCGCTGACCAGCCGGAATAGAGCTGAACCGGTTCATCAAACATTTGAAATCCGCCAATCATAGCTGTAATCAGTAAAAAGACGGAAACATTTTTCAAAAGCGGCACCACTATGGCAAAAAAAGTTTTGAGCTTTCCGGCTCCATCAATAGCCGCTGCCTCATAGATATCCTGGTCAATAGCTGTCATGCCAGAAAGATAAATCATCATACAATAGCCAAAATTTCTCCACACAATCATGAGCGCTACAATCAGCCGCGCGGACCAGGGTTGCTGCAACCAGAAATAGTTCTCCTCCAGAATACCAAAGTGTGTCAGCAACCCGTTTAAGATTCCGCTGTTCCAGTCAAAGATATATGAGAAAATGAAACCAATGGCCACGGGTGTTGTAATATAGGGAAGAAAATTTACCACCTGAAACACCCTTCTGCCCCTCACAAGACTGAAAAGCAGGTATGCAACCACCAATCCCAAAATCAAATTCACGGGCAAAGACATTAACATGATGAAAACCGTATTGAAAAGCGATTTTAAAAATAACTTGTCCTTTGTAAACAGATTGATGTAATTAGAAAATCCTACAAAATGCTTCTCCACAATACCGTTATATTCAAACAGACTTAAATAAAAAGAATACAACATGGGGAACAGCATAAACAATCCGTAAGCCGTCAGAAATGGTGTTGCAAAAATAACAGGCCATTTATTACGTTTCATTCTCTCTCATCCGCCTTTTCTTATTTGAAATCTTCTTTACTGTATTTCTGCTTCCGGCACCTTAACCTGTACTTCCTCTATAAACAGCTCCAATGCCTTTTGCGTATCAATAGACATATCCGTCATGTACTTGGGCGTCAATGCCTGGAACACATCATTGATAATCGCATCATATTTAGTCTGAGGCGCAGTCTTTGCATTGGGCGCCGCCTCTTCGATGTAATACTTCACCAGACTCTGGCCGCCAAAGAACTTGTCTACCGGACCTTCCTTATCCATAGGAGAATACTCGCTTTCATAATACGGCTGATAGCAGCTGTAATTTCCTGTCAAATCATACATATAGGAACCGCCCAATTCTGAGAAGTAAATGAATTCCAGATAAGCCCATGCTGCTTCCTTATTTTCGCTGTCCTTGTATATGCTCAGAGTCGTACCGCCAAGGTTAAAGGATCCATCGGGAGGTGTCGTAACTGCCCAGTTTCCCTCTCCCTCAGTATCGTTCTTGGCAATTACTAACGGCGGGCACCAGGAACCGGCTTCATAGAAAATGTATTCATCAGCCGCATAGGCGGAATACCAGGAAGCCGAGTACATCTCCACATTTCCGATAATCCCCGCATCCCTCATTTTGATAGTGGTTTCCAAGGGCTTTGTCATCTTTTTCGTGATATCAACTTTGTCACCGTCCACATAATCGACAACATTCTGTCCGATAGTGGAAAGAAGCACATCCCCTAGAGAAACCATCATTTTTACCTTACCGCCGCTCTTCTCGCTAACCTGCTTACCTACCTCAAGAAAAGCATCCCAGTCACTGATCATGGCTCCCACTTCCGCCGGGTCGTCTGTTCCCAAATATTCTTTTGCCAAATCTCTCTTATAAGCAAATCCTGCCGGAGTCACCTGCATCTCCAAACCCAGAATATTTCCATCTTGATCTGACACCAGCGGTACAGAGGAAGCAACCATTTTGCTTCTGTCAAGATTATAAGGAGCTTCCTCCAGATCATCACAGATGCCCATTTCGAAAAGCGTTCCTCTCCAAGCCATCTCACCCAGGATAATATCCGGCAGGTCCATCCCTGAAACATAACTGGTCTGTAACTTCGTCATGTAATCATCCCAAGCCACATCCTGTACTTCGATATTTACGTTGGGATATACTTCATTAAATTTATCCACATATTTCTGCTGTGTTCCACCATCCCAGTCCCAAATTACCACCGTCCCGGTAAGGTCCTCCGGATTTGCCGCACTTTCCGTTTCTGGTGCATCCGATTCCTCTCCCGCCCCCAACGCATCTGAGACTTCACCTTCTGTATTCTCCTGACTGACCTGCTCTGTGGAATTTTCCGCCTTCTGATCACTGCTGCCATCACCACATCCATACAGAACCGATGCCAACATCGCCGTGGCCAACACTACACTTACAGATTTTCTTTTCATAAGCCATCCTTTCCTCACCCAATATACTTTTATGCACAATTCTATAACGCATTTGGGCAAATATCCTTTTTCAAATAAATTCGCAAAGCGCCAATATTTTCCGCTTTGCCTGCCTTATCCTTCTGCAGAGGACTATAAATATTGCCTGTTTCTGCCTCTTATCTTATCATTCCCTAAATATGATATAAATAGCAGAAGAATTTCAAAACATACCCAACTGCGATAAAAACACTCTTTTCTTGCATCTATAACGCATTGTGGTATAATGTACGCGAAAGCAATGAGCAGTGCCACGAGGTAAAATGACAAATCGGCTGCTTGCAGACGAATTTGTCAGATTACAGAGTGATAGGGCGAAGCCCGTGAACGAAAAACCGCAGGTTTTGAGTTCGCACTGCGGACTAACGCAAAATAAGATGGCAAATCGGCTGCTTGCAGACGATTGAGTTCGCACTGCAAATATTTTTTAAAAATAGAAAGTTTGGAAACAAGAGATATGAACGAGAACAACACTTACATTTTCCAGAGAGCAAACTACACAGACTTGAACATCTACCAATACGGCCGGGAGAAATGCGCGCCAATGCTTTCCTGCGGCCCGGCCACGCATAATCATTATCTTCTGCACTATATTCTTGAAGGCAAAGGATTATTTACGGTAGGCGCAGACCGCTATTATCAGTTGGAAGCCGGACAGGCCTTTTTAATCTGTCCCAAATATATCACCACTTATACTGCAGATAAGGCGTCTCCCTGGACCTATATCTGGATAGAATTTGACGGTCTGAAAGTACCTTCTTTTTTATCGGATGCCGGTCTTGGAGTCAAGCATCCCATCTATATTCCTCAGACAGAAGCGGATACAGCGGAACTTCGTGAACTGATGCTCTCTATGTTGGAATACCACGATTCGCCTCTGCGCCTTCTAGGAACCATGTACTGGATTCTGGAAGTCCTGATGCGGACTTCCACCACGCGTAAACCACCCAAAATCGATAATCTGCAGGAATTTTATGTCCATGAAGCTATGATGTACATTGAGCGTCATTATAATCAGGATATAACCGTGACCCAGCTTGCCAACTGGTGCAACCTGGACCGCAGTTATTTTGGCAAAATATTTAAGAATACTGTGCTGGTAACTCCTCATGAATATATTCTGCGCTACCGTATCAATACCGCCTGCGATCTTTTGAAAAACACAGATCTTTCCATAGGCGATATCTCTGCACAGGTAGGTTACGAAAACCAGCTGCATTTTTCCAGAGCCTTTAAAAAAATCACCGGGATTGCTCCAAGGGAGTGGAAAAAGCGGAACCGGGATTAGCTTTGCTAATCAACACTTTCTTGCCGCAAAAAGCAAAACCGTACTTCCGAATCCGTTCTTCCGGAATCCCTTTGGCAACCAGATTCGCCTGATACGCCTTTTGTTCTATCTGCAGCAATGCTGCCTGTACCGTGTCAGAAAGGTCTTTTTCTTCTTCACTCTGTACCTTAAATTCCAATATCATCGCATCAAATTCCGGATTTCTTGGTTCCAGCATGATATCATATCTTCCAAAGCCACTCTCCCGATTTGATGTAATTACATATTGATCGGCAAACTCCGCCATAAGTCCCAGTACAAATCCATGATAAAACCGCTCCGGCTGCTTATCAGACGGCTTGTTTCCTGTATCAAAGCTGCCAAACATCTCTGTTGTCACTCTATTCATATAGTGATTCATTGCTTTGATATCATTCAATAGCAGAGCTTTGATAAAGTCATTATAATCATCATTACCAGAAAACCAGTCCTGAATCATATTTTCAAACATGATACGGACTTCTTTATTCGTTAAGGCCATATTATAGTATGTGCGTCCTGTTTTTTCCACAAAAACACTCGCAATTACTTTCAAATATCCACTGGCGAGAAGCAGACTCCAGATAGCATTCTTTTTGGTAAAAAGCTGATTATACACAATCTGTTCATCAATCTCCATCTGTATGGTTTCGCCCTGAATCAATTGCTCAAAGGTCTTTTTAACCTCCGGACTGCCTTCCCGCATCAATTTATTTACAAGACTGTTGGAACTTGTATTTGCCCAATACGTTCCTACTCTCCCTTTGTCAAGGAAATTGATAAAGGACCACGGATTATATATTTCTCTTCTCTCACCAAAACAAAATCCATCATACCAGTCTTTAATCTGCTGTTTCTGTCCAGATTTATCATATTCCTCCAATGCCATGAAAACTTCATCTTCCGTAAAGCCAAAGCAGTCCATATACTTATTAGATGTTGTTGTTACCACTTCCAAATTATTTAAATCAGAAAATATAGATTCTTTACTAACCCTTGTAATGCCTGTCATCATGGCACGTTCCAGACAAGGATTTGTCTTAAAAGTAGAATTAAACAGATTTCTTATAAAGGCCACCAATTCATCCCAATAACCATTTACATACGCTTCCTGCATAGGCGTGTCGTACTCATCCAAAAGAATAATTACCTTTTTCCCATAATATCTGGAAAGAAAATCTGACATCTTATGGAGCGCCCATGTGGCTGTGGTATCTTCCATATTGCAATTAACACTTCGGAAATATTCTTTCTCATTATCCGTCAGAACCTCTCCCTCAAGCAAAAATACATTCTTATTATAGATATCCTCTATAATCCGATTCATGGACTGTTTCGCTCCCTTAAAATTTGTCTCTTTCACATTGGCAAAGGACAAACTGATAACCGGATAAGTTCCCTGCAAGTTCCGGTACTTTTCATCTTCCCAAACGGAAAGTCCCTCAAACAAGTCACCCCTTCCCGCATATTTGAGGGAAAAGAACTGCTCCAGCATACTCATATTCAAGGTTTTTCCAAAACGCCTCGGACGCGTAATCAAAGTCACTTCATCATCTGATTCCCACCATTCCCGAATAAAGTTTGTTTTATCGACATAAAAATTACGATTTACTATAACTTTTTCAAAATCCTGTTTCCCGATACCAATCACTCTTGCCATGGTTCACCTCATTTCTACGCTGCTTTCAACTCAGACCGCTTCCACTTTTATTATAAGCTACGGCATCCTATTCACACAACTAATTTAACGATAGAATCTCGTCTTCCCTTTTCCCTACTCCTTGGTTGCTTCCCGGTACTCCTCCGATTCTGCGCCTCCCCAGGTATCCTTATGCGCTTCATAGACCTTTCTTTTCTCCACGTTTACCGCGTAAAATTCCAACAGACTGGTATTGTCCAGCTTAGTCCCGTCCACATCATAATGTTCTTCCTGTGCTACAAATAGATAACACTCACCGTTCTCCGATATACCGTCATATACAAGCACAACACGGGAATGGCTCTTGTCCACCACCTCCGCATAGAAATTCCCCTTTGCATTGTAAGTACAATAGGGGGCCGACAGGCTGTTTGGATTATCCTGATAATGTTTCTGATATATCAATTGAACAGAATCTACCAAGGGCCAATCTGCCTCTCCAATATCTCGATATTTCATGAGGTCTTTCTTCTGTAAATAGGCTTCCAGAAATGCCTGGCGGACCTCAGATAAAGATACCTCAGAATATCCATAATTCGTCTCTTCCATGGCCTGCACTGTTTTGTATGGGAATAACGGCATCATACACAATATCATATATAGCATGATTCCCTTATACAGTTTCTTTTTCATAATCATTTTTCTCCTGTTATAAGCGACACAAAAAACCAGGCTAAAGCCTGGCTTTTTGCAGTTATTTCGCATTTACTTCATTTTCAATCAGTCCGATAATCGTTCCAATAGCATCCCGCTGACTGCTCTTACTCATAGCATCAATATAAGTAAATCTGTTAAAGTAAAGTTCCTGTATTTTCTCAAGAAGCAGTTTATTGGTCAAATCGTCCTCATCGATCACAATACTGAATCCTTGTGATTCAAAGGAATTAGCATTTAAAATCTGATCACCTCTGCTGCTACCAGAAGGAAGCGGAATCAAAATATTCGGCTTTTTAAGGGCCAGAATCTCGCTGATGGCATTGGCACCGGCGCGGGAAATCACGATATCCGCCATGGCAAAGATATCTTTCATCTCGGATTTTACATATTCAAACTGCTTATATCCCTGTGTGGTGAGAAGCAGGTTATCTACCTTTTCTTTACCGCACAGATGCACCACTTGAAAATCCTTTAGTAATTCCGGCAATACATCCCTGACCGCCTGGTTGATCGCAGCGGAACCAAGACTGCCGCCCACTACCATAATGACCGGTTTCGAAGCGTTGAAGCCGCATAATTTATATGCCGCCTCTTTATTTCCCGTAGCCAGTTCTTTACGTATCGGCGAACCTGTCAGTACCGCCTTGGTCGCAGGCAGAAGTTTAAACGTCTCCGGGAAATTACAACATACTTTTTTGGCCACCGGAATACACAACTTATTGGCCAATCCCGGTGTCATATCCGATTCATGAATGATACAGGGAATTCCCAGAGAATATGCCGCCCGCACAACAGGTACGCTGACAAATCCTCCTTTGGAAAAAAGTACATCCGGCTTTATTTCTTTTAAATATTTCCTCGCTTCTCCCATACCCTTGATTACGCGAAAGGGATCTGAAAAATTCTTAGGATCGAAATATCTCCTAAATTTGCCTGTAGCAATTCCATAGTAAGGAATATCAAAATCCTCAATCAGCTTTTTCTCAATCCCGTCATATGAGCCTATATAAACAATCTCGTAATCCAATTCCTTAAGTCTGGGTATCAACGCCATATTTGGGGTCACATGCCCGGCAGTACCGCCGCCGGTAAGTACAATCTTCTTACTGCCCATAAGAAAGAACCCTCCTAATCACTTATCATTTCCTGCAAAGCACAGGCAAGCTGATCCGGACAGGAAGTACTTTTAAAACCACACTTAATGCCTTTTAGCCTGTCTATAGCATCTTCCACTTTCATACCTGCAACTAACCGCGAAATTCCTTGCAGATTTCCGTTGCATCCTCCCGTAAATTCGACAGATTTAATCACGCCGTCCTCCACCTGTACATCTATTGTGTTAGAACAGACTCCTTTGGGTCGATAAATCATAACCGCTCCCTCCTATTCATGCTCTCCAAATTTCCAAGATAAATTCTTTTTTATCTAACGTTTTTACTATACCACAGTTTTATGCCACTTTCCAGTACCCTTATTAGACTGTCTCCAAATCATAGCGCTAAAAATAAATATCTTGCAAAATATGTCGATGCCTTACATCTTTTTCCCTGTACAGATTCCAATATAATATAAGTATGCACAATATATTTATGATTACGAAAGGTATCGCAAAATTATGCTCGCACTCTTTTTTAAACACAAAAATTTCATGCTTGCCATCCTGATATTGCTCTTACTTAGTATCATATGCCAGATTGTAATGGGAGTGATTTATCATAAGCTGATCTGGGAAACTGAAAATATGTCCACTACCACCAACAAGAATTTACAGAAACTTAAATTGAAATTCACAAGCTGCCGTCAACTGCATGACAGCGTTCCCAATGTACCTGTTTTTGTGGACAAGTTTATCAACCAGATTAAGATAGGACGTCTGCCATTGTCTTTCCTAAAACACGTGTCTGGACAACTTACACTTCTGTCCGTACTTGTGGCAGGTATTGGCGCCTGCCTGGGTATTATCCATGGTGAAGACTTTTTTCAGATTGCGCCTTTTTATCTGATTAGTTTCCTGGGATTATACTGCTATTTCGCGGTCTCCTCTCTAATAGATATTCCCGGAAAAGTAAAGATTCTACATACTAATCTGGTAGATTATCTGGAAAACCACCTGGCGAGCCGTTTAGAACAGACACAGTTAGATATGCGCATGATTCAACCGGATACCTCCACAGAACGCGCATCTAAGGACAAGCCTATAAACTTTTCTGATGTGACTCTCTCAAACACTACAGAAAAGCCCACAGAAAAATCCCCGGCTTTTACCCCATCGGAAGCCGAGGAATTGGAACTTTTATTGAAAGAATTTCTGACATGACGGTCTTTCACTATATCCATCACTTATATTTATTTTTTAATTTGGCCAACTGCTCAAGTGTGGCGGAATCAATGTTACCTGTAATGCCATCATTCATATAAGCAGCGCAGGTCAGAATCTTTTCTACGTGCTCTGACTCTATTGTTGTGACGTCATACGACATACAGTCATCGTGAAGCACACAGAGCACCCATCTTTTGGTATTTGTATTCTGCAGAGGTATCCAACGCATAGGGATTTCACACCTGTTTTAAAAATCTTCCTTTTCTATAATTCTATCATTGTCGTAAGATTTTCGTAAGCAGAATTTTTATACTATCTCTAAAATGAAACTATGAAAATGACCAAGAATCAAATTGCAGGATTTAGGAACTTACCTCCCAGCGTAAATCAAAACACTCGGCCCCACATAATACTCACCCGGTGCATACCGGAAAATATCCAAATACCCAATCCGGTATTTCCACTCTCCGCCGTAAGATATACCCTGATAATTCTTCATTATCTCATATCCTCCAAGCTTTCCTTCATAAGCCGCCTTCTTATCCGGATACATCTCTTTTCCCTGACAGATCAGATAATCCTTACGCTGTGTAAAATAACCCGTAGCATACTGTACATCAATATAGTATTCCCCCTCCACAAGCCGGTCGGGAAGAAGCGATATATCCTCACCAATTTCCACAATCTCATATCGATTGGTATCCATCATCGGTGCATAGGAGGTGCAGTAAATTTTCGACCCCTCCGGAATCAGATCCCCGATGTCAGCCGATGCCTGGGTATAAGTCAATCCATAGCGATAACTATTACACACAACTGCCGCATTGCATAAAATCATCAGCGCCACCGCGCCAATCACAATACCTGCCGCCGTGATACTCCTTTTTCCCTTTCTGTCTCCTCTATCATCTTTGGTCTTTTTCAGTTCCTGTTCCTTTTGATCTGCTTTCTGTATTTCTCGTTGCCGTAAAAAGTATATGCTCAATATCCTCTCCACTTCCATCAGCCCATAGGTCATAAAAAGAAACGCAAACGGAAGCACCAAAGACATATTCCTGCCCAGCACAATCTGATATTTTGACAGTAAAAGCAGGATGCACACCGGCATAAGCAAAAATACCGCCATCTGTGCCCAATCCTTTTTTCGAATCAAACATACAATCCCCACCAACAGCAATATGCCGCCCACGGCTCCATAATTGGTAAATCCAAAGGCTTCCAGATATCCAAGAAGCGGCAGGTTATGCTCAATACCCGGATGTCCCCAGGCATAGTGATTCAGATTATACAGATTATCCCCGATAAAAGTCTTAAAATGAAAGAACAAAGAATAATTGCACAGGCAAAATACCAAGGCCAATACAATACAATCCATAAAAAACAGATAATTATTCCGGTGACTCTTCCAATATTTCTTTCGAATATGTAGTGCCAGCCAGAAAATCCCAAACACAATCCCGTGGTACTTGGCCGCCATAGCAAGTCCGATACAAATTGCCATCAGCGGATACCACAAATACACTACCCGCTCCTCATCCCGGTCCTGATAAATCACACAGCCCAGCAAAAGCAATACATTGGCCACCGCATACAAAAGAGTATCCGGGCCGGTATAATAGAGATAAGCATAACCATACAGAGAAAAGACCGACAGCAAAAATCCTATGTAGCCCCACTTACGGCTGCCCGTCATAACTTTCACGGCGAAATATATACACACATTCGAAAGAAGCGCCGTGCCGCAGATGACATATCGAAGGAGTACCACTGTGTCCACGCCTGCCAGCAGTTTTCCTAATATCCTGGCTCCCACCGCTCCATAATAAAACGTCAGATGGGGATAACGGAAGAAATCCAGCACATAGATATCGCCTGTGTAAAGATGCTGGTCCAATAAATCATATATGTTCTCCAAAGACAGCATTTCATCTACATTCGGATACAAGGGCAATTCAAACTGCCAATGTTTGTAAAATAGAAGTACACCAACCAAAAGCGCTCCCACAACAGCCGCTGCCATGCAGGCTTTTTCCTGAAATTTTTTTCTCATCATTCCATCCAATCCTTCATGTGATAACTCTTGGTACAAATCGCATCGAACACAATACCCTGCTCCTTAAGATACTGTTTATACAAGGGGAGTTTTTCCTCCTGCGCTTCCAACTCCGGGGATACAAAACAAAGCTTATAACCTAATGATTTTAGTTCTTGATAGCTCTCCTGGTCGATGGGCACCTTGGTAAAGCAGTCCACCCAAACCCACTCCGCCTTACCTGCCATATTTCGTATGGTATCAAGACCTTCCAACTCACTGAACCGCAGGGCCACCTGCTTAACACCCATATCCGTCAACAGTTTAATCATAGGAAATGAGGAATCTAAAAAGAAGTATTTCTCAATATGATACTGCTCCATATAGGTAAGTACCTTGTGCTCAATCCGTTCACTCTTAATATTGAGAATCATAGTTCCATGATGATATTCTTTACAATACTCCTCAAAATCCTCACCAGCCTCAAAGGGATTATGAGAAATATAAATTCTGCCGTTTAAATCATCCCTTAAATCCAACTCCACGCCATATTCTGTGGGTAATTTACGAAGTTCCTCCACTGTGTTTACTCTATGTGCTATGTATTCCATCTCTTCCTCCACTTCAAGATTTTTTACATCAAATTTTCTTTTACAGCTTCCCGCTCCTCTTTAACTTCACACTGAAATCAACGGTTCTCTTAATAAACTTCCACTTAGCCTTAAGACCCGTATTCCACTTAGACTGCCCATGAATCCGCTCCGGAAAGAGCACCGGGAAACGAACCACCTTAAGACCCTTCTTTCTGGCCATATACAAGGCATATAAATCCAGTGAAAAATCATAGGGCGGCAGCACCCATTCCTGAAAAAATATTTTCGGAAAAATATTAGGCTGCGCGTTGATATCATATAGTTTCTTATGTAGATAACAGGTCTCAAAAAGGCTCATTCCCACGGTAAAGAATACATCAAATAGCGGTCTGCCCTTCCGATTGCCTTTTACGAAAACAAGCCCTCTCTCCCGCTCTATAATTTCCAATGCTCTCATAATATCTGCCGGGTCTGTCTGCATGTCAGCGTGAGTCCATCCGATGTATTCTCCCTGACACATGTAAAGTCCCTGCAAAATTCCATATCCGTATCCTTGATTTACTTCCACTAACACAGTCTTTGCGAAGGGATACTTTGGAAGCAGCTCGGCAAGTATCCGGGCGCTGTTGTCCGTGGAACCGTTGTTGACCAGAATGATTTCTATATCCTCCCGCTTTATCACTTCTCCAAATCTTTCTAAGATAAGCGGTATATTTTCCTCCTCATTATAACACGGCACTACAACTGAAAGTTTCATCCATTCTCCTCCCTTCTGAAAATCTGCCTATTTCCATGACTGCCTATATATGCAGTAGTTTCCCTAATTGGCCATAGTCTTTAACAACTTCATACCCTTTCGCACCATCCCTGCACACCGTCTCTTCCCCACCCGGACAGAACCAGACCGCACGCATACCTGCTGCCATAGCACCCTTAATATCGCGCCTGTAATCGTCACCCACAAAGCAGACTTCTTCCGGCTTTCTTCTCAATTTATGAAGACACATTGCAAAAATTTCCTGTGCCGGTTTCTCCTGACCGGCCTCTTCACTGGTCACCAGACAATCTATATCATCTGTAAGGCCTAATGCCTCCAGTTTACGATG
Organism: uncultured Lachnospiraceae bacterium; assembly: GCA_910585555.1. Taxonomy (GTDB): domain Bacteria; phylum Bacillota; class Clostridia; order Lachnospirales; family Lachnospiraceae; genus UBA3282. The sequence goes on from CAJUFU010000002.1 coordinate 36,851, forward strand.
CTGAATATGGGCCGTCAGATCTGTACAGATTCCGACTGGAATTCCTTTGTCGTGTAACCTGTTCAATACTTCACGTGCCCCCGGATATAGTTTCATTTTCCCCAGAAAAGTACCCCAGTAGATTTCATACATCTGCAGACATAAAGACAGGGGCCTGCGGTCCAAGTATTCCAGGGTTTTTTGAAAATATAACATTCTGTTGTGAGAGGCACCCACATTGCCGAGCTGTTCCTTGGTTTCCCTGCGTCCATGTCTATAAGCATCCTGATATCTTGTTTCATCTATACCCAGCTTGTTACAAACAAAATCCTGTACCCTTTTGTCCGCCTCCCGGTCCAAGCTCTTATAATCATATAAGGTATCATCCAAATCAAAAATAACCGCACCTGTCATCCTCTTTCCTGTACAGCAATCTGCCGTATTCCCTTCCTTCAATCTCTCTTCATAATCTCACCAATCACCATCAAAAGCATCAGCTGTACCACACCGTTTACGCCGTCTTCCCAAATCATATGACCGCCTGTCAAGTCTTCAATCTGTGGAATTGCACTGGAGGCTGTGGACGCCCAGAATTCCTGATCTACTTGAAGGTCCTCGTTTAGAAACACAATCTTCTGGTGCAAAAGATCGTCGTATGTCAATGTACCGGACACACCCCTATCCCGCAAAAGTGCCAAGACCGGTTCTACATTAATACCTACATCCATCAAAAATTCCACACTAAAAGACGCCTCATAATTTTCCGCCTGTTTTTCTTGTGCTGTCAGGGCCGGATTAAAATAACGGATTACCAAATCGGCATACTGCTTCTGCGGATAAATATAACGCTTTGCATCCTCCCGGCGCGCTTCTATCTGTGCCATGACAGTATCCCGGTCAAGCCCCCTGTCTCCCTGGTCTCTGTTAAACTTCCAATAACATCTGAGATTCTCCTCCGTATCCAGATACACTTTCATATCCAAAGCCTGCCGCATCTGCGGTAAGTACAAAGAATGAAGTCCGCACATCACAATATAGGGCTTTGGCACCAAACGCTTCTTATTCGTAAAAGTTCCCGTTTCATGATCATAATCGGCCCGTCTCACAGCGTTGTTACCTCTAAGTATCTGCAAATCCTCAGCCTGTCTGTAGAGATAGTTTGCCTGAGGATTTAGGTGTGTCATCCCCTTCCAGTTCTCATCGCCGCGCTCCCATTTATGATCGCCGTCCCCCTCCACACACAAAATATGGTCCTGGGACAAAATCTCCTTTAACATGGTAAGCAGTCTGCTCTTACCCGCCCCGCTGTCTCCGGCAATACCGATGGTAAAAGGACGGTTACGCCTGCGGTAATAGGAATTGCTGTTGACACCATATAGATACATACTGATAACCAGAATCAGGAAGACTCCAACCATCAATGTAAACACAATATTTTTTAACATGTCGTCTGATAATTTTAAAAAACTTAAATCTCTGTCCAGAAAATACAAATCGACAAATCGTGTCTTATGAAAGCACACATAATACAGCAAATATAAAAGATTGAATACGCCGTAAACCAGGGCCATCTTAGCGCGGTTTTCAGATAATCCCGCCAAATACAGCATAAAAAACGGTACAATCCAGATAAACCAAGCCGGCATGGCCGGTACAAACGCCAAAAAGACAGCGAATAAAAGGCCCGTCATACTGATCAGCAGATCCCGATTCATCTGATTAATCTGAAATGCCTGAAAGTAAATAAAGAGAAGTACCAATACAGAGAGCAGAAGATGTGCATTTCCATAATCCAGATAAACGCTGTCAATAGCCTGCTGTTCTTTGTTGAACAACACCATATTGGCAAAACCACTCCCCCAGAAAGGCAGTACAACAGCCACCGTGGCAAGTATGGGAAGTCCTGTCATCACGATTGCTTTCTGTGGTCCTTTTCTTTTATATAGATACAAAAAGAACAAGGGAATCACAGCCGCGATATGAAACTTTGACGAGAGTGCAAGCGTTAAGAATACCATAAACTTCCGCTCGCAGGATACATACTTCTCCGCCATCGTACTTGGTTCCGCCAGATAGTAGACCGCACCCACCAAAAACACTGTAGGGATAATATCCAACTGTCCGTGCATATAAGAGGCATATAAAATAATAGGGGACAGGAAATATAATACCAGAATATATTTTCTCTTATCTTTGAAAATCCGCATCAGATAATACAGACCCAACAGGTCCATAAGAAGAATTGGCACTTTAAACACCAGATTTTGTACAAAGATAGGCATATCAGCGAAGAGCGTAATAAAAATCCCCCCGACACACTCCATAAACAGCATGACCGGCGGATAAGGAAAGGAGGAGAGGAGTTGATGGTCATAATAAAATTGATAAGGATTCTCTCCGCTTAAGAAACACTTCACAAAAGGAATGAACATCAGATTCTGATAATCGGAAGAAAATAAACCCATCAGGCATAACTTACATAAGACTCCCATAAAAATGGCAGCCTTTAAGTATCTTTGATAATTCTTCTCCATATCAAGCGCATGTAATTTCTGCAACATCCGACAGACCCACGCCTTTCTCTTGTGTCTATCTTCTAGTTTAGCAGATTTTCTTCTTTAAGGAAATCCTCAAAATATGTATATGTTTTCTGATAGCCCTCATAGTCTGCCGGGGTGCCCCAGCCTACATATCGATCAATATCAAAAATCTTCGCCCGGTACTGTAAGTCCAGCACGTGTTTTACTGTCTGATCTACATAAAACTCTCCACGAATCCTGTCATCTTCCCGAATCATCTTCTCTGTTGCCTCCAGGAAAATCCCGGCCTCCCGAAACCAAAATGTGGCAACCACCGCAGGGTCTTCCATGGGCGTATCGGAAATCGCCTTTTTGATGGAAGTACCTGTAATATTTCCCTCTTGATCGGTAATCATCCAGCCATAGGCATTGGGATTACTAAGAACCGCCTCATTATGACGATAGGTAAATACGATACAGTCGCAGTCCCTCGTCAATTCTTGAAATGCTGCTACATCAATATCCATGCCATTATCACACCCGGCAATCAAAAGTGGTTCCTTGGGATTTAGATAATTTTCCGCTAACATACAAGTACAAGCCTGCCCCTGGGTCAAGTGATCGATGGTGATAAACTGTGCTTTTTCATAATATTGTCTGATGGCATCCTCCACGCCGTCTTCTCTATGAAAAGTCCGGTCCACATAAATCACATTACTGCCGTCTTTCCTGACACCTGGTAAATCTTTGGTTGCACAGACAACCATGGGTTTTTGATGTCCGTCGAAACGGTCTATGGTCATAATAGCCGGTTTATGTACCTGATACCCTGCTTCAGCAAACCGCTGTCCCGCACCCGCCATGGGGATTAGCACTTTGCCCCACGTCTTAGATTCTTCTACGGTCTGGTTTTGTGCCTGCCTGTTTCCTGCCGCCTGGCGGATTAAGTCCGTCCAATATACAAACTCCTGCATATCCTCCGGTGTGCCCCACTGACAGAAATATTTCACATTTGTAGGCACCCATACTTTTAAACCATCCTGCACCATAAAGTTATAAGGAAGGCTGGCATAATACTCCCCGTTGATGGCGCATTCCTCATGTTCTGTCAAAATCTGACAGTACTTCTCCATCAAATAACCGTTTTTAAAATAATAGACACCCGGCGAATGTTTTGCCATAGTCTTGTCTTTCTCAAAAGAATACTTTTCCCGAATCTCAAGCAGATTATCCTCATCATCCGTCAGACAGGAGGCATAATAATTCTTCTGTGGCAGAAGATTGGGATGAAATCCCGTATAACAAGGTACACTGCCGTCACAGTCTCTCTCTTTCGCCATCCTGGCAAAAGCCTGAAAATCCCAGGTCATATAGAAATCACAATAATTGATGATGCAAGGCTTCTCCACATCAATCTGATGAGAGTCTTTCAATTCTCGATAGGCCCGCAGAACATCGTAGACAGGTCCTTTCTTGACCCAGTCTTTAATGGAAACAATCTTTGCTCTGGGCGCAAGCTCTACAAGCCGCTTCTCCATAGAAGCATCCTCTTTTAAATGCTCTCCCCGGCACACAAAAATAAAATCTGTATCAGCCGGATACATTTTCTTCACAATCCACTCTATGACCGGTACGCCCATGACCGGAATAAATGGCTTTAATTCTTTATACCCCGCCGCCACAAAACGGGAACCGTAACCCGTCATCGGAATGATAACATACATACCAGCCCCTCCTGCTATTTCATCATCCTGCGGAATTTCTCGCTGTCCCAGTTTATCAATTCATCCTGCTGGCTTTCGCTTAGATAATTCATCTTTTCATGTAAATTCGCCATCTGAACCTGTGCGGCGAAACTCATTACATTTTCAATCTCCTGCGCCTTTTTCACACTCTCAGCCATAATATAAATATGTCTGCGATAACAAATCAATACCGGCATACCATGTGCATCCATAAATTCCACAATGTCCCGGCGGCTGAAATCATCGCAAAGACACAGCATCTTCTTGGCTCCATAAACCACACAATCGGGACAGAAAGCATGATTCCACCGGCCCCTCGCTATCAACATCTCTCCTATGTATTCCCAGGAGAGATATCTGCTCTGCGACGGATATACAATCATATGCTGCAATTTAGGAATCCGTAGCAACATGTCCCATATCCGGGTAGCAGAAGGCTGGCCCTTATAAGGCATATGTAAATAATCCGCTATTTTTCTTAAAATCTCTTCGGTCTTGTCAATCACCCGTTCCGCTGTATTCGCGCTGACCACAAGACCATGATTTTCCAGAAAGATGACCTCATAACCTTCCTTCAATAAATCCTGCTGCTTACAGGCTCTGTAACAGGCCTCTGCTAATGCCGCCCCGGGTTTTTGATAAGGCACACAGACAGCATCGGGAAAAAGTTCACGAAGCTTTTCCATGCCTCCCTTTCTGGATACCAGTATATTTACAAGCATCGGATGAGAATGTAGTGTGTATTTACCAGTTATCGCATGTAAAAATGTCTCAATGGACGCACGCCCCTCTTCCATCTGTGCCTGTACGAGCAGCCGCTTTCCTTCCTCCTCTGTCAACACATCTTTTGTGTCAGACGTTACATTCTGTTCTAAATACGCTGCAATCAGACGGTAATCTACTTTTATATACCCGCTGTCCCTTCCTACATCGGCCAACTGGCAGCCGGAACTTTTGATCAACATCACTTGATCGTCCAACTTCACAGACGTGTTGCCGCCGCCTGCCTGCGCCAAATCATTTCTCATACCTGCATACTTTGAAATCTGAATGAGTCCTTCCATTATGATTCTCCTACTCTCACATCCTGCCAAATTAACGTTTCGTTAAATTCTACTGAAATTGATATATCACCCATATCATTCTATCATAACTTTGGACTTATTACTACGTTAAATAATACTTTACAAACACTTTCTAACATTCTAACTATACTTGTAATTCACTGTCATTCTACAACGATACAGACGCATTTCAATGCAATTTTATTGTTTCTGGCAGGTAGGAATGATAGAATACTGGTTTTAAGGAGGCACATCTATGATTTATATTGCAATCTGTGACGATGAAAAATATACGTCAGATCACATCAGAAAACTGATATCTGATTTTTTCCACGAAAAAAATATAGAAATGACAATCTCTCAATTTTCAAACGGAGAAGAATTATTAAAATATGATAATCAAATAGACATTCTATTTCTGGATATTCAGATGAATAAAGTGAATGGGCTGGAAACAGCCAGAATTTTACGAAATCGAAAATTTAAAGGATATCTTATCTTTATCACTATTTTAAAGGAAATGGTATTTCAATCCTTCGAGGTGCAGCCATTTGATTACCTGGTAAAGCCAATAGAGAAACAAACTGTCACAAGTACGCTGGAAAGACTTTTATCCTCTATGAAAAATGCCAGAGTACCAAGTCTACTGATACAAAAAGGGTATCAAAATCGTATCGTTTCTCTGGATGATATTATTTTCTGCGAAATCATTGATAGAAAAGTTTACTTACATTTGATCACATCCGATGTGATCGACTATTATGACAGGATTGAAAATCTGGAAAAGAAACTGGACAGCAGATTTTTCAGATGTCACAGAAGTTTTTTGGTAAATCTGAAATATTTAAAAAGCTACAAAAACGGAATCGCATATTTGGAGGGTGGTAAAGAAATTCCCGTTTCAAGATTACGGAATAAAGAATTCTCCAATGTAATCTTGCAGTATATGAAAGAATGGTAATCGTAGGATGGCTGATTATATAGATTTTTTTCATAAATACATCATGAGCTCTATCCAAATAGTAACTGGTCTTTATTATTTTACCAAATTTTTAAAAAGGAAAGGCGGTCCTTTTTTATGTTACACCGATTGGCAGTCCATTATTTTATATGCGGCATTGACAGTTGAAATCATGCAGCTTAGTTATGGAATAGTCAATTCTTTATCCGGCATTTTATATCCATTAATATCTTCTTTTCATCAGGAAATCATTGCCATCATTTTTCTACTATTAGGAAATTCTGCCCTTCTATTGGCTGTACTCTGTTATCGTATGGTATACCATTATTTTTCATATGATGAAACAATAAAACAACAAAATATTCTGATCATTTTAACACCCATGCTGATGATATTTCTCGTAGGCAAGTATATTAGTTCCATCATTTATGGAAACAAAATTGTTACCAATGGCAGAGAAATTACAGAACAAACACACCACTGTCATCTGTTTGTGATACAGCTTCTAAGTATGGTAAGTTTATTTTGTATCCTATCTGCTTATAGAAAGTTATTGCAAAATTTTCGTTTGAACACGGAACTATCGTTATTGGAACAGGAAGAGCGCTCCTTAAATCAATATGTGGAAGAAGCCAAAGTCCGTTATGAAAAAACAAGGTCATTCCGCCATGATATCAAGAACCATATCACTGTGGTAAAAGATCTTTTACAAAATGGCAGATCTAAACAGGCTCTAAATTATGTTCAAGATATGGCGGATATAACGCAGGAACTATCCTTCCCTTGTTATACCAATAACCCGGTGGCAGATATTTTGATTGGAAATAAACTGGGAATGGCAAAAAATATGGGAATCCATGTTAATTGTTCACTACTTTTGCCCTACCCTTGCTTTGTACGCGATATTGATTTTTGTATTGTTCTGTCAAATGCTTTGGATAATGCGATTACTGCCTGTAAAAATATAACTGAAAATATAGAAAAATATATCTGTGTGTCAGGACGTGTACAAGGTGATTTCATCTTATTAGAAGTGCAAAACAGTTTCCAGCAAAAAGAACTGCCACAAAAGGGAACCGGCCTGACAAATGTAAAAGCAGTGGCGGAAAAATACCATGGTGCAATGAGTATCAAGACACAAGGCACCACATTTCTTCTCAGTGTACTGCTTATCATTCCACAACATGCGGTCAGCATCCCACAGCAAATCGATTAAATTCTGTCCTGATATGACGAAATGGATAATACAGGCGGAATTTATAAAAATATTCTGCCAATGACAAAACCAAAGGAGGATATTTATATGTCAATGGAAATCCATGAAAACCGTAATCTTTACAAGACCGATTATGCCAATCAACTGAAAGCAAAACCAAAGGAAGACAAGGAAACTGAAAAGACACAAAATGAATCAAAAGCATCTGATCAATCAACTGCCATACAGGATGAGTATATCAGCAGTGCAAAATCAAATGTCAAACCAGACGGGCTGTACCATTTAGGCCGGGATGAAAATGGTAACCGGAAGGTTTATTTTAATGATCCCAAGAAAGCCGAAAACAAACAATCTCAGACAAAGCCTGACAAAGCACAAGACGACCCACAACCCAAAGCAACGTCAGCTTCTCCAGAAAAAACTGACGAGAAATGTACAACGAACACAGATAAAGTTGACCGGGAAATCAAGAAGCTGAAAAATAAACAGCAACAGTTGGAGCAGCAGATTAGAATGGCTTCCGGCGATGAACAGAAAGTCAAAAAATTACAAAAAGAGCTGTCGCAGGTAGAAAATGAGTTAAGTCAAAAAGATAATGATACTTACAGGCGTCAACATGCCTCTGTATCCGAATAATCTGAAACAAATACGGCTTTAGTCGGCAAAGCGTTTGTTGGTAAATCCAATAAACGCTTTTATTAATCAAGAATGGCTTTTTCCAATACATAGAGCGCCCGCTCATTTTCTTCTAAGCAGTACGCTGTCACCGCATCAGACCCTTTATCGGCCACTACCGTTGTATCTGCACCCAACTGTACAAAGCATACATAATCATCGATGGTCTCCATCCGGGAAGCCTTGGCCTTTCCCAGGTTTTGGGGATAATTTTTGTTATCCTCTATGATCGTACTGCGGTATTTCTCTATAGCCTGTTCTACCGTACTCACATAATCTTCTTTGGCATGGATAATGATCATTGTATCGATATGAGAATCAAGGGCCTCTTTTTCCGCCAGAAAATCCACATACATATCGTCAGATATCCCTGTCAGTCTCTCCAATTCCTCCTTGCTCATATTAACCTCCGGCCAATAGTGATCTCCCAAAAGTTTCCTCACTTCTTCCTGCAGTTCCGGCAGTGTATAAAATTCCCGTTCTCTCTGCTCATCTCCTTCCATGGCAGGAACCGGAAAATTACTGGCCTGCAGATCTTCCCCATCTCCTTTCGCCTCAAAATCCTGTCTGTTGTGGACCAGTTCATCTTCCGGCATACTGCTGCCGCATCCTGTCAACACAACCATCACTGAAAGTATCATCCACATTGCTTTTCTTCTCATACTCACTCCATTTCTGCCCTCTGTCTATAGAATCCGTATTGAAAATAGGAAAACAGGGCATTACTTTATTGACTGCTTCTATACTGTTCTTTCATGCACCACACTAAAAGGTATTTAACTTGTAAGCTGTGCACGAATTTGCTATACTATAGCAAGATATATCCAATTGTTATTATTTTTTACCTATATTAGAAAAATATGTATGCAGGAAGGAATTCCGGTATTTTATGTTATTTAATTCCTATATTTTTATCTTCATCTTTCTGCCTGTGGCATTGATCGGATGGTACGGGCTCAATCGATACGGACGTTATCAACTGGCCAGTCTCTTTCTGGCCGGTATGTCTTTATGGTTTTATGGCTACTTTAATGTCAAATATCTGGCCATCATATTATGCAGTATTGGCATGAACTATGCCCTGAGTTACCTATTGACCAAAATCCCCACAAGCAGAACAGAAAAAGAAACAGTTGTCTCTAACGAAAAAGCACACCTGCCGCTTTTAAATCGCCTTGGTCTCCTGTCTGGCATCATTTTGAACCTGGGTATATTATTTTATTTCAAATATTATGATTTCTTTATTGAGAATATAAACCTTGCTTTCCATACGGATTTTAACTTAAAACATATCCTGCTGCCTCTGGGCATCAGCTTTTTTACCTTCCAGCAATTATCTTTTATCATAGACAGAGCGCTGGGCAGATGTGAGCATTATAGTTTTCTCAATTACTTGACTTTCGTGACCTTCTTTCCACAGCTGATTGCAGGACCTATTGTACTGTATAAGGAAATGATTCCTCAATTTGAGGATAATTCCAGACGCCGGTTCGATGCTGCTTTCTTCGCAAGAGGAATTTATCTCTTTGTGCTGGGTCTTGCCAAAAAGGTGCTGTTAGCGGATACTTTCGGTCTGATGGCTAACTATGGATTTGCGCAGACCTTCTCCTTAGACAGTATATCCACTATAATTGTAATTTTATCTTACACATTCGAGCTTTACTTTGATTTCAGCGGTTATTCCGATATGGCAATCGGCTTGGGCAGAATGTTTCATATTGAACTGCCAATAAACTTTAATTCGCCTTACCGTTCCTGCAGCATCAAAGAATTCTGGCAGCGCTGGCACATCACTTTATCGCGCTTTTTTGTCACCTATGTCTATATTCCTCTGGGAGGCAGTAAAAAGGGCAAAGCGCGTATGCTGTTAAACACCTTTATTATTTTCCTCTTAAGCGGTCTATGGCACGGGGCCGCCTGGACTTACGTAGCCTGGGGCGCCATGCAGGGACTTCTGGTGGTCTGGGACAACTTAGGAATCATCGGTATTCAGGGACGGGAAGAAAAACGACCCTCCCGTTTCCACATTCCCCCATGGCTGGGCTGGATTTTTACTTTCTCTCTCTTCAATCTCTCCCTTTTCTTTTTCAGAAGCGAGAGTATGCTGGGAGCAATACAACTGTTTAAAAATCTTTTTGCAGGACAATATACCGGCAAAATTTATGAAGTGGCGGCGCAGCTTGATATCTCCGAAATTTATATCATCAGACAAGCTCTGGATATTGCTGCGCCCAGCATGGTGAACCATATATATCTGCTCTTTATGTTTGTGTTGTTCGCCTTTTCTTTCTTTCTTATCTTTAGAAGAAATGCCTATGAACGGGCAACAAACAATGAACTGACTTCAGGAAAATGCTGGGGAATCTGCATCCTTTTTGTATGGTGCGTTATCTCTCTGTCTCAGGTAAGTACATTTTTGTATTTTAACTTTTAAGGAAACCAATTATGGAACAAAAATTTATCAGATTATTTTTCATAAGAACATGCATCCTGTTAACGGCATTGATAGGAATTGTGGTACTGTTTGACCCATTTTATCATTACCATAAACCGCTTCCGGGTCTAAAAGCAGTTTTGACAGACAAAGAATATCAATGTGTAGGAACCTTACGTAACTTTGATTATAATGCACTCATCGTAGGGTCCTCTGTCTGTGAGAATTATAACAACGGCTGGTTTGACCAGGAATTTGACTGTAAGACCATCAAAGCCATACGCTCTTACGGTGCCACAGCAGATCTCTGTTATCTGTTGGATATCGCCTATGAAAACCACGATCTGGATTATATATTTTATAATATAGACCCCTCTTCCCTGTCAGCAGATACGACCCCCACCTATGTATCTACGGGATGTCCCATGTATTTGTACGACAAAAACATCTTAAACGACTATCACTATGTGTTGAATAAAGATGTGCTGATGGAAAAGCTTCCATATATGCTGGCCTATTCCTTTATCGGCAATTACGATGAGGGAGACTCCTATAATTGGGCACAGTGGAAATACTTTGGCGCAGATCTGGCAACCGGACTCTACGGGCGCCTGCCATCTGTCAAAGAAATGCAGCCAGAAAATGTTAACGAAAAAGCCCTGGAGGGAAATATCTCACTTCTTACCGCCCAGGTAGAAGCGCATCCGGAAACGACTTTTAAGTTTTTCTTTTCACCCTACTCTATGCTTTGGTGGGATAACGCTTACCGGACGGGAGAGAGAGACGCCGTAATCTATAATGAGAAGCAGGCCATAAAAACGCTGCTTGCTTATGATAATGTGGAAATATATTTTTATCAGGATGACAAAGATACCATTACCAATCTGGACAACTATATGGACATGATTCATTTTTCCAAAGATATTAACCATCAGATTTATGAGAAACTAGCGAAAGGCGAAGGACGGCTTACTTTGGAAAATTATGAAAAACGCCTGGACGAGATGTATGTTTTGTCAGAAGAGATTGTGAAAACGGAAATTTTAAGGTATTATGATAACAAATAATGAAAAAAAGTATAAAAATCAGATTCTATAAGCGGTTCTGACATGGAGGAGTATCATGAAATTTATTTCCTGGAATGTAAATGGACTAAGAGCCTGCGTTGGCAAGGGTTTTTTAGATTTCTTTAAGGAAGCGGATGCAGACATCTTCTGCCTGCAGGAGACAAAATTACAGGCAGGCCAGATTGACCTGGACTTGCCAGGTTACCATCAATATTGGAATTATGCTGAGAAAAAAGGCTACTCCGGCACGGCTGTCTTTACCAAAGAAGAGCCCTTAAATGTTTCTTATGGAATCGGTATCGAGGAACACGACCACGAAGGCCGCGTTATCACCTTAGAGTATCCCGAATTCTATTTTATCACAGTTTATACCCCCAATTCCCAAAATGAACTGGCACGGTTGGATTACCGTATGAAATGG
>CAJUFU010000002.1:48941-103088 GCA_910585555.1 uncultured Lachnospiraceae bacterium
CTACACTCTTTCCCCTACACGACGCTCTTCCGATCTAAAAGCTAGAGGAGACCAAACCTGTCATCTTCTGCGGAGACTTAAATGTAGCTCATAAGGAAATTGACCTGAAAAATCCCAAATCCAATCACAAAAATGCCGGCTTTACGGATGAAGAACGGGGAAAATTTACGGCTCTGATGGAAGCCGGGTTTATCGATACTTTCCGCTATTTCTATCCGGATTTAGAAGGTGTCTATTCCTGGTGGTCTTACCGTTTCAGTGCCCGGGCAAAGAACGCAGGGTGGCGTATCGACTATTTTGTCACTTCTGCCGCACTAAAAGACCGATTGCAGGATGCGGTCATTTATCATGATGTGATGGGATCCGATCATTGTCCGGTGGGATTGATTTTACAATAAATTATCAAAGGAAATCCACCGATTCCACTTTATCCGATCTGGTGATAATCTCATAAATCTCTGTGTTTTCCGTGGCTTTTCCGGTATGCAGAATCAGATATACCGATACACTGTCGCCGATTTTGGAAGTACTGATTTCCATGGAATCCACAGAGATACCAGCCGCCTTTAAATCCTGAATAATCACATGCAGATATCTGCTTTCTTCCAAATCAACAATCACATTGCAATACCTGGAATTCCTGGTGGCAAATCGCTCTGCAAAAGGAAGGATATGTAGAGAGATAAGCATAACTAACGTAATCAATATGCCCCCTTCCACAAATCCGACTCCAACAGCCAGACCAATGGTAGCACTGGCCCAGAGAGTTGCAGCAGTAGTTAGTCCTCTCACACGATGGTTGGAAATGATGATTGTTCCCACTCCCAGAAAACCTACGCCGCTGATCACCTGCGCCGCCAGACGGTTCATATTGGCAAGGCCCGGAAAATTAACCTGAATATACTGCTCCGTCAACATGACCAATGTAGAGCCAAGGCAGACCACCGTCATGGTTTTCGTACCGGCGCCCCGGTGTTTCATACCCCGGTCTAAACCGATAATACCGCCAAGGAGCATTGATACTATAATACGTATGATGAGATTTCGCATTGTCCATTCTGAAAAGTTCCCGATTAGCATATTTATCCTCCGTGTACCTTATCACATCCCAAACATATTCCGAAGCGGATTAACTCCCTTCGCCCGCTCCAGAATCATAGCCTTTTCTTCCATAAGATATGCTTCCAGTTTACTGACTTCTTCTTCGGTAAATCCTTTTGCTTTTTCAATCTTCGCATCCGGCACAATGCCTTCCGCCCAATCCTTCCCGCGCACAAAGGACACCCTTACAAAGGATTTTCCAGCTTTATGAAGCATCCCTGTTACCAGCATATTGACATCTTCAGGAATCTGGGATTTTGATAGAGAATTGCTTTTTATATTTTCCAATATATCCTCTTCCTTAATCACAATTTTCTTTACAATTACTTTTCCGTCTTCCATTTATTTATATATACTCCATTCATTTTCATTTAGATTTACTTCTATCATACACTGAACAAAACTGTTTGTCATGTAAATATCTGTGTAATCAAATATTTAAAAGGGCCAGCTTCACCGCCGGCCCTTATGCACATCATTCTATTTTAAAATATCCATTAAGCTTTCTCTATCAGTTCCTGTATCTCACTGACATCAGGCATCACACGAAGGGCACCCTTACGGGTTGTTATGATAGATGCCGCCGCATTCGCAAAAGTCAGCATCTCGCGCAGTTTATCCTCGTCCAGACCGTCCAGACCATATTTCAAAATATGATGCAGACAACATGCCCCAAAAGTATCTCCTGCCCCTGTAGTCTCTATCGTATGTTCCTGCAAAAACGGTGCGGCTTCCACGCGTAAATCTTTATAGTAAGCGCGGCTTCCATCCTTTCCCATAGACAATACAATAAGCGGAATGTCATACTGCTCTTTCAGTTTACGGATACCGGCATCAAAATCCTCTTCACCTGTAAACCACTGAATTTCATTATCAGAGATTTTCAGAAAATCGCATTTAGACAAACCATAGGCAACCTGCTCTTTGGCATCCTCCAAGGATTTCCACAAAGGCTCTCTTAAATTAGGATCGAAGGAAACGACTGCCCCGGAAGCTTTCGCTGTCTCCACTGCTTTCTTAGTGGCACATCTGACCTGCTCATGGGTCATGGACAATGTACCAAAATGAAATATTGTGGAATCCTGTAATAATTCTTCATGTACTTCTTCTTCCCGAAGCATCATATCTGCACCAGGATTTCTATAGAAGGAAAAATCTCTGTCTCCATCAGGAAATGTCTCCACGAATGCCAAAGTTGTCCTGGCTTCTTCATCCATTACCAGGTTGGAAATATCAATCCCTGTCTCTGCCAAGATTTCCTTAAGACGGTTTCCAAAAATATCATGCCCCACTTTGCCGATAAATGCAGTCTTTCTACCCAGTTTTGTAAGCATGGCCAGCACATTACAAGGCGCACCGCCGGGATTTGCCTCATAAATCGGATTTCCTTGTCCGCTCATGCCGTTTTCTGTAAAATCGATTAACAATTCTCCAAGTGCAGTTACATCATATTTTTTCATGTTCCGTCCCCTTTCCTTTTGTTATGACAGTTTTTCTGTTCTTCGCATCCCTGCTGCCTGCCTTATAGGAAGCAGTTTCAGCTTAATGCATATTTTACAACATCCATCGTCACATCTCCATCTGCATAGAAAGAGATGCCTTTTGCGGTAAGATCAGTATACATGGTTGCACTGAGCGCGTATTCTCCATCATTCACAAATACTTCCACACTGAATCTATCTAATATAATCCGCATCTTTATATTACCATCTTTATTGTTTATCTGGCAACGGCGTTGATGAATAATTGCTCTTCTGGAACCTGAAAATTTTCTGTCTATCTTAACAATCGATTCATAAGGTCTGAAACTGATAGAAGTATGGTATGTATCGTCCTGTGCGAATCTCACTGCAAATTTATGATAAATATTCTCAGCATCCGCAGGACGCAGCGTCAGTTCCATATCAACTTTCCGGCCTTCTACGCCGGCAAGTCTGATTACATCATGGAATGTGATATTGTCATGCCGTACTTCCTCTCCCCTCATATTTTCTAACTCACGTATCGGATTCTGATATAACCGGCCGTTTCGTATTGATAATTCTCTTGGCAGGCACATTTGACCAAACCAGGGCTGATCGGGTGAGTGAAGGTTACAGGTATCCCAATTCTGCATCCAGGCAATCATAACTCTTCTGCCATCCGGCGTAAGAATCGTCTGTGTCGCATAGAAATCAATACCGTAATCTACTGCCTGATTATGCTCCTCTGTAAAAGTACCGGTCTCTTCATCATAAGAGCCAATCAGACACAAAGTTCCGTTTCCGTTATGATACTCAAATCCCTGGGGAAGCATATCCATAGGGCTTGTCAGCAGAACCCCTTTACCATCCAGCTCAAAGAAGTCTGGACATTCCCACATTTTCCCATAACGATTATTGTTTACTGCTAATATTTTATCATACTGCCAATGGAAACCATCCTGGCTGCTGTATAGGAGAATCTGACCGTCTTTTTCCGATGTACAGTTTCCGACAACACAGCTGTAGGAACCGTCAGGCTTTTTCCAGATTTTAGGATCGCGGAAATCAAATTTACTTCCATTCTCCGGCAGATCATCTTGGGTGAGCACCGGATTACCCGCATATTTTTCATAATCTATGCCATCACCTACCGCAAGACACTGCGTCTGCACATCACGCATACTGCCATCCGGCTGCATCTCTCTGACAACACCTGTATAAATCAGTAACTGCCGCCCATCCGGCAGGATTGCTGCACTGCCCGAGAAGCAGCCGTCCCTGTCAAAGTCCGCATCCGGCGCAAGCGCTGCAGGAAGGTATTCCCAATGCAGAAGATCTTTACTCACCGCATGACCCCAGTGCATCGGTCCCCAATGGGAATTATAGGGGTGATATTGATAGAATAAATGATATTCACCCTTGTAATACGAGAAACCGTTGGGGTCATTCATCCAGCCTACCCTGGCAGCTAAATGAAATCCAGGACGATTCTTACTGTCAATCTTCTTCTCCATTGTCTCTTCATATTTTCTTGCGTCTCGTAAAATTTGGCTTATCATAACAATCCTCCATGATACTGCCTTCAGCTTATCCCTGCATAGCGGTTATACGCATTTTGATACACTTCCAACAGTTTATTCATACCACACTTTTTCTCCAATAGCTCTTTATAGGATTCCCACTCTTCATCTGTGGGACCACCGTTTTTGAGCCAAAGACCTTCATTCTCGGATACAGTATCCTGAAAGTTTGCCTTGTACCAATCGATGGTATCTAACTCTCTTCCTGTATAGACACAATCAACAGGATATGTAACGGTACTGTCAACATATGGCATCCAAAAATCCTGTAAATCCGTAAGACGTTCAATTGCACGGTCTTCCATCTTAAAAGTCGTATTGTAATAATCACTGAGAATTAATTTGGGTCCCCATACTTCTGATTCTCCCTTTAACTCACCAGCAGTTTTACCGTACTTTTCCTGACTCTCCTCATCTGTAATACTCAGCCAAACCCCATTTTCATCTTTATGTGTAAAATACACATCGATGGGACCATATTGAAGCTGCATTACAATTTCAGGGTCATACCACTTATCAAAATATTTTAAGAGATTTGCCGGACTCTTGCAAGCTTTTGTAATATTTAAATTACCACTGTTGATGCCGCCGCCGGTACGTACCGTTACATTATGCGTCCCATCAGGCCCGTCAAGAATCGGAAGGAATACATAATCTTTCGCATAATCCCCCATAACCTCTTCAATATACCACCAAGTCGTAACACCTACATAACCCTGTGAACATTTGGCTATCAGCTGGGAGTCTGACTGGCTGAACATCTCAAGATCCATCAGACCTTCCGCGTACCAGTCATGAAAATAAGTGACAGCATCACGGTATGCATCTGTAGTACAGATAAACTCAACCGTTCCGTCATCCTTAAGCACCAAATCATTACATACATCATTTGGCCAGTTTGTAAACCCAAATCCGGCGTAAAAAATATTCTGTCCCCAACACCACTGATCGAAACCCGTAGACATCGGAATGGTACTTCCCGGCGCATTGCCATAATATTTTGCGCTCATATCATTATCCTTAAAGGCTTTCAGTGCAGTATGCAGTTCATCCAGTGTAGTGGGAACTTCCAAGCCTAAATCATCAAGCCAGGCTTTATTAATCATGGAAAATTGTGGAATCGTATAGATACTATAGTCTTCCTCTGACCCGATACCTGCCGTTCCCATCCTTTCACCTGCCGGTAACCCGTAAATATATCCGTCGTCCATGGTAATTGCACTACGGATGTCCGGATTTTCTTCCAGAATCCTGCTTAAATTAGGCATATACTCTTCTGTCAAATAGGGTGTCAGATCTATAAAAGTACCTTCATCCCCATATCGGGAAATATCATAATTATTAAATCCCACTCCCAAGAAGGCATCCGGAAGTTCACCGCCGGCAATACGGATATTTACCTGCTCTGCCAGAGAATCACTCATAACAGTCCAATCAATATTGATACCTGTATCCTCCTCAAGCTGGTTTAGTACCACATTATCATCGTATCCTTTACTCAATGCGCTCATTCCGCCCATAATAGAAAACGCTGTCTGCGAGACATCCGTATTGGCTACCCCTTTTTGTGACGCACCGCCCTGATTGTTTCCACATGCTGAGACCGACAAAACAAGTCCTGCTGCAAGTACACACGATATGGTCTTATTATATCTTTTCATATTCAACCTTTCCTCTCTTCCCCGAATCCTAACCCTTAACTGCACCTGCCATAAAACCTTTTTCAAAATATTTCTGTACAAAAGGATAGACGATCAACATCGGAAGCGCAGCCACAATAATGGATGAAAACTTAATCATTTCCGTCATCTTATTCAATTCCGCATAACCGCCGGAAATCATACTCGCCTGACTGGCGCTGGCGGAACTCTTAATCAATATATTTCGAAGTACAAGCGGAAGCGGAGCCTTCTGTGTTCCCGGCAGATAAATCATCGCCGTAAACCAGTCGTTCCAATATGCCACCATGCTGAATACCACCATAACCGCCATGATGGAACGGCTGAGCGGCACTACAATTTTAATGAAAGTCGTCCATTTGGAAGCACCGTCAATATTGGCCGCTTCTATCATCTCTTTAGGAATACTGTTTTCAAAAAAGTTTCTCACAATGATCATATTGCCAACTGCAACACCGCCTGGGAGAAACAGCGCCCACATATTATTAATCAGCCCGGTCTGCTTGACGATCAAATAGGTAGGAACGAGGCCGCCTCCAAAATACATTGTGATGATAAAAAAGATACTCAACGCCTTTCTTCCCGGCAGTTCCTTTACACTGAGCGGATATGCCGTCAAGTAAAGCATCACAACCGAAAAAACCGTACCAACTATGGTGTATTTAATACTGTTCCAATAACCCAGCAAAATACCAGGGTCTGCAAAAACAGCTTTATACCCATCCCAAGTGAATTGACTTGGAAGTAAAAATGTCTTACCGGCATATACATCATAGGGATTTGACACAGATGCAATCAACACATAATACAGCGGATATGCAACAATGAAAAGGACAACCACACAGATAGCAATCAATATATAATCGCTGGCTTTCTCGGAAAATCCTTTTGTCTTTTGAGATTTTGTTAATGTATTCATACCATACCTCCTATACGAAACTGGTATCTTCAGATATTCTGCCTGCTATCTTATTGACCACAATCAGCAGAATGATATTGACTACCGTGTTAAAAAGTCCTACTGCTGTGGAATAACTATACTTGGCATTTTCAATACCCTGTTGGTATACATATACCGCTATCACATCACTGGTTGCTTTGTTTAAATCTGTCTGCAAAAGCCATACCTTCTCGAATCCTACATTCATCAGATTGCCGGCGCTCATAATCAGATTCAGCACCATAATAGAAGTCAGCTGCGGCACATCAATGTGCAAGATTCTCTGGAACATGGAAGCGCCATCTACCTTAGCCGCCTCATAAAGGGATGTATCAATACTTGCTAAGGTTGCCATATAAACGATGATGCCCCAGCCTGCATCCTGCCAAATTCCCGATGCTATGTATATGGTCCGAAATGCTGCAGACTCTGTGAGAAAATCTATACTGGTTCCCGCAATCAGATTAATCAGTCCTCCTGACGGACTTAAAAAAATACGAATCATACCACAGATGACCATGGTGGAAATAAAGTGCGGCGCATAAAGTATTGTCTGCGTCACTCTCTTAAAACGCATAAATCTTAACTGATTCAACATCAATGCCAGAATGACAGGAATAGGAAATCCCCATAACAGGCTATAAAAGCTGAGAAGCAATGTATTTTTAATCATACGTCCACAGTTCGGCGCAGTAAAAAACCGCTCAAACCATTCAAGTCCAATCCATTCACTTCCAAACATACCTCTGCTTGCTTTATAATCCCTGAATGCAATCTGTATTCCGTACATAGGTATGTACTTGTAAATAATAGTTAAAACCACTGGAACTAAAAGCATCAGATACAATTGCCAGTTATCCTTGATGCGCTTTCCAAGAGGTTTTCCTCCCGACATTTTTGTCGGACTTATAACTGCCGACTTACTTCCACTCATATCCTATCTCCTTCCCTCTGCGTGCAGTTCATGAAAACATCGCATTTGTTTTCGTGAAACGTTATTTTGTTTCTTACCCGTATACTATCACTAATTTAAAAACGCGTCAATATATTTAGCCTATTTTATTGTGATTATTTATATTTTATGGCATTCTATACTATTTTTATTATGCATTTTTGTCTATTTTAGACATATATATTTCATGTAACGTTTCATATTACATTTCATTTTAGCCTTTACAACCCTATTTTTATATCCTATAATAATGTCAATTAGAAAAATTTATTTGTTGCATGGCACATAATCAATATGTTTTATGTAAGAAATGCTTCATTTAGAAAGAAAATTTCACAAAGTTTCATATTGATTCATGAAACAGAAAAGAGGTTAGTATGAAATCAGAACATTCCGTCCCCACAATGAAAGATGTAGCCAGAGAAGCCGGCGTTGCTCTGGGAACCGTTTCCAAAGTAGTAAACGGTATTCCTGTCGGTGAATCTTACAGACTCCGTGTAGAAGATGCTATCAAAAAGTTAAATTATCAGGTCAATAGTTATGCCCAGGGTTTAAAAGCAAGCAAAACCTATACGGCGGCTCTCCTGATTCCCAATACGGAAGAACCCTTTTTTGCATCTCTTGTATACCATATAAATCTTGCACTTTTAAAACGTAAATATCGTATGCTGCTGTGTTCTACTGATTTTGATACCAAACAAGAACAGGAATATGTCACTATGGCACAGCAGAACAAAGTAGATGGTATCATTGGCCTGACTTACAATCCCAATCTGCAGATTGAAGAAAATATTCCCTTCGTTGCTATCGATCGTTCCATGGGAACAAAAATCCCCTGTGTAGCCAGCGACAATTTTGCAGGCGGTCAGTTAGCTGCGGAAAAACTGGCTGATTTGGGATGTACCAATGTTGCTTTCCTCCGTACAGGCTCCTCACTGGATAATGAACCGAACAAGAGAAAAGCCGGTTTTGAAAATGGCTGTCTGTCAAGGGGTCTATCTTACGAAATGAAAATATTGAATGATGGAGATGCCTACGAAGAATTTGAACTTTTTCTCTCCCAGCATATTCATGACGGTAAACTCTCCTTCGATGGTATTTTCTGTGTAACGGACAGGCTGGCATATTTAATCATAAAATCTCTGCGTAAATTAAACTTACGTGTCCCGGAGGATGTACAAGTGATTGGCTTTGACGGCATCCGCCCTTTTCAGGGAACTGATTATATCTGTTCCACTATTGTACAGCCAGTGCCAGAAATTGCCGAAATGTGTGTCAATCTTCTTTTGCAGGATAATATATCTTCCAAGCCTCCTCTTGTGTGTCTTCCCGTTACCTATGCTTACGGCGGGACTACCAAAGAGCAGGATGAATAGAAAATGGTAGTTTTCATCAGTTCTTATTCCTTATTAATAAAAATTTATTGTAACTCGATAAATTTTTGTTGACATTCATTTTTTATCGTGCTATTTTAACAGTATAAGAACAAAATAACCTGCAATATAGAAAGGACACCTTTCCTATGAAAGACAAACTGACTCTCTTCACCAAATACTTATTAGACTTTATGTTTTACGCCGGAATCATTGTCATCGCCACACTTCCATTAAGCATCAGATTCTATGGAACCTATAACCGTTATTTTGCAGACAACTACTATTCTCTCCTTGTAATTCTCTTTTTGTCCGGTATTTTTGCTGTGTTGATTTTACAGCAGCTTCGGAAAATGTTCGGCTCCGTATTAAACGACGACTGTTTTATTCATGAAAATGTGGTAAGCCTCGAAAAGATGAGCATTTACAGTTTCTTTATAGCCGTCATCACAGCCTGCCGCCTGTTTATCTACCTAACCCCGGCAGTATTTATTGTTATTTTGGTATTCGTGATCGCCGGACTTTTCAGTAAAGTACTGGCCCAGGTCTTTGACAAAGCCGTCACCTACAAACTGGAAAACGACCTGACCATTTGAAAGGAGCACAAACAGATATGGCAATTATCATCAATCTGGACGTCATGATGGCAATGCGCAAAAAAGGGCTGACCGAACTGGCCGGGGATATCGATATTACTCTTGCAAATCTGTCCATCCTCAAAAATAACAAAGCCAAGGCAATCCGTCTCTCTACTTTAAACGAAATCTGCAAGGCGCTGAACTGTCAGCCAGGCGATATTCTGGAATATGTGGAAGATACGGAAGAGAAAGAAAACAAAGAAGAATCCCCTGATATGTAAAAAGAAAGGAGTTAAAACCATGGAACAAACCAAAAATTTACAACCAATGAATCAGCCGCAGACAATTTACACACAAAATATGAAAAAGCATTTTCCGTTCTTCGGAATGGGCAGTCTCCTTTATGCTATGTTCTATGCCTTCTGCCTTTATAAGAACGCCTCCGGTATTACTTACCCTTTTTTCGTCGTCGGAACCCTTTGCTATTTCTTCTTCTCTATACAAAAGTTAGGGGTTCCATACAAAAAAGACAGTATTTTTTATGTAGTTAGTATCGTACTGCTGGGTATTTCCAACTGTATGACCAATTCTTCACAGATACTTACTATCAACAAATTTGGTATTTTTCTGCTTTCTTTTACTTTAATATTGCATACAGTATACAATGATCAGGCATGGAATCTGCCCAAATACATTACCGCAATGTTTCAGACCACAGGCACCTGTTTTACATGTCTGTTACGTCCCTTTGGCGACATCATCTCTTATTTTGATGCCCAAAAACAGCAAAAAACCGGAAAAAAGAGTCATTTTTTATCCATCAGCATTGGAATTATCATCGCTATTCCTCTATTATTTTTGATGACCTTATTACTTTCCAGTGCAGATATTGTCTTTGCCAAAATGTTTGAACGATTCTTTGAAGCCATTAATATTTGGGAAATTATGTGTATCTTAACCCTTATGACTGCAGTCTTCTTTTGTTCTTATGCAGTCTATGCGGCGCTTAGCAAAAAGAATGTGACTGAAGAGGTAACTGATCAAAAAATTTTTGACCCTGTCATTGCCATCGTCGTAACGGCGGCGCTTTCCGTACTTTATCTCATGTTCAGCGTGATACAAATTGTCTATCTTTTCATCGGTAATATGCAGCTTCCGGAAGGATATACCTATGCAAGTTACGCAAGAGAAGGATTTTTCCAGCTTCTTGCTGTCTGTATCGTAAATTTGTTATTGGTATTGATTTGTCTTTACTTATTTCGGGATAATATGGCTTTGAAAATCATCCTTACCATCATCAGTGGATGCACCTACATTATGATTCTTTCAAGTGCCCTGCGGATGATTATGTATATTGACAGATATCATCTGACTTTCAGAAGAATACAGGTGTTATGGACATTGGCCGTCATTTTTCTGCTGATGACCGGCGTTACGATTTTTATCTATCATAAGCAATTTCCACTGTTTGCATATGGCATGGCAGTAGTCACCGTATTCTATATCGCTTTATCCTTCTCTCATCCGGATTACTGGATAGCACGATATAATCTGACCCATGAAGAGTATACAGAAAGTGGAAGAAAATATCTGGTCAGTCTCTCCAGCGACGCGGCACCGGCCATATTGAACCCTGATATCAATCCTGATATTACCTCCATCAAAGATATGCGCACAGATTATTCACTTTATGATACTTTTGATTATTTAGCATACAAAGAGAACTATATTTTATTCTGGACAAACGATTATTATGACCATGTTCACTATCTTTCCAGAAATATGCACCTGAGAAACTTTAACTTTTCTATCTCCAAAGCCAAAAGTTATCTGATTGATTAATCCAGCGGGGCTTCTGTTTCGTCCCGCTTCATCTCCTTAATAACACTTACGCCCAAAGGTATGGATACTGTCAGCGCAAAGATATCGGACACTGCCTGGCAGATTTCCACACCGGTAAGGCCAAAGAAATAAGGCAGAATTGCAATAAGCGGCAGGAAAAAGATGCCCTGCCTGGCAGAAGCTACGATGGAGGCCTTCAAACCTTTTCCGATGGACTGTAACATCATATTACACATGATAATCCAGGAGCTTAAAGGCAACACCACAATAGAGTATCTAAGTGCTGCAGTGCCTACGCGGATGACATCCAAATCATCTTTCCTGAAAATTGTCACCAATCCCGGCGCAAAAACAAAAACAATAACTGCCACACCTGTTAAACAGAAAAAAGCTACTTTGATACAGAAAAAGAAGGCATCCAGTACTCTTTTATACTTTTTGGCCCCATAGTTAAACCCACATACCGGCTGGAACCCCTGTCCGAAACCAATCAATGCGGAGTTCACAAACATCATAATGCGGGATACAATGGACATACCTGCAATAGCCGCGTCACCATAAACGCCTGCCGCGTGATTTAAACAAATCGTAGCAACACTGGCAAGACCCTGGCGAAACAGGGAAGGAATACCACCCCGTATCACTTCTTTATAAAAGTGAAGGCTGGGTTTAAAATTCTGTAAACGAATCTGAATATTTCCGCCTCGTTTTATCATAATCAACAGGAAAATAAAACTTAAATATTGGCTGAATGTAGTAGCCAACGCCGCTCCTGCAATTCCCATATCAAAACCGAAAATAAGAACCGGATCCAGAACGATATTAATGACCGCACCCGATACAATACCGATCATCGCATAAAAGGCACTTCCCTGAAACCTCATCTGATTGTTCAATACCAAAGATGCCGTCATAGCCGGCGCCCCAATGAGAATGATTCTCAAATAAGCGACTGTATAAGGCTGAATGGTCTTTGTTGAACCTAAAGCGAAGGAAAGAGGTTCAATAAAGAGCAGACAGCTTACCATAATAATTACGCCTGCCAAAAAAGATGTAAAAAACCCTACGGCGGACATTTTCTGGGCTTCTTCAATATCACCGGCACCTAGTTTTCTTGAAATATAATTTCCGGAACCATGGCCGAACAAAAATCCCACGGCCTGAATAATCGCCATCAGTGAAAAGACAACGCCCACAGCTGCCGTAGACTGCGTATTTAATTTTCCGACAAAAAAGGTATCAGCCATATTATAAAAGGAAGTCACCAACATACTCATAATGGTAGGTACAGCTAATCTGCATACCAGCCTCTTGACCGGTTCTTCCAACATATAATTTCTTTTCTCTTCTGCACTCCTAAATTCCATGAAATTCCCTTGCCTTTCCTTCCTAAAAACTGTCATTACACATAACAATCATTTATATATTTTAATTCTTCTAATTTTAATTTGCAATTGACATTCACCAGATTTTCCCCTACTTTTATTATATTTTTATAACATCACGAGAAGAACTTTCAAAAATACATATATTATATATACAAATTTTCAATTAAAAGCAGTGCAGAAATGAGGTAAATTATGAAGGAATAAAATACTGGAATTTTCACATACTATTGACAGCAATCGTCAAAAAGAAAGAAATGAGGAATACATGATGAATCCGAAAGCATTATTTCAAATATCCTATGGTCTGTATATTGCAGCATCCAAATTTGATAAAAAGATGAACGGATGTATTGTTAATACTGTGATGCAGATTACAGATAATCCAAAACAAATAGCCATAGCCATTAATAAAGAAAATCTGACATGTGAAATTGCCCAAAAGTCAAGAATGATATCCTTATCCGTTCTTTCCGAAACGGCACCTTTTTCCCTTTTTGAACATTTTGGATTTCAAAGCGGGAGAAAAATAGACAAATTTATAAATTATCCTTTTGCACTGACAAAGCAGGAACTACCCTATCTAACCAGCCATACCAGCGCTTATATCGACTGTAAAGTCACAAACATAATAGATTTGGGAACGCATTTGCTTTTTATTACCACTGTAAATGACTGTGATATTATTTCCTCAGAAAAAGCAATGACCTACTCCTTCTATCACGAATTTGTAAAACCTAAACCAACCGCTTCCCCTGCTAAAGGATGGCGTTGTATCGTATGCGGTTACGTTTATGAAGGAGAAGAACTTCCTCCCGACTTTATATGTCCTTGGTGTAAACACGGTGTAGAAGATTTCGAAAAAATTATGTGATATAATATAGAGATTGGCGCAGGGTCAATCTCTATTTTTTTGGTATTATGAGTAAAAAGCCCGTATTTATGCGGGATGCAACCTAATCTTTACATGAAAATATTAAAAAGCAACATCAAATTGATAGAGTTTACACGACTGTTTTTATACAATATTCATGTACTGAAACAACATTCAGTATCTGTGGCCGGCACAGTTTGACACATAAAGTATGCATGACGGAGGTTTACTATGAGCTTAGGACAAAATTTACAATTTTTAAGAAAACGGGAAAATATGACACAGGAACAGCTTGCGGAAGTATTAGAAGTATCCAGACAATCTGTTTCTAAATGGGAATCCGATACGACATACCCCGAAACAGATAAACTTTTACAGATTACGAATCTGTTTCATTGTACATTAGACGATCTCATGAAAAAGGATATCAGCAGCCAATATGTAGAGGATAAAAATCATTATGATAGTCACAAAAATCAATTCAGCAAAAGAATTACCCTGGGTGTAGGACTTATTCTCACCGGATTAACATTGTGTACATTTTTGATTGGTGTTCTTCCGCAAAGAGAAGGTTTTGACACGGATAGTATTTCCGGAATCATATTTCTACTCTTTGTCGTTGTGGCTGTGGCAATTTTTATTGTTACCGGATTACAGGACAGTTATTTTACAAAAAAACATCCTTACATAGAGGATTTTTATTCCGAGGAAGAAAAAGATGCATTCCATAAAAAACTTATCACTATGGTTACAACGGGCGTGGTACTTATCATTGCCGGTTTCATTATCATGACGGGATATGAGGCATTTATTCCTTCCGATTATGTGAATCATAACATTGACGTGGAATCCTTGATATGCTCTTTATTTTTATTATTAGTAACCATTGCCGTTGTACTCTTTGTCTATGCAGGCACACAGGAGAGCAAATACAATATCAAGCATTATAATCTCATGCAGGACAAAAATTCTCAAACTTATAAAAATGATAAGAAGAAGGGGTTGTACTGCGGCTGTACTATGATCATAGCAACAATTATATTTTTCTCCTGCGGTCTTATTGGAAATTTATGGAGATCAGCCTGGGTCGTTTATCCTATTTTCGGAATTTTCTGTGGAATCATATCAATGGTCATCGATAGGAATAATAACGAAGAAGAGTAAAAAACTATTTTACCATAATAAATACAAGGAAAGCATCCTATGTAGTAAATTGCAAAGGATGCTTTCTTGTCTGATATGTTTTTACGAATCCTCTATTCCAAATTCCCTTACCGCCTGCTGCCAGTATTTTTCCGGAATATTCGGCCAAGTTACGCTTCCTTCTTCCCTTTCACATAACTTTGTGGCTAGATTTAGGCAGGCAAGGTTTTTATCACTCCCTGTGCGGAGTGTGTGTATATTGATTTTAGACCAATAGGGTGCTTTTTCATTCAAACCGGAAGTCTCAAATTCTTTGACCATTTCTTCCACATCGTATTCCAATTGAAAGAATTCTGCCTCCCATCCCTGTTCTGAGCCATGCAATATCATATATTGCGTGTTTCCATTATAATACCAGGAAATGCCCACTGCGCCTGGATGAAGTATCTTCTTATGATCATACATCTTTTCTTCTTGAAAATGAACATGACCGGACACTAATAAATCAACATCAAGATTTTTCATAATTTCTATCGTATTTGCAGCATCCGGTTCCAGTATTTCATTGGAACGAACCAAAGAACCATGACAATATCGAAAGGGTTTGAATCCTGGTCTTTCATAATACCCTTCAATTTTTAAGCCCTCAAAAAATTCAAAGTCATATTCCGTCAGATTTTCATAAGTATAGAGTAGACTTCCGCTGGCAGATGAATAAGTCCAGTTTTTGTTTGGAGTTTTTCTATAATTCAGCATATAGTCTTCTCTGTTTCCTCTGATAAAAGTACACGGATAATTTTTATCCATCTCATAAATAATCTTCATCGTTTTCTGAGGATAAGGGCAATCGCTGATATAATCTCCCAGAAAGAGAAATTCATCTACCTTTCTTTCAAGTGCATGATGAATACATCTCTCTAATCCTATATGATTGCTGTGAATATCACCGATTACTGCTATTTTATAATCTTTCATGGATGTTCTCCATATCAAATAACTTATAGTTCTTCCCCGTTAGTACGAATCACATTTTGATACCAGTAAGCGGAATCTTTCCAAATCCTCTCCTGTGTCCGGAAATCAGTGAAAATCAATCCAAATCGATCGGAGTACCCTTTGGCCCACTCAAAGTTGTCCATAAAGGACCACTGAAAATACCCGGCCACTTCAATCTCTTCCGCCGCTTTCTTCAACTGTGTCAGATATCTGGCCAGACAATCGATTCTGTTGGGATCGTGTACTTTTCCGTCCAGAGAAACCACATCGTGACAAGACATCCCGTTTTCTGTGATATAGATTGGCTTCCCATATCTCTCATACAAAAACTTGGGACCCCAGTACAGGCACTCCGGCGTAAGCGGCCAGCCTGCGGCCGCTCTCGGAAATCCTTCATACCGCTTCACAATCTCCGGCTTTCCATCCGCTCCCATGCGGACACATTTTCCGTTATAAATATTTTGTCCATAGATATCTATGGGCTCGGAAATCAGCTCCATATCTTCATCGGTTATTTTCGGCAGATATGCCTCAAACCGCTTAAGCCCCTCTTCCGGATATCGTCCCAAAAGCACCGGGTCCGACCACCAGGCCACATTCCAGGTCCAATCCCTGTCATCCTCCGTCATAGAGAACAGAAGCTCTTTTGCCGCTACTATGTCTTCAGGTGTATCAGTTTCCGGATAAAACATGGAACCGGTGGGAGCATAGCCAATCGTAAGGGGTTGTTTTCCATACTGTCTGAGCATCCGCACCGCCTGGCCATGGGCTTTCATGATATTGTGCGACATCTCAATGGTATCACGAAGAGGTCCCACAATGCCTGGCGCATGTTCTCCGGTCAGATATCCCAGCCCTACAAAACACTGGGGTTCATTGAATGTGAAAAAGTATTTCACCCGGTCGCTAAAACGCTCAGCCAAAAGTCTCGCATAATTGCCAAACCACTTGACGCTCTTTGGGTTCATCCAACCGCCCCTTTTATGAATTTCATAGGGCATCTCCCAATGGTAGAGCGTCATATAGGGCTCAATCCCCGCTTCCAGCAAAGCGTCAACCAGATGATTGTAAAAGGCAATGCCCTCCTCATTCACTCTGCCTTTGCCTTCCGGAAGCACTCTGGACCAGTCAACGGAAAATCGATACGCCTTTACACCCATTTCCTTCATCATGTCCACATCTTCCCGGTATCTATTATAATGATCACATGCGACGTCACCTGTCTGTCCCTCGAAGATATGCCCGGTCTCTTTCGCAAACATATCCCATATATTCATTCCCTTGCCGTCTCCGCAAGCCGAGCCCTCTATCTGATGGGCGCTTGTCGCAACCCCCCATACAAAATCCTTAGCAAACCCCATACTAACCTCCATGATTCTTTTCTTAGAATCCATTTATTCTTTTCTTATTTTCGTCTAATCAATAACCTCGCGTCATTCGTCAAATGTCTGCTTCGCAGCCTCTTGGCTCATTGCTAGCGGGAATCTATATCATAGACGGACCGACAGAGAATCTCTTTCGCATCTCCCCTAAGTATTTCTATTGTACGTTCTCCTGCTTCCATATCAAAGAAATTGTCGGAGAGCCACAGATCTTTGTCTGCCCCGAAAAGTTCCACATTTTTTGCATAAGCATCCGCGTAGACCGTAATATGATTTCCTTTTCTCTCACACCGAAGATGGGGATTCTTGAAATAATAGTGTTTCGGCGGCGTAAACAGACAGGTATTTTCCGAGACAATCTCACCCTTCACAGTGAACATATATGTCAAGTGAATCTCTCGTTCCTCGTACTCGCCAAAGTCCATCCTATCAAGCCACACCCCGTCAAGGGCCGGAACCTCCACCTCGCTGCTGCCGCTCAAAATAACACTGCTGTCAGGCCTTCGCAAACTCCATGAAACGGTTCCTTGAACATCCTCCATCGTCTCGTTGGCAACGTGAAGCCTTGCACTCTTTTCGATGGGTGCCGGTTCGGTAATACAGAAGGGACGTTCGCTCATCTCCCCTGTCTCCTCACAAGAAATCATCACGGGCGCAAACATTTTCCTCTCCGCATAATGAAGCGCTTTCCATCTTCCGAAATAATCGATACTCGACCAGGACGCCGCCGGCCAGATATCGTTAAGCTGCCATACCACAGTGCCCATACATCTTCCCCGGAAACGTCTGAAATGTTCCACACCATAACGGATTGCATCCATCTGGAGCAGCTGTGAAGCATATAACAGATGCTCAAAATCTTTCGGATACAGATAAGTCGCCGCCAGATAATTCAGAATCTTACCGTTGGCGGCAGGATTTCTCTGGTGCATTTCCATCACTCTTGAAAAGATATTTCGATCTTCAGGTTCCGTAAATGCTTCCACCGTTTTAAGACAAGGAAAAGCCTGAAAGCCAAATTCCGACAGATATCGAAAATGAAACTTTCGATATTCTGTAATCGGCTTATTGCCGTGCCAGACATCCCAATAGTGCATGTCACCATGATTCTCATCCAAAGGATTATCAAAGTTGCCGCCCGATGAAGGAGAGGATGGCCAATAAAAGGTAACCGGATCCTCTTTTTTTAAAATTTTAGGTATGATATATTCATACATCTTAATATAGTCATACTTTTGTTTCGGCGAAGAATGCCACTCCCCCGCCATGATTTGGCTTTCCATCTCATTATTGCCGCACCATAAACCCAGGCAGGCGTGATGGCGAATCCTTCTCACGTTATCTAATGTCTCCTGTACAATGTTCTCTTCAAACGCATCATCCAATTCGTAAGAGGCACAGGCATACATGAAATCCTGCCATACAATCAATCCCAGCTCGTCACAGATATCATAAAAATAATCGTCCGGATAATAACCGCCGCCCCATACACGGATGCAATTATGGTTTGCCCAGGCTGCATCCTCCAAAAGCTTTCTGGTTCTCTTTTCGTTTATTCTGCCAAACAGATTATCCTCCGGAATATAGTCAGCTCCCATAGCAAATATCTTGACACCATTCACCTCATGCGCAAAAGCACGTCCCCATTCGTCCTTCTGTGTGTTTACCGTCATCTTGCGCAGACCAATCTTCCGCTCCCAGACATCCCACACCTTTCCATCCATGCCGGACAGTTCCACTCTCACCACATAAAGAGGCTGTTTTCCGTACCCTCTCGGCCACCAAAGCAGTGGATTTTCCACCACAAATCTACTGTGTGTTTTCTCTGTATCAAAAGGCATCTGTCTCGACGCCACTTTTTGACCATCTGGGTCAAAAATAGAAATGGCAAGATTTCCCTTTACCTCTTTATCCACGGTATCTAAAAGAATATCAAAATCGAGGGTTACCTTTTCTACTTCATGGGTTTGTGTTATATAAACCGACTCCAACCGATGCTTCTCTATTCCCAGCAAAGACACCTCTCGAAAGATTCCTGCGTCAGGAAGCCTGGGGCCCCAATCCCAGCCAAACATGCAGTGTGCCTTCCTAAGATGCGGAAATCCTGCCATGGCCTCTCGGATGCCCTCTGTATAAACCTTCTTATTTTCTTCCTTAATATATTTTGTGGGAGAATGAAGAACCACTTTCAGACTGTTCTCCCCTTCTCTGATATACCCCTGCGTCAAAAGGTCAAATTCCCAAATTCTATGCATATTGCAGGTGCTGCCAAGCCATTCCTCATTGACATAAATATCTGCCAGCGTGTCAAGCCCTTCAAAACGCAAAAGTACTCTGTCGCAGGCCATCATCCTGTCATCCACAAAAAATTTCGTCGTAAAGCAAAAGTCATTCTCCATAAGTGGAAGAACTTTTAATTCATTGTCTCTATCATACGGGTCCGGCATAAGCTCATTTGTAAGAAGCGCACCGTAAACCGTACCGGGAATTTCCGTTTCCAATCCCTCTTTCGGTAAAAGATGCGCGTCCTTTCCAATTATGTGCAGTTTCCAAATCCCGTTCAAACTGCTCTTTAACATATTTTCCTCATTTCCATATCAATCGTTGATTCGTTTCGTAGACTGTCTTCGAATCAGGCGGTACGGATAATAAATTATTTCTTTTTTCAAATTTTTTTCCTGCTCGGCAAACAGACGATCACAAATAATCTGCCCATTATCTTCCGTGCTGCTTGTAGACAGTCCAATTTCAAAAATATCATGCAGAGAATCATCATGCCCAAACACGGATATGTCCTCCGGAACCCGCTGTTTCATACTCTGCAGATAACGGATACATCCCGCAGCAATCATATCACTGCCGCAGAGCACAGCCGTCGGAAGCATGGACGCTTCCTCATAAATCCGCCGCATACCTATCTTTCCTCCCTCAATGGAAAAATTGGTCTGTACGATATAAGATTCCGGCACAGGAACACCATACTTTTTCATGGTATCCAAATAACCCCTGAGACGAAGCTGTCCGTTGCTATAGTCCTCCTTTGGCCCGCCGATATAAGCGATGCGCCGGTGATTATCCTTTAGTAGAAATTCCGTTGCATCACACGACCTCTTATAATTGTCGCTGGTGACCGTAGTAAAAAGAATTTCCTTTCCCTCTCTGCCCGGAATCTCTTGATTGACGAGAATCACAGGACAAGTAAATTGTTTCAACTGCTCAATCAACTCATCCGTAAAATAAATCCCAAAAAAGATTACACCGTCCACATTGTGCTCCAGCATACTGTCAAGAGCCTGTATCGCCTTTTGATTATCACTGTCATAGTCACAGACAATCATCGTTCTCCCGCTGTCCGAACAGCATTTTGCAATCTCTTTCAGCACATTCGACATAGTCGGGTTTTCCAGATTCGGCTGTACGACGGCAATCAAATCCGTCCGCTTTGTAATCAAACTCCTCGCCGCAGCATTAGGCTTGTAATTGTACTTATCAATACTTTCCTCCACCCGCTGGCGAAGATCTTCACTGATTCCCTTATACCCATTAATAACCCGGGATACGGTTGACATGGATACCCCTGCATCCCGGGCAATGTCTTCCATCTTTCCACTCATACGCCCATTATTACCTATATCAATTCATTTCATATTTCTGATGCCGCATATTATCTGTTGATATTATACTTCATCATTTTCACATTTGCAATCTGTCGCGACTACATCTGTTTACTTGTACACATTATCCTTTCGATAGGAAATACCAATGGTTTTGTACGAATATAATATCTTATAACCTTCCTCCAATTCCACCATCCGGCCAATTTTTGGATTTGCAAGAATATCCGCCGCGGCTTGTATGTAATCGTCAATTATCGACACAGGAATCGGAAAGCGGTGATGTCCCGGACAGATTGTCCGAATGCTTTCTTTCATCTCTGCAAGCTTCTTTCCGGCTTCTCTAACATCTTCCACATAGGTAGAATGAGGAAAGTATACAAGAATTTCATCATCACAGACCGTATCTCCGGAAAACAGGAAACCCTGTTCTTCATCCAACGCACAGATGCTTCCCCTTGTATGGGCCGGTGTCTCTATAATCCGTAGACTTCTTTTGCCCAGTTCAATCCGCTCATTTTCACGGATATACTGTATATTTTCCGGCGGCTTAGCCCCACAGTAAAAACGAAACGCATCCTCTCCCACTTCCACATCAAACCTTCTTTGGTAGGAACACAGAGAATCTGCTCTAGATGCAGTCGAAAATCCAGAGCCAAGCAATTCTTCGTCCTCTTTATGAATCAGCGTCTGTTCAAATTCGAAAGCCGATCCGGTATGGTCGTAATGCCCGTGAGACAGAAGAACACTCACCGGTCTGTTTGTCAGCTTTTTCACCAACTCTTTAATACCCGGGAGCCCGTTCCCGGCATCAAAGAGAATTGCCCGTTCTTCTCCCTCAATTAAATAAAGGTAAGTGTCAAACAAATCTCCTATCTGCCAGGTATGAGCATCCAATTGTTTTACAATATAGAAATCTTGTGTTGTCATATAATTTAACCCTTTACACTACCTGCCACAATACCACCGATAATATACTTCTGTCCAACCATATACAGAATCAGCACCGGAAGCATCATTAGTACCAGACCGGCCATCATAGGCGCATAGTCCGCAGATCTTGTCGCAAGGAATGAATATGTCATCAAAGGCAGCGTCTTTACTTCCTTCACAGAGAGGAAAGTACTCGCCAAAATATAATCATTCCAGATAGACAATGCCGTAAACACGATACTTGTGATAATGATCGGTTTTAACAGCGGGAAAATAATCTTAAAAAATGTCCCTTCCATGGAAGCCCCGTCAATCATAGCCGCCTCATCCAAATCTCTGGGAATACCGCCGATGAAACCGCAGAACAAAAACGTCGGGAACGGGATATTCAATCCAATATGGATAAAGGTTACCATCCAAATATTATTGGACAACCCAAAGGTGGAACCGTAAATCTTTACAAGGGGAATCATAATAACCTGGAACGGTACAACCATCGCCGCAATCAGTATCATATATAAAAATTTATTGATTTTCCATCCTGCAAAACGCGTCAACACATATGCATTCATGGCACTGAGTGATGTACTTACCACTGTTGCAATCACACAGATTAAGATAGAATTTATAAATGAATTTAAGAAATTCATTGTATTGAATGCGTTGGAATAGTTTTCAAAATGAAATTCCACCGGCCAGGAAAAAGGATTCGCAATAAACTCTGTGGACAGTTTGAAACTATTTAAAACCATCAGAAAGAACGGCATAACAAACAATACTGCCAACACCAAAACTACAACGAATATAATTATGTTGGAAACAATACGATTTTGTTTCATTCCGGCCATGCCTGCTGTTGAAAATTCTCTTTCAGCCATTATGCATTTACCTCCTTTGATTTTGATACTCTCACCTGAATCATGGAAATAATCGCTACAATGATAAACAGGACAACTGCCTCCGCCTGTCCTTTGCCGTATTCAAAGTTACTAAACGCGGTCTGATAAATCTTAAACGCCAATAATTCCGTTGACTTGTAAGGACCACCTGCTGTCAGAGCCAAGTTCACATCAAAGGACATAAACGCTTTGGAAATAGCCATAAAGGTACATATTGTGATTGAAGAAGCAATCATAGGCAGCTTGATGTTTGCAAACATCTGCCAGGCATTGGCACCGTCAATTTTCGCCGCTTCCAATATATCCGCAGAGATATTAGTAATACCGGCGATATAAATAACCATCAGATAACCGCTCATCTGCCACACGGTAACGATAATCAAAGCAACTAAAGCTGTTGTTGGCGCTGTCAGCCAAGATGTTTCAAAAAGTCCCCAACCTGTCACTTCTCCGATTTTCGTCATCGCAAAAGAGAAAATATAATTCCAGATATAACCCATGATAATACCGCCAATCATGTTAGCCGCAAAGAAACAGGTCCTAAAAAGGCCTCGTCCTTTGATTGCTGTGGTGAGAAGCAGTGCAAGTGCAATTCCCAGCACATTACTGAATATTACAACAAAAAATACATAAAGAAATGTTTTCCCAAGTGAAGTCAGGAAGGTGGAATCGGTAAATACGCTGATGTAGTTTGTAAAGCCGATTAAGCTGAAATCGTTGGATAAGCCATTCCAGTTCGTAAAAGTCAGATATAAACCATAGAATAACGGAGCCACAACGATTGATGCCCAGATTAACATAGGCGGGATAACGAATTCACAAAATAATTTAATCTCCTGATTCTTTCTATTCATAGAACCCTCCTAAGCAAATTCCATTCTGGGAACGGTTCTTTTAAGCCGAAAGCGGCTTAGACCGTTCCCAAGTCCAATCAACAATGTTATAGGTCAAAAATAAGATTACTGCTGTGCTTTCCAATAATTCTGGATTGCATCGCCTGCCTGCTCACGACTTGCCTGGCCGCTCAAATATTGCTGCATTGTAGCACCATTTTCAGACCAGAAATCGGAAGGAAGCAGAGAACTGAATGCATAAGTGCTGTAGGTATTACCAGACTCCACATAAGACTGTGTGGAACCTACAAGCGGGCTTGAATAATTTACATCGGCATCCGCATAAGGAAGTGCTGTCTCAAGAAGGTCAGCCATTTTCTGTGCATCATCTTTCATAATAAACCGAATCAGTCTCTTGCCTGCTTCCTGCTGTGCTTCATCATTCTGGCTCTTGTCCAGACAGAATCCCTTCGCCGGGAATACGCCAAGCTGCTGATTAATTGCATCGCTCGGGTTATCGGTAAGCGGCACTGCCATCAAACCAAATTCATCTTCACCATTTGCGATAGAAGAGATATAGGACCATCCCCAGTCGCCCATAAACCACATAGCCACATCACCGTTTGCAATTGCCTGTCCGTCGATATCTGTGTTACCTACCAGAGGATCTTTTGCGTTATGGTTGTATTTTGCGAATACGTCGAAGGTATCCATAACGCCATTGAAGCCCGCGTCGTTCTTAAAATCTACAGAACCGTCTTTTACAGATGCTATGTAAGCTTCCTGCTCCTCTGCGCCGCCGCGGATGCCGGTGAATGCCTGGCTTAAGAAATGAGAACCCAAAGACCAGTCAACGCCTGTCAGCATCAAAGGTGAAACGCCGCCGGCCTGAATCTTTTCGCAGAGTGCTTCCAAATCGGAAATACATTTGATAGAAGCCGGATCAAAAGCTTCGCCCGTTGCTTTCTCGATTGTTGTTTTGTTGTAGATAATACCCATAGCCTGTACAGCATCCGGCACGCCATAAACATTGCCGTCTACCGTAAATACATCTGTATAGCTGCTGTCAATTCCCTGAAGAACTTCATCATCTGCATTGAACACCGCCATGTTATCGATATTATCCAGAATGTCAATGGCATCCATAATAGATACAGTGGGCGCATTTCCGCCGGAATACAATGTCATCCATTTCTGTTTCTCGGAACTGTCATATGCGATGTAATTTACTTTAACGTCCTGGTTGGCTTCCATAAAGTCCGCCACGATCTCTTCAAACTCAGGATCTTTTCCCGGAATTGTTGTATACAGGGAAATTTCCACCTGACCGCCGGAAGAAGAGGAATCTCCGCCGCCGGAAGAAGAACCTCCATCCGCTGTGGAAGAGCCGCCACTTGAAGACCCACCGCCACATGCCGCAAGAGAACATGCCATCACACTAACAAGAGCCGTTGCTATTACTTTTTTAAACTGCTTTTTCATCACTTTTCCTCCTTTAATATTTTTGAAAAGGTTTTCAATGTGAATTTATTATAATTCCTTCTAAATTCATTGTCAATATTAATTTCATAATTGTCATTTTTCATAGTTTTATTATATACTATTTGTACATAATAACTAATTTTTGACATTTTTAATTTATTTAAAATATAAATCTAAAATATAATACTCTTTTCTTTGAAACCGTTTTCAATTTATTGCAGACGACTCCTATATACAAATCTACAGCTTATTATTCTTTTCTTATATCTATCTCTCTGGCTGTCAGTATCTCCAGCAGCGCACCATACAGTTCTGCCCCGACAGAAAGCGCATGAAACTGAGACAAAAGCAACAGCGGACTTTTTTCTTTCCTCACCAAATCCATAATCTGTGTCTTCAAATTGTATGCTATCTCAGCCTGATCGACCAGTTCATAAATTCTTTTCTCAACAGACGGACTGCAGATCTCAAGCCTGTCTTCAAACCGTACAACCAATTCCTCCACAACCGGATGTTTCTCCACCTTTATTTGTAAGACAGCCTCTTCCTTGTCATAGACTTTGCAGAAAGGAATCTCCTTTCCTTCCGATAAAACGCATACCCGGCTGTCTATAACACTGCGAAATTCCAGACACAGATTTCTCTCTTTTGGAATCAGTCCGAGTTCTCCTTCTGACGGATGAATCACAAATTTCTGTTCTGCTTTCCAGCCAAATTCCATTTTTGTGGTGACGCATTTTCCCTGTTCATATTCACAAGTCTCATTATCATCCTCGTAGAGTGTAAAATAACCGTCCGCTCCCGGGAATATCTGAATGGTAAGGGAAGATGGATTATGGGAGACATCTCTTCCAAATATTTCATCTGTAAGAGGCAGGATAGCTCCTCCTTTTGCAAGCACAGGGATAGACGTTAGGTCTCTATAAAAACTGATTTTCCTACCGCCTCTGCTTTCATAGACCATGCCGGTAAACAAATCCGTATAGATTCCCTCCGGTATCCATCCCGCCGTCTCAGACATATGAATCTTCTGAAATCTAGGGGTTGTTACAGGAAATACCAACAGTTCCGATCCGAAAAAGTATCCGTTTCTGCACTCGTAAGCTTCTGAATGATCCGGATACCCATAATATAACGGCTCTACCAAAGTCCTATGATCATGCCAACACTGATAATTCATGGTGTACAAATAAGGAATCATCTCATGACGAAGCCGCAGGAAACGGTCCATCGTCTGCCTCTCTTCTTCCGGAAAGTGCCAGGGTTCCTTGCCGTTAAATTCATTTTGGGAACTGTGAAGTCTATTAATGGGAGAAAAAACTCCAAACTGGACCCACCTTGTCTCCAGTTCATTATCCCGGTATCCATTCATATGGCCGCCAATATCGTGACTCCACCATCCGTAACCAATATTAGAAGCTGTGGCGGTAAAATAAGGCTGAAAATGCAAAGATTCCCAAGTAATGATACTATCCCCGGAAAATCCCACCGGATACCTGTGACTTCCCGGTCCTGCATATCTGGAAAAAGTCATAGGCCTTTTCCGGTCTCTTCCGATGTCCAGAAAATGATAGTGGTTTAGCATCCACAATGGATCAAGACCCTCTTTCGTACTGACGCTTCCCTGTTGCCAGTCAATCCACCAAAAATCCACTCCCATATCCTCTAACGGATGGTGCACAATATCAAAATAATGTTCTATAAACTTTTCATCTGCTATATCAAAGACCACCGGCAGTTCTTTCTTTGCATCCACTCCCATAGCTTTTGCCATTTCCGGATACATCTCCTCATGCGCACGAATACCGTCCGCCGGATGTACATTTAAAGTAACACGTATTCCCCTGCGGTGAAGTTCCTGCAAAAAACGTTCTGGTTCCGGAAAGAAGTTCCGGTTCCAAGTATACCCAGTCCAGCCGCTTCCATATTTGGAATCAATATCTGTCAGATGCCAGTCCATATCCAACACTGCCACCGAAAAAGGGATTTTTTCTTCCTGAAAACGGTCCATTAAATTCAAATAGGACTCCTCCGTATACGGATAAAATCTACTCCACCAATTTCCCAGCGCATATCTTGGCAGCATGGGAACTTTACCACAGAGATGGAAATAGTCGTCAAGCGCCTCCCGATATTTTTTTCCATATCCGAAAAAGTACAAATCAATTCCATTTTCTTCTCTCGCCTGTGCCAGGAAATCTTTTCCAAGAAGAAGGGAACGACTATCATCCAATAAAGCAAACCCTTCCATAGAAAAGATTCCATTTTCCAAGTCGCAGCTGCCATCCACATTATCAAGGGTTCGTGCCGTACCACCCAGATTTTCCACTTCCTCTCCGTAGTGCCACACACCGCCTTCTATCACCCGGATAGATAATCCAAAAGGAGAAAAATTGCATTTGTTGTAGATTAAATGAAGACGCTTTGTTATAATTTCCAGACGTTCTTCCGTCTCCTTCAACATAAATTCCGGTGTGGGAAAATCCCTGTTCCACACAATTTGGGTTGAGTCATCCACAAAATGTCCAGATTCGCTGTACTCTAATCTGAGTAATCCCTCTGTCAGTACCGAAATCCTGAAACACCTACCCCGAATCATACTTTTCTCCGGACACTCCGGGAATGTTTTCACATAAAATCTCTCAACTCCATGTTCCACTTGATTCATATTACTTTCATTCTCCCGTTTCTATATTTTTTGTAGACACATTTTATTTCTTTGTCTACTCTTCTACACTATCATATAAAATACGACTGTTGTCAACCAAACGTTTTTAGATTTCTGTATAATAAAAGAAGCTGTTGCTTTAGTAGATTATTGATCTACTTTTGCAACAGCCACTTTTCTATCGGACTTTAATGCTCTTCTTCTGAGATATCTTCCATAGCATCATCGATATTCTCAAACTCTTCTTCACCGTTACTTATCTTTTCCCGGACCTTGGCAATCTTAGCAACTTTCATCCCATCATCCAGATTGATCATCTTAACGCCGGAAGTAATTCTCTTTAATGTAGAAATCTCATCCATACGAAGCTGGATAATGATACCGCCGTCTGTGATCATCATAATCTCATGATCGTCATTGACAGCCTTAACACCTACGACATAACCTGTTTTTTCTGTAATCTTATAACATTTTAATCCTTTGCCGCCGCGCTTTTGAATGGTAAATTCTTCTAAGTAAGTACGTTTGCCCATACCATTTTCCGATACGATAAGGAGAGAATCACCCTGATGATCTAACTGCATACCCACAATCTCATCGTCATCAGACAAATTCATACCAATCACACCCATAGACGCTCTACCGGTAGGACGCACATCTGTCTCTTTGAAGCGAATACACATACCTTGTTTCGTCACCAGAAAGATTTCAGTATCCCTGGACGTATTTTTTACTTCAATCAGCTCATCATCTTCTCGAAGACTGATAGCTGCCAGACCGTTTTTTCTCACATTGGAAAATTCCATGACGGGAGTCTTCTTCACAATACCCTTCTTTGTCACCATAAAGAGATTCTTATTATCTTCATAATCCTTAATGGGTATCATAGCGGATATTTTCTCACCGGGATTAAGTTGTAAGATATTGACAATAGCAATACCTCTTGCTGTCCTGCTTGCCTCGGGAATCTCATATGCTTTCAGACGATACACTCTGCCATAATTCGTAAAGAACATAAGATAATGATGGGTCGTCGTCATCAGAAGATCTTCAATATAATCTTCTTCAATCGTCTGCATACCCTTGATTCCCTTACCGCCGCGGTTTTGAGATTTAAAGTTATCGACGGTCATACGTTTAATATAACCGAGACTGGTCATGGCAATCACAGTATTATCTCTGGGAATCAGATCTTCCATATTGATATCATAAACGTCAAATCCAATCTGACTTCTTCTGTCATCACCATATTTCTCTGCAGTCACAAGCATCTCGTCTCTGATTACACCGAGAAGTAATTTTTCATCTGCAAGAATCGCTTTTAATTCTGCGATTTTTGCCAGCAGTTCTCTATGCTCATTTTCGAGCTTTTCTCTTTCCAGACCGGTCAGTGCACGCAGACGCATATCTACGATAGCCTGTGCCTGTGCCTCAGAAAATTCAAATCTCTCAATCAATCTTTCTTTGGCAATCTGGGTTGTCTGACTGCTTCTGATAATTTGAATCACTTCATCAATATGATCTAAAGCAATCAACAAACCTTGTAAAATATGATCTCTTTCTTCCGCTTTATCAAGATCATATTTTGTTCTTCTGGTCACAACCTCTTCCTGATGCTGCAGATAATAAGTAAGCATATCAAGAAGATTCATAACCTTCGGCTGATTATCAACAAGCGCCAGCATGATCACGCCAAAAGAATCCTGAAGCTGGGTATGTTTATAAAGCTGATTTAGGATAACGTTAGCATTGGCATCCTTACGGAGTTCAATCACAATACGCATACCCTCACGGTTTGTCTCATCACGCAGATCTGTGATACCGTCTATCTTTTTTAACTTCACAAGGTCCGCAATCTTTAGAATCAAATTCGCCTTATTTACCATATAGGGAAGCTCTGTCACAATAATACGGCTCTTACCGTTAGACATCGTCTCAATATCTGTGACAGCACGCACTCTCACCTTGCCGCGGCCTGTTCTGTACGCTTCCTCTGCACCTCTAGTACCTAAAATAATACCGCCGGTAGGAAAATCAGGCGCTTTTACAATCTGCAAAAGTTCTTCAATATCAGTCTGACGATCTTCCTCAATTCTATTTTGAATGATTTTAATCACCGCACTCGTAACTTCCCTTAAATTATGAGGAGGAATATTCGTTGCCATTCCCACTGCAATACCGGAAGTACCATTTACCAAAAGATTTGGATAACGACTCGGCAATACTACAGGTTCTTTCTCTGTATCATCAAAGTTTGGCGCAAAATCAACGGTATTTTTGTTGATATCCGCAAGAAGCTCCATGGAAATTTTACTAAGCCTTGCTTCTGTATAACGCATTGCAGCCGCGCCATCACCATCGACAGAACCGAAATTTCCGTGACCATCCACCAGAGGATATCTGGTAGACCATTCTTGTGCCATATTAACAAGCGCGCCATAAATAGAACTATCACCATGGGGATGATATTTACCCATGGTATCACCAACGATACGGGCACTTTTTCTGTGAGGTTTATCCGGACCGTTGTTCAATTCTATCATAGAATACAAGACTCTGCGCTGTACAGGTTTCAGACCATCTCTTACATCGGGAAGAGCACGGGCAGCGATAACGCTCATGGCATAATCAATGTAAGAATCTTCCATCTTCTTCTTAAGATCTACTTCTTCTATCTTATCAAAAATTCTGTCGTCCATCTTCCCTCCATGTTAAACTATTCAAGCACTCACTAAAGCTGCATACTTTTATTACAATTCTTATATATCCAGATTCTTTACAAACTTGGCATTTTCTTCAATAAAGATTCTTCTAGGTTCTACTTTATCTCCCATCAGCGTATTAAATGTAAGATCTACTTCCGATTCTTCTTCTTCATTCATATTCACTCTAAGAAGAATACGTCTCTCCGGATCCATTGTTGTTTCCCAGAGCTGATCGGCATCCATCTCTCCAAGACCTTTATAACGCTGAATCTTATTATTTTGGTCTCTGCCTACTTGCGCCAAAATCTCATCAAGTTCATCATCACTGTAAGCATACCAAATCTGTCTGTTTTTCTCCAACTTATACAAAGGCGGTTTCGCCAGATATACATGTCCCTGTTTAATTAACTCCGGCATGAAACGATAAATAAATGTAAGCATAAGCGTAGCAATATGCGCACCATCCACATCGGCATCCGTCATAATAATAATCTTGTCATAACGAAGCTTAGAAATATCAAAATCTTCATGAATTCCAGTGCCAAAAGCTGTAATCATGGCTTTGATTTCCGCATTAGCATATATTTTATCAAGCCTTGCTTTTTCCACATTCAAAATCTTGCCGCGAAGAGGAAGGATTGCCTGTGTTGCACGACTTCTAGCTGTTTTCGCAGAACCTCCTGCAGAATCTCCCTCAACGATATAAATCTCACAATTTTTAGGATCTTTATCGGAACAATCCGCTAATTTGCCAGGAAGAGCACTGCCTTCCAATGCGGTTTTACGACGTGTCAAATCTCTGGCTTTTCTGGCCGCTTCACGGGCGCGCTGCGCTAAAATGGATTTTTCACAAATTGTTTTGGCTACAGAAGGATTCTGTTCCAGGAAATAAGTAAGCTGTTCACTCACTACATTGTCCACAGCTCCTCTT
The DNA here is from genome assembly GCA_910585555.1 of uncultured Lachnospiraceae bacterium. Taxonomy (GTDB): domain Bacteria; phylum Bacillota; class Clostridia; order Lachnospirales; family Lachnospiraceae; genus UBA3282. The sequence continues at coordinate 80,295 of CAJUFU010000002.1, forward strand.
GCTTCCGAATTGCCAAGCTTCTGCTTTGTCTGCCCTTCAAACTGAGGATCTTCTATTTTAACACTGATAATCGCTGTAAGACCTTCTCTGATATCTTCACCGGAAAGATTTGATTCATTATCTTTTAACAGTTTATTATTTCTTGCATAATCGTTAAATGTTTTTGTGAGAGCATTTCTAAAACCTACCAGATGTGTGCCGCCTTCCGGTGTATTGATATTGTTTACAAAGGTATAAACACTCTCATTATAGGAATCGTTATGCTGTAAAGCAACCTCTACGTAAACGCCATTTTTTGTGCCTTCAAAATACATAATCTGTTCATAAAGCGCTTCTTTACTTTTATTCAAGTATGTAACAAATTCCTTGATACCGCCTTCATAATGAAATTCCTTCTTCTGCTCCTTATCTTCTCTGTTATCCTCCAATACAATTCTAAGGCCTTTTGTCAAAAAGGCAGTTTCGCGAAGTCTTGTCTTTAAAGTATCATAATCAAAGATTGTGTCCTCAAAAATAGTACTATCCGGCTTAAACTGCACTCTAGTACCGGTTTTTTCTGGTTCACATTCTCCTACTACTTTTAATTTATAGCATACCTGTCCCTTTTCATATTTTTGTCGATAGATTTTGCCCTCACTATAAATTTCTACTTCCAACCAGTCAGAAAGTGCATTGACAACAGAGGCGCCCACACCATGTAAGCCGCCGGACACCTTATATCCGCCGCCGCCAAATTTTCCGCCGGCATGTAAAACCGTAAAGACTACTTCCACAGCCGGAATACCTGCTTTATGGTTAATACCTACAGGAATGCCCCGTCCATTATCAAGAACGGTAATAGAATTATCCTGATTAATATTCACGTAAATTGTATCACAAAACCCAGCCAGCGCCTCATCTACTGAATTATCCACAATCTCATATACCAGATGATGAAGACCCCTTAAAGAAGTACTGCCTATATACATACCGGGTCTTTTTCTTACTGCTTCAAGTCCCTCTAAAATCTGTATTTGATCTGCGCCGTATTCGTTTGCCATATCTATAACAATACTCCTTTCTCAGTTTCACCTTCAGAGTTATTGACGATCTTACCATTTTCTATTTGAAAAACTTTATCAATCTCAAATCTATTATTTACAAATTCATCTAATCCCGTACAGGTAATAATCGTCTGGATTTCTCCAATCGTACTTAATAAATAATTTTGTCTATGGCTGTCAAGTTCTGAAAGTACATCATCCAAAAGCAAAACAGGATTTTCATTTGCTATTTTTTTCACAAGCTCTATCTCTGACAATTTCAAAGATAAAGCCGCTGTTCTCTGCTGACCTTGGGAACCGAACTTACGGATATCTATATCTTTTATCAGAAAAGAAAAATCATCTCTGTGAGGACCCACAGTAGTCTGTTTTAACTTTACATCTCTTTCCTGACACACCGCCAGAGATTTTTCATAATCCTCAATTGTCACATCAGGTTCATATTTTACTTTTAATTCTTCTCTCTCACCGGATAATTTTTTATGAATATCATAGATGATATCATTTAGCTGCTCCACAAAAAGTTTTCTTCTCTCTATAATCTTACTTCCAAAGGAAACAAGCTGAGAATCCCATATATTCAAAGTTTCTTTTAAAGAAGGATTAAAATACATATCCTTTAACAGTTTATTTCTTTGATTTACAATTTTGTTATAATGATTTAAATTATAGAGATAGAACTGATCCAGCTGACACAACTCCATATCTACAAATCTTCTTCTCTCAGCCGGACCGTTTTTGATAATACTCAAATCTTCCGGTGAGAAAAAAACCACATTCAGCAAGCCAAGAAGTTCTGCAGCTTTTTTAATTTTCTGCCCGTCAATCGCAATTCCCTTCGTCTTATTTTTACGAAGGTGCATATCAACCCTTATATCCATACCATCCTTTTCAAGAATAGTCCTGATATGGGATTCTTCTTTTTTGAAATTGACAATATCTCTATCTTTACTTCCCTTATGTGATTTTGTAGTAGCAGATAAATAAATAGCTTCCAGGATATTTGTTTTACCCTGGGCATTATCACCATATAAAATATTTGTTCCTTTACTAAAATCAATATGTAAAGAATCGTAATTTCTAAAATCCGCCAGTTCCAATGATTTTATGATCATCAGTTTTCTACCTTAATCTGTTGTCCGTCATAAGAAATTACATCGCCAGGATATATCTTCTTACCGCGTTGTAATTCCACCTGTCCATTTACTTTTACGAACCCTTCCTGTATTTCAATCTTTGCCTCCAAACCAGACTGTACAAGTCCGGATAGTTTAATGGCCTGGCCAAGTTTGATGAAATCATCCCTGATTTTTATTGTTTCCATACAATCGATATTTTATACCTTTCCCGAAATACAAAATCCATGCAAAACTAGCTTACCGTTGTAAAATTAACAGGAAGAATCAGATAAATATAACTTTCTTGCGCATTTCTGATAAAACAAGGAGCTTTAGGATTCACCATATATAAATCAATCTCCTCATCTTCTATCACACGAAGAGCATCAATCAAAAATTTAGGATTAAACCCTATCATCAAATCCTTTCCTTCTTTAGCAATATCGATTTCTTCATCCATACTTCCCACTGTAGAATTCATTTTAAGCTGCATGGAATCATCCGTAATATTGATAATAACAGGTTTTTTATCTCCTTCTTTGACAAGAAGAGTAGCTCTATCGATACAATCAAGCAGCTCCTTTTTATTCATTTTAATCTTTGTCTCATAATCACTGGAAAGCATCTGATCTATTCTGAAGTATTCTCCTTCAATCAGCCTGGAAACCACCAGCGTATTATCAAACTCAAACAAAATGTGTTTGTCCGTAAAGAAGATACTCACATCCTTATCCATATCTCCGGAAAGAATCTTACTTACTTCACTCAATGTCTTACCAGGTACAACTACCTTTTTATTTCCATAGGAATTCTTTAAAGCAATTCTTCTGATAGAAATTCTATGACCATCCAATGATACCACCTTTAAGACATCATCATTGATCTCAAATAACTCTCCTGTCATCAGTTTATTATTATCATTGTCCGCAATAGAAAAGATTGTCTGCCTGATCACTTCTTTTAAAGTAAACTGCGAGAGAACCACAGAGTCATTTTTTTCTATTTCCGGCAGATAAGAGAAATCTTCACCAGATTTACCAATGATATTAAACTTTGCTTTTTCACAGGTTATTGTAGTCTTATAGGTTTCATTATTCGTCTCTATCGTAATATTGTTATCAGGAAGCTTTCTGACAATTTCCAAAAATATCTTTGCATCCAGTGCAATCAGACCTTTATCCAGTATTTCACCGTCAATCGTTGTCTCAATACCGAGTTCCATATCATTAGCGGTTAATTTAATCTCGCCACTTCTTGTATCTATAAGGATACATTCCAGAATAGACATTGTAGTTTTGTTAGGAACGGCTTTGGATACTGTCTGTACACCGGTTAAAAGATTTGATTTCATACATACAATTTTCATCTGTGTATATCTTCCTTTCTCACCTGCGGATTATTTGGTGTGCCGCCATTGGTTATTTAAATAATAATTATTCCGTAGTCTTAGTAATAATAGGTGTTGATATGTGCATAACCTTATCTATTATACTATTTTTCAATAAAAAAGAAAACTTTTAAGCTGTGAAAAACTTTGTATAACTTCACAATAACTTTCAACTTATAAACAAAATGATTTTGCATATAAATTGACATTAATGTCATTTTTGAAGACAAATATAAGTGATTCACATACTTTGTTGAAGAATTGTTGATAAAAAAGTGAGTAACTTAAATTGTTCTAAGGGACAATCTTCTTTCTGATGACATCTATTTTATTTCTGAGTTCTTCATTGGTTGTTATTTCTTCTTTGATCTTATTGATGCCGTGAATGACAGTGGTATGATCTTTTTTGCCGAGGAGTTTACCGATATTGTTAAGAGAAGTATCGATCAGTTCTCTGCAAAGATACATGACTACTTGTCTTGGCTGTACAAATTCAGAATTTCTTTTTTTGGAAGTAATATCTTCCGGACTTACACCAAAATGCTCTGCAACCACTTCTATGATAAGAGTAGGTGTAATTTCTTTTGGTTTGTCTGGATATATCACATCTTTTAAAGCTTCTTCCGCATATGCCAGATTAATATCCACTTTATTTAACTTAGAAAAGGCGATAATCTTATTAAAAGCCCCTTCCAATTCACGAATATTGGATTTGATATTTTCCGCAATGTATTTGAATACTTCGTCGTCTATCTCTTTGGTGTAGTTCTCTGCATTTTTCTTAAGAATAGCCATTCTGGTCTCATAATCCGGCGGTTGAATATCTGCTATCAATCCCCATTCGAACCTGGAACGAAATCTCTCTTCTAAGGTCTCCATATCTTTTGGCGGTTTGTCCGAGGACAATATGATCTGCTTTCCGGCAGAATGCAGCGTATTAAAGGTATGGAAGAATTCTTCCTGCGTACTTTCTTTACCGATGATAAATTGAATATCATCTACCATAAGGACATCAACAGTACGATACTTCTCACGGAACTTATTCATCTTTAAGGCGTCGCCGCTTCTGATACAATCTATGACTTCATTGGTAAAATTTTCAGAAGTGACGTAAAGTACCTTCGTGTCAGGGTTTCTTTCCAATATAAAATGTCCGATCGAATGAATCAGGTGCGTCTTGCCAAGACCTGCTCCTCCATATAAATAAAGAGGATTATATACCTCTCCGGGAGATTCTGCTACGGCAAGAGAAGCGGAATGTGCCAGTTTATTGTTACTTCCCACCACGAAGGTATCAAACTTATATTTTGTACTTAAGTTTGCATTTTCATAATTTATGTTATAAGTCGGTTTTAAAGCAGACTGGCTGTTGTTTCCTTTATCTTTTGCGTCTTTTTCTAAAATGAAAGCAATATCATAAGTATGGTCCATCATCTCAGAAATAGTGACTTGGAAAAAACTCTTATATTTGGATGTTATATAATTGAGAGCATGAGCCTGATCAGAAGGAATCAATATGGTCACTATATTATTTTTCACTTCATAAAAATTAAGAGGCTCAATCCAGGTAGCAAAAGAAATATCAGATAATTCGTATTCCTTTCTAAGTGTCTCTTTAATTTCATCCCATTTTTTACTGATAGATTCCATAGGTTCCATAGTGTTCTAATCCCCGTTCTCATTTTATATAAATGGAAAATCGAAATTATCCTACAATATATAATAATACAAATATCATAAAATTTCAAATAATAAGTTGTCCACATAAAAGGAAAAGGATTTATGAACAAGTTAACATATTCTTTTAGAGCAATATGAATGTTGTGTATAACTATGAAATTTAATATCAACATAGCTTATTCTTGCAAAATTGAGATGATAAATTTGTTATGAACATGATATTTTGAAGTTATCAACAACTTATGAACATATTGTGGATAGATTTATGTAAAGTGGATAAGTTGGTTATAAGTATTTTCATTGAATTTTTATAAAAAAAATGGCCAATTTACTTGACGTTTTCCTATTAATTATATATAATCAACATGTTGTTTTCCTAAAATGAAGCTTATTATCTTTACCTTATAGAAAGTAAGGTCATGTGAAGGAGGTGCATAGGAATGAAGATGACGTTTCAGCCTAAAAAAAGGCAAAGGTCTAAAGTCCACGGTTTTAGAGCAAGAATGAGCACAAAGGGTGGAAGAAAAGTCTTAGCTGCAAGACGCGCAAAGGGAAGAAAGAGATTATCAGCATAGGCCGCATTTATGTGGCCTATTTTTCTCCGTATAATTATCTTTATAAGAAAGGTACGGTCAGAAATGGTTTTTTCAGAATCCTTGAAGAAAAACAGCGATTTCCGGGATGTTTATAAGAATGGTAAAAGTTATGCGAACAAGTATCTGGTAATGTATGTATTGGAAAACAACACGGATAAAAACAGACTGGGAATTTCCGCCAGTAAGAAGATAGGCAACAGTGTTGTAAGACACAGATTTGCAAGACTGGTGAGAGAGAGTTACCGGCTACATGAAAATATATTTAATAGTGGTTTAGATATAGTAGTCGTCGCAAGAAAAAGCGCTTCTTTGGCAGGGTATGCAGAAATAGAGAGCGCATTGTTACATCTTTCAAAGCTTCATCATATAATCAAAATTTATTTTTATGATGAGGAAAATTAGAAACTGTTATGAAAAAAGGAATGATCTGTCTAATTAAATTTTATAGAAAATATATTTCTCCTATGAAAAGTACCAAATGTCCTTATATTCCGACCTGTTCTGAATATGGTTTGGAAGCTGTTGAAAAGTACGGCGCCCTTAAGGGAGGGTTATTTACCATGTGGAGAATATTGAGATGTAATCCTTTTTCCAAAGGTGGTTATGATCCTGTTCCATAAAGTTATAAAAGGAGGTAAGTGATTTTGTCAAATATTTTATTGACCCAGGATACAGGTAAGATTATCGGTCCTGTAGCAAAACTTTTGGGTTATATTATGGAAGGTATCTTCTATGTGATTGATAAGATTGGCATTCCTAATATTGGACTTGCTATTATCCTATTTACGGTCGTTATCTATCTCTTATTGATGCCTCTTACAATCAAACAGCAGAAGTTCTCCAAGCTTTCTGCTAAGATGAATCCAGAACTGCAGGCGATTCAGGCAAAGTATAAGAATAAAAAAGATAATGATTCTATGATGGCAATGAATATGGAAACAAAGGCCGTCTATGCAAAGTATGGAGTATCGCCTTCCGGAAGCTGTGTGCAGCTTTTGATACAGATGCCTATTTTACTTGCTCTTTATCGGGTAATTTATAATATTCCCGCTTACGTAGACAAGGTAAAACAAGCTTTTTTACCTCTGGTAGATAAATTGATTGCACAGGATGGCAGTGTAGAGTTTATCCAGACATTTTCCAGCTCTAATATGTTTGCCAAACAATTTGCAAACGAAAACTTTACCGGCGGCGTGACTTCTTATGTGCAGAATACTTTTGTAGATGTACTGAATAAAGCTTCCAGCGCTGAATGGGCGAGCTTGAAAGATGCTTTTCCTAATTTGTCTTCTGATATAGATAATACTTTATCTTTGCTTGACAAATATAATAATTTCTTGGGATTAAGTATGTCTAATTCTCCTGCGGCTACTTTTAGTGAAGCAAGAGCAACAGGTTCCTATATTATGATGGTTGCAGCATTTGCAATTCCTGTATTGGCTGCAGTGACACAGTGGATTAACGTAAAGTTAATGCCGCAGCAGGATACACAGAGCGGCAATGGCAATGATCAGCAAAATGCCATGATGCAGTCTATGAAGACTATGAATATGGTTATGCCTATCATGTCTGCTGTTTTATGTTATACGCTTCCTGCAGGTATGGGATTTTACTGGGTAGTAGGTGCGGTAGTTAGAAGTATTCAGCAGATTGTCATTAATAAACATATTGATAAGATGGACCTTGATGAAGTTATTAAGAAGAATGCGGAAAAGGCCAAGAAGAAAATGGAAAAGGCCGGCGTCCGGGCCAATCAGATGTCTGCTTATGCAAATATGAATACGAAGAGTATGGCTTCTAAAGCTTCTACTAAGCCTTCTATGACACAGGAAGAAAAAGATGAATTGGTTAAGAAGTCAACAGAATATTATAATAAAAATGCAAAACCAGGCAGCATGATGTCTAAGGCTAATATGGTGAGACAGTATAATGAGAAAAATAATAAAAAATAGTGCAGGAGGGGTAGAAAATGGATTATATTGAAGTATCTGCAAAAACTGTTGATGATGCGATTACAGAAGCATGTCAAAGGTTAGTTGTTACCAGTGATAAATTGGAATATGAAGTAATTGAAGAAGGTTCTTCAGGTTTTCTTGGTATTGGTTCTAAACCTGCTGTGATCAAAGCCAGGGCAAAATCTTCCGTACAGGATGCTGCAAAAGATTTCTTAAAAGATGTGTTTGAGGCTATGGGTCTTGTTGTGGTCGTGAATGTGGAATATGATGAGATAGAGAATTCCATGAACATTGAGTTAAGCGGTGATGAGATGGGAGTCCTGATTGGTAAGAGAGGACAAACTCTTGATTCCTTACAATATCTGGTATCTTTGATCGTGAATAAAAATGTAGAGAATTATATCAGGGTTAAGGTTGATACGGAAAATTACCGCCAGAGAAGAAAGGAAACCTTAGAGAATCTTGCCAAGAATATATCCTATAAGGTAAAGAGAACAAAGAGGCCGGTTTCTTTAGAGCCTATGAATCCTTATGAGAGAAGAATTATTCATTCAGCGCTTCAGAATGATAAGTATGTGACAACTTATAGTGAAGGAGAAGAGCCTTTTAGACACGTTGTTGTTACCTTGAAGAGATATGATAAGGGCGAGAGACGGTCTGACAGAAATTATGATAGAAATTCTGGAAGAGAATAATATAAAGAAATACGAAGAAAAACCGGCAGGAAATATCTTGTCGGTTTTTTACATTAGTCTTATTGTTGTATTTCAAAAGTTAGGATAGATTTTTAAAGTTGTATGTAGTAAAATTTTTTTATTAGTGAATAAGTCAGGAGTATTCTTATGAAGTCTGATACGATTACAGCTATAGCAACAGCTATGTCTGATTCAGGAATTGGAATTGTCAGGGTGAGTGGTGATGAAGCAATATCAATTGTTGATAAAATATATCAAAATGTGCATCACGAAAAGGTATTGAAACAATATAAATCTCATACGATTCATTATGGTTTTATTGTAGATGAAGAGGGAGCTTTAGTGGATGAAGTCATGGTATCTGTGATGAAAGCGCCTCGAAGCTATACCACGGAAGATACAGTGGAGATTAATTGTCATGGCGGTGTGCTGATCGTACAGAAGATTCTTTCTCTTGTCATGAAAGCCGGTGCCCGGATTGCGGAACCGGGAGAGTTTACGAAACGTGCCTTTTTGAATGGAAGAATTGATTTGTCTAAGGCGGAAGCCGTGATGGATATGATTCATGCAAAAAATGAATTTGCCTTACAGACTTCTATAAAGCAGCTCAAGGGTTCTCTTTCTGATAAAATAAAGATATTGAGAGAAGAAATACTTTATGAGATTGCATATATAGAATCTGCTTTGGATGATCCGGAGCATATTAGCCTGGAAGGATATTATGAAAGACTTTTGGATAAATCTGAACATATTTTGAAAGAATTGAATCGATTGTTAGATTCTGCAGATGATGGAAGAATGTTAAAAGAGGGAATCCATACAGTGATTGTAGGAAAGCCGAATGTAGGGAAGTCTTCTCTTCTTAATGTTCTGGCGGGAAAAGAAAGAGCAATTGTTACGGATGTGGCAGGTACTACCAGGGATACTCTGGAAGAGACAATTTCTCTTGGAAATATTACTTTAAATATCATAGATACCGCAGGTATTCGTAATACAGAAGATATCGTAGAAAAGATTGGAGTTGAAAAGGCCAGAAAAATTTCAGAAGAAGCAGATTTGATTCTTTATGTGATAGATGTTTCCGAACCTCTTGATGAGAGTGATCAGGATATTATTAAAATGATTGCAGGAAAGAATACGATTATTCTTTTGAATAAATCTGATTTAAAAGAGATAGTGAATGAACAATCTGTGTTAGATGTCATGAGTAGTATTACTTCAAATCATTTATCACTGGTACAGGAAGAAAAAGAGCAAAGTATTGGAATGTGTCTTGATGAAAAATCTGATCTGACATATCAGAGGATAGAAGGTATTGAATATTCTATTTATCTTATTAAGACTTCTACAAAAGAAGAATATGGAATAGATTTATTGACATCTTTGATTAAAGATATGTTTTTTCATGGACAGCTTATTTATAATGATGAGGTATATATTACAAATATCCGTCATAAGGAAGCTGTTTATGATGCCAAAAAGAGTATGCTTGAAGTTCATAAAAGTTTAGATATGAATATGCCGGAAGATTTTTATGCAATAGATTTGATGAGTGCTTATGCTTCTCTTGGTTTGATTATAGGAGAAGAAGTGGGTGATGATTTAGTGAATGAAATATTTTCTAAGTTTTGTATGGGAAAGTAATTTACAGTTGATAATTAGGATTATTTAGATTAGAAGAGGATGATGTTTTCATGCCATGTATGAAAGAAAAAGTTGATGTATGTGTAGTTGGCGCAGGTCATGCAGGATGTGAGGCTGCTCTTGCTTGCGCACGTTTGGGATTAGAGACAGTAATTTTTACAGTGAGTATAGACAGTGTGGCTCTTATGCCTTGTAATCCTAATATTGGCGGAACTTCCAAAGGACATTTAGTCCGTGAAATCGATGCACTTGGCGGAGAGATGGGTAAAAATATTGATAAAACTTTTATCCAGTCTAAGATGTTAAATAAATCAAAGGGTCCTGCTGTTCATTCTCTTCGTGCGCAGGCGGATAAAGCAGAGTATTCCAGGGCTATGAGAAAAGTTTTGGAGAATCAGGAACATTTGACTTTAAAGCAGGCGGAAGTATGTGAGATACTTGCAGAAGATTTTAAAGAGAATGAAGTGATTAAGAAAAAAGTGATTGGTGTCAAAACATTTACAGGAACTGTTTATGAGTGTCAGGCTGTGATTCTATGTACAGGTACTTATTTAAAAGCCAGATGTTTATGTGGTGAAGCAATTACTTATACGGGGCCGAATGGTCTTCAGCCTGCAAACTTTTTGACAGATTCACTAAAAAATCTGGGTGTGGAAATGCGCCGTTTCAAGACAGGTACTCCTGCAAGAATGGACAAGCGTTCTATAGATTTTGATAAAATGGAAGAACAATTTGGGGATGAGAGAGTGATTCCATTTTCTTTTTCCACGAATCCGGAAGATGTACAGATTGAGCAAGTTTCCTGTTGGCTTACTTATACCAATGAAAAGACTCATGATATCATTAGAAATAATCTGGACAGATCTCCGATCTATGCGGGTATTATAGAAGGAACCGGACCAAGATATTGTCCTTCTATTGAAGATAAGGTAGTGAAGTTTGCAGATAAGGAAAGACATCAGGTTTTTATAGAACCGGAAGGACTTCATACTAATGAAATGTATGTGGGCGGAATGTCTTCTTCTCTTCCGGAAGATGTACAATTAGCCATGTATCGAACAGTACCTGGTCTGGAGAAATGTAAGATTGTGAGAAATGCTTATGCAATCGAATATGATTGTATTGATTCCAGACAATTGTATCCTTCATTGGAATTTAAAAATATTATTGGTTTATATAGCGGCGGACAGTTTAATGGCAGCAGTGGTTATGAAGAGGCAGCAGCGCAGGGGTTGATAGCCGGAATCAATGCAGCCATGTTTATTCAGAAAAGAAATCCGGTTATATTAGATCGTTCTCAAGCTTATATTGGCGTATTAATTGATGATTTGGTGACCAAGGAAAACAGAGAGCCTTATCGGATGATGACTTCAAGGGCAGAGTATCGCCTTTTACTGCGTCAGGATAATGCTGATTTAAGGCTTCGTCAGATTGGTTATGAGGTTGGATTGGTATCTGCTAACCTTTATGAATCCTGTCTTAATAAGAAGAAACAGATAGAACAGGAAATTGAAAGGTTTAAGAATACTGTGATAGGTGCTTCCAAAGAAAATCAGGATTTTTTGATTTTACATGGAAGTTCCAGTTTGAAGACAGCTGCAAATCTGGCGGAACTAATGTGTCGACCGGAGTTATCTTACGATATACTTTCAGCTATCGATCCTTTGAGAAAACCTCTTCCCGATGATGTGATTGAACAGGTAGAGATTGAAATAAAATATGAGGGTTATATTGAAAGACAGTTAAAGCAGGTAGAGCATTATAAAAAGATGGAAAAGAAAAAAATTCCTGCTGACATAAATTATGATGATATTGGAAGTCTTCGTCTGGAAGCAAGACAAAAATTAAACGCTTACAGACCCATCTCTGTTGGACAGGCTTCCAGAATTTCTGGTGTGTCTCCTGCGGATATTTCTGTGTTATTGGTTTATTTGGAACATTATCATAAAAGACAGATTTAAGATTCTGCAGAATGGAATTATGAAGATTAGTGTGAGGAGAATGTCTGAAATGCGACATTCCCCGCATTGAGTTAAATATTAAGAAAGATTAGGTATGAATATTTGGATAATTATGATGTAAAGCAATTTCAAGAAGATTTGCAGGAATTTCATATTTCTTTATCTTCTTATCAAATGGAACAGTTTATTTCTTATTATGAGATGCTGATAGAAAAAAATAAGGTCATGAATTTGACAGCCATTACAGAGTTTGATGAAGTTCTGAAAAAGCATTTTCTTGACAGTCTTTCTTTGGTGAAAGTATGTGATTTAGAAGATGATATTTCTTTGTTAGATATTGGAACTGGTGCTGGGTTTCCAGGGATACCTCTTAAGATTGTTTTTCCAAACCTTAAAATAACTTTGTTAGATTCCTTACAAAAGAGAGTTCATTTTTTGGAAGAGGTTATAAATCATTTGAAGCTTGAAAATGTGAAAGCTCTTCATGGAAGAGCGGAAGACTTCGCAAAACCAAATATGTTAAGAGAGCAGTTTGATTTGTGTGTTTCCAGAGCAGTTGCAAATTTATCAACGCTTTCAGAGTATTGTTTACCTTATGTAAAAGTAGGCGGGAGTTTTATTTCTTATAAATCTGAAAAGGTTTTTGAAGAGATAGAACAAGCGAATTATGCAGTTAAAGTTTTGGGAGGAAAGGTAGTTGATGAAATCGGCTTTACGCTTCCATCTTCTGATATTTATAGAAATTTAGTAATCATCAGAAAATGTAATAATACGCCAAAGCAGTATCCACGTAAAGCCGGAACAGCAAGTAAGAATCCTTTATAACTTCTATAAAAACATATTAATTTGTTCTAATACTGCATCGGGGGCTTCTAGCTGTGGAAGATGTTTCGTCTCTGGAATATAGAAGTCTTCGATGGCAGCATTATAGTATTTGTAATTTTCAATCGTTGTCTTAATATCTTTCTCTTCTTCTCCGCCGATCATTAAAATGCTGTTATCAATTTCTTTTAATTCATGGACAATATTCATATTCATATATTTGCCGGCATAACTGGCAAAGGAATATTTTGAGCTGTAACCGCCAGCATGAGCGGCTTCCAAATAATTATAAATATATTTTTCTCTGACTTCTTCTGGATGAGAGAAATATTCTTTATGGAATGTCTTTTCAATACTTTCTTTATTAGAAAGAATATGATAAGTAAAAGTACCTATGACTGGTGTCTCTATAAAAAATTTAAGAAGACTTGTCTGTTTAGAAGGAATCTGATTTTGTAGATAAAGATTCTGTGGATTAATGCAGATAATCTTTTTAAAAATTTCAGGATTGTTGTGACATGCCATAATAACGAAAGGAACAGATTCTCCTGTCGCAACAATAGAAGTTTTTTTACCAATCACATTCTTAATAAAATCGCTGACTAATTGTTCATATAGATTATTGGTATATGTAATGTAAGGTTTGTCTGACAATCCATATCCTAATAAATCTATTGAATAAATTTCATGTTTTTCTGTCAAATTATTAATAAGCCTGTGGTATTCGTAATTTGAACTCCCTATGGTTAAATCATGTATAAAAAGAAGCGGGCTTCCACTTCCTTTTTTCTGATATCTGATTTTACCAAACCGCCAGTCATAAAAATAGTTTTCTGAATTATTGAGAAGATTTTTGCCTGTGCAAAGGGAAGTATGTATTCTATTCATAATATGAATTGCTATGATAGAAGAACTGGATAGTAAAGCTATGCTAGTTAGTTTTTTATTCATGTTATCTTCACTGCTCCTTTGTCGGATTGATGTTATCTGACACAAATTATTATTTATTCTATTATACTTTAATTCTTAATTTCTTACAAACAATAATAAAAATTCTTTTCTAAAAGTGGATTTTAGTATATGATAAAATTATTATAAAGTATAAAAATAGTGGGTATAGGTATGTGTATATGGATATTGAAAACTTTGGAGTGATTGAAGAGTTATATCGTGATATTAAGAAGGAGCAGGAACAGCAGACATTAACCCTTTCAAAGAAGAAAAACAGGATTGCCCAGATAGATACTTATTTGGATGGTCTTCTCAGTAAAGAGCAAAATGATCTGCAAGTCTTTCTTCCGAGAAAGATAGAAGATGTATATCATGATGTAATAACAACGAATAAGGAGGAAAAAGAAAAGCTAGTAAGTGAATGTGATGAAATAGAGAGATTTTTAAATATAGGTAAAATAAGACTGGAACGTTTGGAAAGAATTGTAGAGAATCAATCAGTTTTGTTACATATGAAACAACTCTCTGTTCTTGATGTTCAGGAAAAAGAAAGACAGAGAATAGCGAGAGATTTACATGACAGTTCTTTACAAAATTTGACACATTTGGTTCATAAGGTAGAGTTAAGTTCTCTTTATATTGATCAGGATCCTATAAAAGCAAAATTAGAGCTGGCGACAGTTGAACAAGGTCTTCGCAAAGTAATAGATGATATTAGAAATCGAATATATGATTTGAGGCCAATGTCATTTGATGATTTAGGTTTAAAGGAGACTTTGTTAAAATTATTTAGCTCTTTGAATCAAGATGGAAAATTTAATATTGAGACAGATATCGATGAAATAGATATCAATGTATCGGATTCAATAACAGAACTTGCCCTTATTAATATCTATCGAATTATTCAAGAATGCGTTCAGAATTCTATCAATCATTCTAATGGAGATAAAATTAGAGTGACTTTAAGGAACGAGGATAATGTATATAGCATTATAATTCAAGATAATGGAATTGGGTTTGATTTAAAAGAGGCTGTGAAAAAAAATAGACATTTTGGATTATCTGTTGTGGAAGAAAGAGTGTTCCTTCTAAATGGAAAAATGCAAATAGATACAGAAAATGGGACCTCTATTTTAATAAAAATTCCAAAGAAAGTTGAGGGTAAGTAGTGAAGAAGATAAAGGTGATGATTGTAGATGATCATAGTCTTATAAGAGAAGGACTTAAACAATTATTAGAATTTGATGGAAGTATTGAAGTTGTTGGTGAGGCATCTAATGGGATAGAGTGTTTGGAAAAAATAGATAGTGTTCATCCGGAAGTTCTATTATTAGATATTAATATGCCTGAAAAAAATGGTATAGAAGTTCTTAAGGAAATGAAAGAAAAAGAATCACCAATAAAGGTTTTAATTTTAACAGTTCATAATGAATTAGAGTATTTAACACAGGCAGTGGATATTGGTGTAGATGGTTATATTTTAAAAGATTCAGAATCCTCAGAATTAAAAAAGGCAATTCAGTCTGTCTTAGAGGGAGAAAATTATATTCAGCCGAGTTTGATTCCAGCATTGAATAACCAATTGGTAAATAGAGATATTGAAAAGGATAAGATTAGTTTACTGACTAACAGGGAATTGGAAGTATTGATACAAGTTGCCAATGGTATGTTTAATAAAGAAATTGCAACTAATTTGAATATAAGTGAGAGAACTGTAAAAAATCATATATCCAATATTTTTAAAAAGATAGATGTATCTGATCGGACCCAAGCAGCAGTCTTTGCAATCAAAAATAATATTATAAAGCTTTAGTGGACATGTTTCACGTGAAACATTTATATGTGAAACAGAATATGGACACAAGATAATGTTTCACGTGAAACAATTAAACCCAATATATTGTGATATTTTCCGTGAAACATTCAAAAAGACCCAAAATAATCATTGTGAAACATAGAAAAAATAGGAAAATTTCGTGAAAATTATTTTTTAGGATAACATTAAAATGAAGAAATATAGGAGCATCACAAATTTGTCTGATGGCAGACGCAAATTTGAGATTTGCAACTTTGCATTAGCAAAGTTATGCCCTTGTCGCTTAGATGCTCCGGAATGGAGGCTAATATGAAAATAGGAATTTTGGGTGCAGGTGGAATTGCAGCTACACTTGCTGAGACGATGAATAAGATGCCGAAAGTAGAATGTTACGGTGTTGCTTCCAGAGACTTAGCCAAGGCAGAAAAGTTTATTGCAGAACATGGTTTTCAAAAGGCTTTTGGCTCTTATGAAGATATGATGAAGGATACTGAGGTGGAGTTAGTATATATTGCTACGCCGCATTCTCATCATTACAGAAATATGAAAATGTGTTTAGAAGCGGGAAAACATGTATTGTGTGAAAAAGCATTTACGGTTAATGCAAAACAGGCCGAAGAGATATTACGATTAGCTAAAGAAAAAGGTCTTCTCGTAACAGAAGCAATCTGGACAAGATATATGCCTTCAAGAAAAATGATAAAAGATCTTTTGGATGATAAAATTATTGGAGATGTAAGAAAACTTACTGCAAATCTTAATTATAATATCTATGAAATAGAAAGAATTATCAGACCTGAACTTGCCGGAGGAGCCTTACTTGATGTTGGAGTATATCCACTCAATTTTGCATTTATGAGTTTTGGTGATTGTATTTCTGAGGTAAAATCTGCCGTTCAATTAACGGATACAGGTGTAGATGGAGAAAATGTGATAACATTATTTTATGAAGATGGAAGGGTAGCTGTTCTGACTTCAGGAATTTATGGGTTATCTGACAGACAGGGAATCTTTTATGGAACCAAAGGATATATGGTGGTGGATAATGTCAATAATCCAAATGGAATAAAGGTGTATAATGAAGACAGAGAGTTAATAAAAGATCTCACTGTGCCAGAAAAGATTAGTGGATATGAATATGAAATATTAGAAACCATAGATTGCATCAAAAATAAAAAGTTGGAGTGTCCGTCGATGCCTCATGAGGATACTTTAAAAATGATGCGTTTTATGGATGGTCTTAGAAAAGAGTGGGGTGTAAAATATCCTGATGATATAGAAAGTTTATAAGTAATACTTGTAAATAAAAACTTTTATTGTTGCTAATTTTATGTAGATTCTCTAGAAGTTTAGTGATATAATCGTAAACGGACAGTAAAAATGAGAAAAGTTTTTGGAGAAAAACGTTTTGTTACAACACAAAACGAAAGGTAAAAATTATGGGAAGAACAATAGCAATTGCAAATCAAAAAGGTGGTGTCGGTAAGACGACGACAGCTATCAATTTATCTGCTTCGTTGGCAGCTAAAGGAAAGAAAGTATTAGTCATTGATGCCGACCCGCAGGGTAATACTACCAGTGGCTTTGGTGTAGAAAAGAATGATTTAGAGAACACAATTTATGAATTGATTCTAAGTGAGTGTTCCATTAACGAATGCATTTTACATGATGTGATACCAAATGTATCTATTATACCATCGAATGTAAATTTGGCGGCGGCCGAGATAGAACTCATTGGTGTCGATAAGAAAGAATACATATTAAAAAATGAGATTGATTGGGTTAAGGACAAGTATGATTTTATTATGATTGATTGTCCTCCTTCCTTGAATCTTTTGACCATTAATTCTATGACTATGGCAGATACAGTTTTAGTTCCCATTCAATGTGAATATTATGCGTTGGAAGGTCTTAGTCAATTGATTCACACTGTCAATCTTGTAAAAGAAAGATTGAATCCGGATTTAGATATGGAAGGCGTCGTCTTTACTATGTATGATTCCAGAACAAATCTTTCCATGCAGGTAGTGGAAAATGTTAAAAATCATCTGAAACAGAATGTATATAATACTGTAATACCTAGAAATATCAGGTTAGCGGAAGCACCGAGTTATGGTATGCCTATTAATATGTATGACTCCAGATCAGCAGGTGCGGAGGCGTATATGTTGTTGGCGGACGAAGTAATCAATAGAAAGGGCGTATAAATATGGCGGCAAAAGCACCGAGGGGTTTAGGTAAAGGACTGGATTCGTTGATTCCTAAAGCAGATACAAAAGCAGAATCTGTGAAAACAACGGAAAAAGCGGAAGACAGTGCAAAAGAGACTCTTGTCAAAATTACTATGGTGGAGCCAAACAGGGAACAGCCAAGAAAGAATTTTGACGAAGATGCTTTACAAGAACTGGCTGATTCTATCAAACAGTTCGGTTTGTTGCAGCCAATTCTGGTACAGGATAGGAAAACATACTATGAGATTATAGCTGGTGAACGTCGATGGCGGGCGGCCAAGCTTGCCGGTTTAAAAGAAGTTCCGGTTATTATTCGCGATTATACAGATCAGGAGATTGTTGAGATTTCCCTGATTGAAAATATTCAGAGAGAAGATTTAAATCCCATAGAAGAAGCGCAGGCTTATAAGAAACTTTTAACAGAGTTCAATCTGAAGCAGGATGAAGTAGCGGAGCGCGTATCTAAGAGCAGAACAGCGGTTACAAATTCTATGCGCCTTTTGAAACTCTGCGACGAAGTACAGCAGATGATCATAGACGATATGATTTCTACCGGTCATGCCAGAGCTTTGATTTCAATTGAAGATCCGGAGCAGCAATATATGATTGCTCAGAGGGTGTTTGATGAAAAACTCAGTGTACGGGAAGTAGAAAAGCTGGTTAAGGATTTGAATAAACCACAGAAGCCAAAGAAAGAAATTATAGAAGATAAGAGCCTGGACATCATTTATCAAGATATAGAAGAAAAATTGAAACAGTCTCTGGGTACAAAAGTATCCATCTCTTCTAAAGGAAATGGCGCCGGAAAATTAGAGATTGAATTTTATACGCATGATGACTTAGATAAAATGATTGAACTGTTGACTCGTAAATAAGCAACAGAAAGGCATAAGATAAATGAATTATAATTTACTCAGTGAAATAGGACTTGGAAATTTTGATTTGACGTATCTGTTCATCGGTATGTTTGTACTGATTCTTATTTTGGGAATCATGATAATTGTACAGTTGGTCAAATTTGATAAATTATCCAAAAGATATAAAAAATTCATGGGAGGTAAAAATGCGAAGAGTCTGGAAAAAGATATTGTAGGACTCTATGAAGATAATAAATTTTTAAAGACTTCCATGGAGAAGAATAAAAAAGATATACAGACGTTGTACAGAAAATTTGGGAGGGCATTTCAGAAGGTTGGTATTGTAAAATATGACGCTTTTAGTCAGATGGGCGGACAGCTTAGTTTTTCATTAGCTTTATTAGATGAAAATGATAATGGATTTATCCTGAATTCTGTACACAGCACAGAAGGTTGTTATTCTTATACGAAAGAAATCAAGAATGGGTTATGTGATATCTCATTGGGCGAAGAGGAAAAACAGGCACTTGATATTGCTATGGACTTGTAAATAAGAAAAGAGAATATGAGGACAAGATGAAACTCTGTAAGGTTGATCAACTGATAGGAAAAGAGATTCTGGCTAGAGATGTATTTACAACAGAATATAAGATACTGCTCTCTGAGGGAACTGTCCTTAAATATGAATATATTCAAAAACTGAAAGAACTCAACATTCGGCAAGTGTATATTAAAGAAAAAGAGCTGGATACTAAGACAGTAATGATCTTAAAAGAGGATGTAGAGAAGACATTCAAATCAAAGGTAAAAAGCATCCTCGAAAGGCATACCTATAGTCATAATACTAATTTGGTAGAATTATGTCAGACAGCAGATTATATCATTACAAATATTCTTGAAGAAGAAGAAGTAGTGGAAAAGATATACGATATTAAAGAGAGAAGTTCGGATATCTATGAGCATTCGATTAATTTATGCAGTCTTGCTACAATCGTTGCGCTCAAAATGGGGCTTTCACAAGAAACAGTGCACGATATAGGGGTGGGTTGTCTCCTTCATGATTTAGGTTTGCGATATCTTGCAATAGTATATGACGATCAGGATATATCGCAGCTTTCGGAAAAGGAGTTTGCGGAATTTAAGAAGCATCCTGTTTATGCTTATACAGCGCTTCGGGATGAAACCTGGATTTCTAATGACAGTAAAGATATGATATTATATCATCATGAGCGTTTGGATGGTTCCGGTTATCCATTAAAAGCTACCGATATTTCAAAGGAATGTCATATTGTACAAATTTGTGATGCCTTTGATGAAATGATCTGCGGCATTGGATGTAAGCGAAAGAAAGTGTACGAGGCGGTAGAATATCTGAAAAGGAATAAGGATATAAAGTTTGATGGTAAAATTGTCGATATTCTTTTGGAATTCACGGCAGTGTATCCTGCAGGTACAATCATCAAGACGAATGAGGGAGAGACAGGTATCGTACTTTATCAAAATAAGCAGTTTCCGGATAGACCTGTGATTCGTATCACAAAAGATAGAAATGGAATTGCAGTCGATAAAGTAAAAGATTTGGCGGAAATCAACAATGTGTACGTTGAAGAAGTTATTGAATAACTTATAATAAGCTGTGTAGATTTTACATGGCAATAGAAAGGACATAAAATTACAATGATTGACATTAAATTTCTAAGAGAAAATCCTGAGGTAGTAAAAGAAAATATCAGAAAAAAGTTTCAGGATCAAAAACTTGGTCTGGTAGACGAGGTGATTGCACTGGATGCTGAGGTCAGGGCAGCACAGCAGGAGGCAGATGATATCCGGGCAAAGAGAAATAAGATTTCTAAAGAAATCGGCGCTCTTATGGGTCAGGGTAAAAAGGAAGAAGCTGAGGCAAAGAAAGCAGAAGTGGCAGCAAATGCAAAGAGGCTTGCGCAGCTGGAAGAAAAAGAAAACGATCTTCGCGAGAAGATTAAGAAAGATATGATGACCATTCCTAATATCATTGATCCTTCTGTTCCGATTGGAAAAGATGATACGGAAAATGTTGAGATACAAAAATATGGCGAACCGTTAGTACCGGATTTTGAAATACCCTATCATACAGAAATTATGGAACGTTTTCATGGGATTGATATGGATGCTGCAGGACGTGTGGCTGGCAATGGTTTCTATTATCTCATGGGCGATATTGCCAGGTTACATTCTGCGGTAATTGCCTATGCAAGAGATTTTATGATAAACAGAGGATTTACTTATTGCGTACCTCCTTTTATGATTAGAAGTGCGGTTGTTGACGGTGTCATGAGTTTTGCGGAAATGGATGCCATGATGTATAAGATTGAGGGGGAGGATTTATACTTAATAGGAACATCTGAACATTCCATGATTGGTAAATTTATCGACCAGATTATTCCGGAAGAGGAACTTCCTCATACACTCACAAGCTATTCACCTTGTTTCCGTAAGGAAAAAGGCGCTCATGGTATAGAGGAAAGAGGTGTGTATCGGATTCATCAGTTTGAGAAGCAGGAGATGATTGTGGTATGCAGACCGGAAGAATCCCCCATGTGGTTTGATAAGTTATGGCAGAATACTGTAGACTTATTCCGTTCCATGGATATTCCTGTAAGAACAATAGAGTGCTGTTCCGGAGATTTGGCTGATCTGAAAGTGAAGTCCTATGATGTGGAAGCTTGGTCGCCAAGACAACAAAAATATTTTGAGGTCGGCAGCTGTTCTAATCTAGGAGACGCGCAGGCCAGAAGGCTTCGCATCCGTGTGAATGGCAAAGACGGTAAATATTTTGCACATACATTAAATAATACGGTGGTTGCACCACCTAGAATGCTGATTGCATTTTTAGAAAATAATCTGCAGGCTGATGGTTCTGTTCGTATTCCTGAAGTGCTTCGTCCCTATATGGGAGGCATGACAGAAATCAGATAGATGATACAAACTGTCATAAGGAGGTGAGATCTTTGCATAAATATATGCGTGCTATTGGTTTTAGTAAATTGTCTGATAGACGTGAAGAGCAGAAATTGATTACAGATATTATTGTAAATTCATCGCATCGTGCTTATACGTCCAATGGGGAAGAAACCATACTTGCAGAATTTTGTGAAGATTTTGCAGAGGATATAGGAATTGCTGTCTGTGGAGAGTTTGACGCGGAGGATAAATTTACGTATGATTATTTTTATCCTTATCTTCGCGGTACGGGCGTAAGCTCGTATGAGGATGTGTCAGTGGAGCGTCATGCAGATAAGGAATCTTACGCAGGTGTCTGTGATGATATCAAGGTGGGTGTGAGCTTGATTTTTTATCTGCAGAACATTGTTCCATATGTAAAAGCGCAAAATATGAATATGCTTCCTGTGAAAGGCACAACTTTAACATTGTCAGGATTGTCAATTAGTGGTAATATAATATTACCGATTGATAAAGATGAAAGTGAAAGACAGAAAATACAGAAAGCATCGATAAGCCGTAACAAGTTGATTGCTGCTGCCCGTAAGGGAGATGAAGAGGCAATTGAGAGTTTAACTTTAGAAGATATGGATATCTATACATCCATTTCCAGAAAGATTCTTACGGAAGATGTATTCACTTTGGTAGATACCTATTTTATGCCATATGGTGTGGAATGTGATCAATATTCGGTGTTGGGAGAAATTCTGGATATCTCTCTTCGGATTAATAAAATCACGGAAGAAGAGATTTATGTGATGCGGATTAATTGTAATGATTTGGAGTTCGATGTGTGTATTAATCGAAAAGATTTATATGGAGAGCCACAGGTAGGCCGCAGATTTAAAGGGGTTATCTGGATGCAGGGATATATCAATTATCCCATGTGAGGCTTTTCTTGTAAATAAATATGCTTCTATAGCGTGAGTTCCCTTAGTTAAATGGATATAACAGGAGCCTCCTAAGAGAACCTACAACGGAAACTTTTTGGAGGACATGAGGTAGCAAGTCACACACAATTTTATACACGTTTCCGTAGCTCAGATGGATAGAGCGACC
>CAJUFU010000003.1 GCA_910585555.1 uncultured Lachnospiraceae bacterium
CAAAATCACGGTCTCTCAGCTCCCTGCGCGCCACAGCCTCGGGATTAACAGACATCATAACGCTAGAGGCACACATAAGTAACACGCCTGTAAATCCCAAAGAAAATAAGGTCAGGACAGTCCGCTTCCTGTTCCTTGAAAAATTTATTTTAGCAAACGATCTTGGTGTGAGCCGCCGCCTCAGCTTTTTCGTGTCATTAAATTTCGTAACATCCGTTGTTGTTGTAATCCTGACCGCTTCCATCGGAGAGACGGATACTGCAATCCGCACAGGCTTGCGTATGGACATCCGGACGGTGATTTCCATAGCGACGGCAGTAAGAACCGCAAATTTCATTGTGTTCGGTAAATACCAGCCGTCGGGAAGGAGCAGATATCCCATGATACAGCCGCTGATAATGCCAAATGGAATAGACAGCAGGGACAGTTTCCGGCTTTCTTTCTGTACAAGACGCTTCATCTGCTTCTGGGTAATACCGACCACGCGCAGCCGCCCATATTCCTTCACCTTTTCCGTGACAGAGATATAAAACAGGCTGTAAATAACCACGTAGCAGGCAATGATGATCAACATGCCGATACATCCAGTGGTAAGCCTGTCAGCGGATGCGTTTTCGAAAGTAGTAAAGTAAGAGGAACTGAATCGGATATCCGCTTCTTCGAAACCATAGGGTTCCAGACTTGCAATGATATACTGTTTTAATTCATCCGTATCCATATCCTCACTTCCGGCCATCCGTATCAACGCCGCATAAGGAATATTTGTACCCGCAAAATAAGATGTCAGAAGCTTCTGCGAGACCAAAACTTCGTATGTGTTGTTTGTATCCTCATCCTGAATCAGCCCGCAGACTGTATATTCTGACGGCACATTCCGGCCCAGATCAAGAGAAATTGACTGTCCAAGCGCCGGTTCCATTCCCTGCTTTTCCAGATAAGATGCCGCAATGGCAATCTCTGTCTCCCCTTCCGGCAGCCGTCCCTGCAACAGCTCATGGGAAGACATCTGAAACGCTGTTTCATCATAATAGGTGGCCTTTAATGTGTCCTTGCCCATCCGCAGTTCTCGAAACCGCATCGTAAGCATTAGACCTGCCTGCTCAATTTTTTCATCTTCTGCCAGAACAGCACACTGCTGCGGCTCCTTGACGGACACTACCGCCTGAAAACGTCCTTTATAAAATTTGTTGATCTGATAAGTTCCGCCATAGACATAGAGGGTCAGCGTCATAATCAGACAGGCCGCAAATGCAATCGTTATCATGATAAAAAAATTACGGCGTCTTTCGGCCCGGATACTCCTGTCCGCCAGACGGTTGATGATTTTATTGGTACTTGCCGTAAATAATGATGTCACTGTGCCCCTCCTTATCCCACAATCCTGCCGTCTTCCAGCCGGACGATGCGGTCCGCCAGAAGGGCTATGTCCTGGTTGTGTGTGATCATGACGATGGTCTGGTTAAATTTTTCACCGGTCAGTTTTAAAAGTCCCAGAACATCGGCACTGCTCTTGCTGTCGAGATTGCCGGTAGGTTCGTCCGCCAAGACAATTGCAGGCTTAGTAATCAGTGCCCTTGCGATTGCCACACGTTGCTGCTGTCCGCCGGAAAGATTGTTAGGCATACTTTTTAATTTATCTTTCAGAGAAAGCACATGAACCACTTCCTCCATAAAACGCTGGTCTACTGTAGCTCCGTCCAGTTCCACAGGCAGGACAATGTTCTCAAATACATTTAAAATCGGAACCAGATTATAATTCTGGAAAACAAACCCGATATTACGCCTGCGGAAAATGGTAAGTTCCTCATCCTTCATCCTGGAAAGCTCTTTTTCATGGACAATCACCGAACCGGAAGTAGGTGTATCCAATCCGCCAATCATATGTAATAAAGTCGATTTGCCAGAGCCGGAAGTACCCACTATGGCCACAAATTCCCCCTTACTGACAGATAAATCCACATCATCCACCGCGCGGGTGATATTGGTTCCTTCCCCATAATATTTCTTTAAATGTCTGGTCTGCAAAATCTCCATCGTAAACTGCCTCCTTCACAATTACTTATATTTCTATAGGTAATTGCGAAACGCATTCTTTCAGGAAAGCAGTTGTACAAAATAGACATATCGCAAGTAGGGTGCTTTGACGCCGCCGGTGTTTAGACGCCGTATTCCGGCGTCTTATGCACCGCTGCGAGCGGCAGTGCAGCGCAAGCGTGCCCTACGGTGATTGTCTATTTTGTACAACGGAAACTTTGCAAAACATAGTTTCGCAATTACCTAACCTATATTTCTATTATAAAAGGGAAATATTGCAGAAATCTTACTGACTATCAACAGCCTTTGTCCCGCATCAAAGAGGCATAAATATCTCAAACTCACTTCCACAGTTGACAGCGGAATTCACTAAAATATAACCATGCTGGAGCGTTATAATCTGTCTGCTCAGGTACAGACCTATCCCATTGCCCTCCAATATATCTGTATCTCCGCGCCAAAATCTTGTGAATATATGGGGCAGGTCATCGCGGGGAATACCAATGCCGGTATCTTTGATCGAAATTTTGACATATTCTTCTGTCCTGCTAAGCAGAATCGTAAGTTTACCCTTTCGAGGAGTATATTTAACCGCGTTTTCCATCACATTAAACAATGCCTCACTTGTCCATTTGGAGTCATGAAGCACAGCATAGTCCGTCGTATTGTCGTAATACACCGCTATCTCCTTTTTCTGTGCAGGTACAAGTACTCCTTCCAGCGCAGAAAGAATGGTATTGCCGATAGAAGCTTTCTTAGGATGTATCTGTATCAGTCCGTTTTCAAGCTGTGATGTTTTTAGTAATGCCCCTATTAAAAAGTCTATTTTAGCAAGCTGTTTCTCCTGCCTCTCCAAAGCGCCCCGCTTCTCCTTTGGAGAAATTCCCGGCTCTTTTATCGTTTCCTGCAAAAGATGCATATTCGTGAGGGGTGTTTTTAACTGATGGGAAATATCGGAAACAAAAGACTGTACCTTATTCTTTTCTCTTTCTATGGACTTTTGCTGCATTTGAACAATATCATATAATCGGTTCATCTGATGATAAATCTGGGAAATATAGGTGTCGTCCGTCATATCATAGCTTGGTGAAAATTCCCGGTCTATCATCTGCTCTATCATCACAAACAAGTCTTTAAAAAAGGCAGAAAAGGTGCTTTTTAATAAAAGCCGCGCCACACCGATAAACAGAATAAAAGTAAACTGTGAGAAGATAAGAATATCTGCGCCGTTTCTATGGATTGAAAATAGAATGAGTAGCAGATTTATCGCCAAAATACCATAAAACAGGATTTTAACGGCTGTGAAATATTTTTTGTTTATCACTGGATACCCCCATCCCCTGCAATCCACATATAACCCGTGCCATATACAGTCTTAATATACCGATGATTCACAGAATCGATTTTTGCTCTGATTCGGCTGACCATAACATTTAGGGAGGACTCCTCCACATAGTTTCCACGCCTGTCCCATACCGCATCCAAAATCTTTTCCCTTGTAACGATATGCCCCGCATTTTTTATAAGCAGTTCCAGGAACTTAAATTCCAAAGGCGTAAGCTCAACCGGCTCACCCGCCGCATAAGCAGTCATAGATGAGAATTCTATATGTAAGTAAGCATCCGAATAAAATAACTCGCTAGATTTCTCTTCCATCCGGCTTGTGACTGCGGCTATCTTTTTTAACAGAATGGGAAGCGAAAAGGGTTTGGTCACATAATCGTCCGCCCCCATGTTATACCCTCTTAATATGTCGCTTTCCATATCCTTCACCGTAAGAAAAATAATTCTGGTATCTGTTGAAATCTGCCGGATTCTTTCACAGACAGAAAAACCATCACCGTCAGGCAGTGTAACATCCAGCAGAATAAGATCAAACTGAAGAGTTCTTACCTTCTTTACAGCCTCCTTACTTGTGTATGCAGATGTGGTATGATACCCGTTTTGATGCAGATGCCGTATCAACGTTTCGCTTAAAACCCGGTCATCTTCTACTAACAATACTTTTTTCATGGTCAGTCTCCATCTTTGTGTTATCTGACTTCGCAAGTCTTAACTACAACTCTATCACTCTATAAAGACACCCTATTTTATAATCTCTTTCAGATATTGTTCATAACAGTAAACTCTATACCGCTGTTTATTAGAAATTTCCTTAACTAAGTCATGTTTTTCTAGAATAGCTACTGATTTTGCGGCAGTATTATATGCTGTATGAAATTCCCGTTCGATATCGTGAATGACAAAAACCGGATTTTCTTCCATAAATGCAGATACCTCCTGCAATAGTGATTTTTGTTTTTCATTTTCGATGGAAGCCAAGGTATTTTTATGAATCTGCTCTAACTGCATAATTGCCTGATTCGTTTTTGTAACGGCCATCTCCAAAACATCTAAAAAAAATCGAATCCATTTACCATAGTCTCCGCTCTCTCTTACTTGACGCATTGCCCTTTTCCGCTCCACATCCTGCTCTATTAAATATTTTGCATATGGAATGTAATAATCAATTTCTATACCCTGTAGCTTAAGATAATAGTTTAACAAAACACTTAACCAAATCTCATTATTCTCCTCATATGGCATAATAGTCAAGAACTGGTATGCCATAAGACCAGCCTTTATAAAAATATCCATTTTAGTCTTTTCATTCCAAAAACCTTCCAAATCCCGCATCAATTCAGGAATATGTTCTGGTGACGGCGGACTATACACTAATACTCCCTCTTTCTTGAATTCGGTACTTTCCCAAATCTGATTCTGCCGTAATGCTGCGTCCTTATTGCTTATTTTTATTTTTCCCTTAAGAACATTACCACAAATACAATCCCTTTGTTCTTCCATATATTCATATATAACCATTTTCTTACAAATATCTGCTGATAATCGAAGACTAAATACCTCTGTTAAATGTACCTCAACGTCTTCTTTTCTTAGAACCGCAACGCTTTCTTGCCTGAAAAACTGTCTGTTTCTGACTTTAAAATTTGTTTCATAAAAGCCAAGTCCCTCCATTTTCCCAATTTCTCTATAAATGGAGTTAAGCCTATCCCCCCACTCCTTTGTCAGGAATTGTTGCTCATCTACCTGTTGTATTGATGCCGGTAAATACGTACGATAATATAATCTACTATCCGTTGTCTGCACCCCCACCGCACCACGAATAATTTCATATCCTCCGGCATTATTCTGCTTTGTACATTGCATCATTTCATCATATTCTATATAATCATCAATATCTTCCATATATGTAAATTACTCCTGTTTCTTTTCAATTCCTTCAAGAACGGAAATAGTTTTCAGATAATGTTTCTCTACCTCTGATAAATGCAGTTTCGCTTTCTCTGAATACTTTTCATATTCTTTATGTGCTTTCTCAAGCGCCTGTCCGTGTGTTATTTTCCCTTTATGGTTCAATATATCTCGTCTTGTCATTTTTAAATAATCGTCAATTGTTTCAAGCCAATCCTTCATATACATGGGTTCACGATTCATTGCCCTCAGCTCAGCAATATCCAAATAAGCAGAAACAAGTCTGTCTAATATAGCAAGCTCTTCTCTGCTTAAATAATTTTTCGCAATTTCCGTATCCGATTTTTCCGGAAACATACCGCTCCAGTTTGTCAACCCCATAAATTCTTTTTCACTGTCAGCCCTCTCAAAAATCACTTCTGCCGCAGTATGATGATGCACAGCCCAATGCATCTTATTTTGTACCTGTTTAAAAAAAAGTATGGATGCTTCTGATTTCGGATCATAATCTATACTGGTGGCATAAATGTCCAAAACCTTTCTCCAAAATACCTTTTCGCTTGCGCGAATGCTTCTTATCCGTGATAGCAATTCCTCAAAATAATTGCCACCGCCAAGATTTCTTAACCTATCATCATCCAGCGCAAAACCTTTTATCATATATTCTTTCAAGACTTTCAATGCCCATTTACGAAACTGCGTACCACGAAGGGATTTTACACGATAACCCACAGAAATAATTACATCCAGATTGTAATAAACTATTTTTCGTTCTACACTTCTACCTCCTTCATTTTGAACTGTTGCAAAAAAAGCAACAGTTGAACTTTCCTCCAATTCACCTTCTGAATATATATTTCTAATATGTCTTGATATAACAGATTTATCACGCTGAAACAGCTCGCATAACTGACCTAAATTCAGCCATACTGTATCCGACTCCATCGTAACTTCCAATTTAACAGTTCCATCTTCAGTTACATAAATAAGAACTTCGCTTCTCCCCATACACACCCCTTATTCATGATTTATTTGAATTGATTTCCAGTATATCTTATTTGTTTCAAATTTTCAACATTTTTTGAAATTAATTATGTTTCATATACCATGTTGTGACAAAAAACGGCAGGACCCCTTCTGACAACTGTCCTGCCGTTTCTAAACTGACTATAGTTGCTCATAATGTTCCAAAACCACCCCATGGGCAATGCCCGGTATGGTCTGTCCCTCATTAAAGCTTGTCTTACTCAGAAGCGCCCCCGTAGGAACAAAAAGCACTCTCTTCCAGACGCCTTCTTGAAGCTTCTTTAAAATATAGGCGGACAGCACCACCGCACTGCACCCGCAGCCGGAACCGCCCGCATCGGTATGCTGTTTGTCACTGTCAAAAATTTCTATCCCACAGTCCATATGCTGTTTGGTGATATCAATCTGCATTTCCGAAAGAAGATCAAACAGAAGTTTTTGTCCCACCAGCCCCAAATCCCCGGTGATGATCTTATCATAATCCTTCGGCGCCCTGCCAAAGTCTTCCAGATTCTGTCTGATGGTATCCGCAGCCGCGGGGGCTGCTGTCAAGTTAGAACCATAATATTTTTTTCTAATGCCCCTAATCCTTCTGCTTTTAAAAATTCTCACCCACCTTTGGAATATTACCCTTCCCCTGTTCAAAGTATACAATTCCAATATCCGTTTTTGTTAGAGCCAACACGTTTAAGAATTCCCATTCCTTTTAGCTTTTTCAATGAGCGGTCAAGTGTACTTTTCCCAATCTCAAGGGACAAAATCAATTCCTGCCGCTTGATATGTGGATTTTTCCGAATTGCCAACAATACTTTTTGGTCAGTTTTGGAAAGAGTTATCTCCCCATTTATCTCCCCATTTATCTCCCCATTTATTTCCCCACCATTAATAACATAAGCACCCGGCCCCACAATCGCAGTCGCAACTTCTGTCAGCGGGATTGTGATGCGAAATATGTCTCCCTCTACAAATTGCGGTTCCCCTCCAGAGTACATCTTAGTATATTTATAGGTATTTCTCATGCCAGAGCCAAGTTCATCTGCAAGACCAATTTCGCGAAATACCTTTGATATCGGCGGATTTTTCGGAAAAGGCTCAAAGGAGGTGAGGTTCAATGCCCCGTCACCGTGGGAAAGATTGGCATTTTCTGTATAAACACGATTCTTTTCAATTATCAATTTTGCCACATATCCACTTGAGAAGTCACGGTGTGCCAACAAATTTGAAACAATCTCGCGCAAAATATTATCCCTTGCACTAACACTTTGGATTCCATCCAGATGGAAAGTATCATTTAAATGCTTTTTACCAAATGCCATGAGCCTTTCATAGCTTTCAATGAGATTCGTAATCACCACATCCCTGTCATCATAACGGTCGGTATTGAACACCCGAAAGATAGCATCCGTCTTATGCTGCGGCAGGACGGACATAATCATTTGATCAGTACCAAAAAGCAGTATGGCTGCAAGGGTTATTCCCTCTTCGCCGGAAGACGGATCTTTCAGCACCAATCCGGCACTACGGATGACTTCTTCGTTTGTCATGTCCATCCAAGGATGATCTTTTGCACGTGAACGTGTCATAATCTTGGCACGTTCAATTAAGTCCATGCGCAGATCGGAGATACCAAATACCGGAAACACCTTATTTACATAGTAACTGCCGCTTTTGCGGGCATAAAGTCGATATACCTCGTCAGAGTGGTGCGTGATGTCGATGTCGGAATCGTGGTTCCTGTCAAAAATGCGGCCATTACAACGGCAGACATCCTGTGAAACAGGCACACGTATATAAAGGATATGCCTTCCATCTGATTCATACTCTATTGGTGTAAGGTAGAGCGGCGGGTACATTTTATTTTCATTATTGATAGAGGTAACAAATTCTTTCTTAATCTTGTCAATTTTATCTACTTCAATACCAAGAATCTCTCCATTATCTTTTACACCAAGAAAGATATGTCCGCCGTTCCGATTGGAAAATGCACAGACAGTTTCATAAACATCTTTCGTGACTTCTGTTCTTGATTTTTTGAATTCTACAGTGACGCTTTCACCGCTATTGATCAGTTCCAATAATTCTTGCGGAATCATTGTATATCCCCCCGTCATCTCCGTTTTTTACTTCGTATCGCTTTTCTTGTGTACAACTACCTCCTGTTTATGAAGCGGCTTTCAGAAACCACATAATACAGTTACACTATTTTCTCATATAGTAACACATCCCAGATACCATAGACAATATATTCTTACGCCCCAAGCAACGTCTTTACCTGCTCTTCTTTCAGTAAAGTTCTGTTATTCTCAATATATTCCATCGCTTCCTGAAAGGGATTCTGGTATTTGAATACAATCTTAATCTTATTGTTTTCGTAGATATAAATCATTTCAATCAACGCTACAACAACCTCTCTGGTCAGCTTATCAATGTTCTTATACATAATAAAATTCTCGATAAACTGATTACTTCCACTTTGTCCCCTTTTCGCATCATTGATTTTTTCCTGCAGCTCCCTTATTTTTTTCGTAGAATTTTCCTTTTGGTCTTCAAAACGTTTCTTTAATTCCAAATATTCTTCTTTAGAAATAACACCGCTCTTCCAATCCGGATATAAATCCAAGGTCATTAACTCTATCTGCTTGACTTCATCCTTCACCTTTTCTATTTGTTTCTCCAGCCGAAAGGACTCTTTACTCACATTTGCATTCGCTTTAATAGAACGAATGGCATCTTCCATATCAACAGCCAGCGCAACCTGCGTCTGAATGGAGGACAAGACAATATTTTCCAGTTTATCAGCCCTTGTAGTGTGCCTGCTGCATGACGTTTTATCTACTTTCGTATGTGTTTTGCAGACATAATAAATATAGTCACCGTAGGAGTGGCGATTTTCTTTCCTAGCCATACTTCTTCCACAATCACCACATGTGATATATCCGGAAAACAAATGTACCGTTGTCCTTGCAGGCGCTTTTCTTGTATTTCTAAGAAGTAAGTCCTGCACCGTTTCAAAATCTTCCTCACTGATAATCGGCTCATGCGTATTTTCCACAATAATCCAATCCTCTTTGTTCTGTCTCTGCGCAATCTGTACTTTATAACTCTTTGTTTTTAACGTACCCTGAACAAGATTTCCAATATACATCTGGTTACCTAAAATGCGTCTGACCGAACTATCCGGCCATTTTCCCATACCAATATTTTCATATCTGTTCTTATATTTCAATCCATGTATTTTCTTATAGCATGAAGGGTTTGGCACGCCCATCGCATTTAACTTCTGTGAAATAGACAGTATGCTCATACCCGAAATATACCACTGAAATATATCCCTTACGACTTCTGCCGCTTCTTCGTCAATTACAAGATGGTTATGATCTTCGGGGTCTTTTTGATAACCGTAACAGGCAAACGATCCTATATGTTTTCCCTGTTTGCGTTTCATATCCAGCGAACTGCGCACTTTATTGGATATATCTCTGCAATATTCATCATTGATTAGATTCTTAAAGGGAACCATGATTGTATTCATGGTCTGAGGATTCTTCACGCTATCCAAATTATCTGTCACAGATATAAATCTGATATCCAGAAGCGGGAAGATTTTTTCAATATACTGTCCAACGTCTATATAATTACGTCCAAACCTGGATAAATCTTTAACAATGACACAATTCACTTTTCCTTCTTTCATATCCTGCATCATACGGATAAAATCTGGTCTTTCAAAATTCGTGCCACTCCAGCCATCATCCACATATACGTCATATACAACAATATCCGGTTCTAAAGATATAAACTGATTCAATAATTCTTTCTGATTTACTACACTGTCACTTTCTTCTTTATCTCCATCTTCTCGTGATAAACGCAAATAAAGAGCAGCCTGCCAAATCTTATTTTTGTCAGACTGCTTTCTTTTTTTCACTTGAATATTATCCGCTTTTAACATAGTACACCCTCCATTCTGTAATGAATGGCATACTAAACTGATGTTCTACACAGTTTAACTATAGCACACCATCGTTTTACTAACAACAAGATGAAATTATTTTCTTTTGGTAATTTCTTCTTTACAATGATGCGAGAACCTCTTCCAGTCGATTCTGTAGTGTGATATCTGTATTCGCCCATTCTAACTCTACTTGATACCCATACATGTTAAAAGAGCGGGGACTTTCTACTCGTGACAAGTAATCCAGAGTCCGCTGTAATGGCGTTTTAGATGCATCAATATTCTCAATCTGCTTTTGCATACTGCTTTTTTCTTTTCCTGTCTGCTCCATTTTCCTTCTACCCAAAATAATCACCTCGTATTTGTCATATTCTTTCCAATTTTGGGTAATTTATTCCCTATCATATCCGTCAATAAAAGTACACCTGCATAGATATTCTCTTATTAACAGATATTATAGATATTTCTGATATTAGAATTCTCATTTTTGATATACTTATTTTATGTTATACTTATATAGAGCAATCATAAAAGGACGGTAAAATGGTATTGGAAATATATTTGGATAACTGCTGTTACAACAGACCTTTTGATGACCAAAGCCAGATCCGGATTCAATAAGAAATTACTGAACACGCCAATACCGGAAATAAAAATTGTTAATCCTATTGTTTTTGTAAATGAAATGGAGAAATGATTATGAAAACAGATGCCGTCATTAAACAGGAAGGAATAAGCGCGTTAATCTCTAAATTAGGTTATGTTGATGCGGAGAGATTTATCGTTTTGATCAACCGTGAACCTGTAATATTTCCCGTCACCTCCGGCATGACAGAAAAATGGCTATCCTCTACCGCAAATGCAAATATGGGATAGCCTGTGTAACTTGTACTTCTTCACGATACGCCTTTACGCTGTTACATACTGCTTTCATTCTCTCCTTACATACCTGTGGACAGAAACTGATTGATTGTGTCCATATCTATATTGAGGGGAATAACCTCTACCTCTATGCTGTTCTCGATGGTTTCCCCATCGGGCGTTTCTGCCGTGACGACAACCTTGTGAACTCCCAGCTTTTCAAAATAAACTGTTTTCTGCCATTCTGTTGCATTTTTTCTTTTAAGCGCAATGGTGTCCTCCCCGCCGGATTCATAGTATGCCGTTATGGAAACCGCATCTGTTTCAAAATTCAAGGTTGCCGTCATCTCCGTTTCCGCATACACCTTAACCGTGCTGTACGCCGAATACAGATAAATCGTATACTCTGGCTCCTCAGCATCCGTTTCCGCTTTCGTTTCCATTTCCGGCTCTGTTCCTGCCTCCACTTTCATTTCCGGCACCACTTCCGGCTCCATTTTGGATACGGGTTTCGGTTCCGCTGCGGCTTTCCATCTGTCATAAATACCGGAGACTGACAGACCGCTGACCGTGACAACCAACGCGATCACTGCCACGATTAAGGAATAAAGTGGAATCTTCGATCTA
The DNA here is from genome assembly GCA_910585555.1 of uncultured Lachnospiraceae bacterium. Taxonomy (GTDB): domain Bacteria; phylum Bacillota; class Clostridia; order Lachnospirales; family Lachnospiraceae; genus UBA3282. Next base: position 11,756 of record CAJUFU010000003.1, read on the forward strand.
CTGCTCTTCTCTGTATCGTCCTTTATCGCGTCCAGCTTTTCGTTGGTCTGCACGGTATTTTCAGCTATAGCACGGTTACTTTCGCTAATATCCTTTAAGGTACTTTGCAGTTCTTTATCCTGTTTTCTCTTTCTCCCCACAAACATCACCTCCCAGACTTCAGCTTACCGCAAGATACCGATTTCCGCCTTACTGCTTTTGGGTAAATTATACCCTGCCTTGTCAACAGGCTTCTTATGCAATTTTACTGGGTTTGTGTAGAACCATCAACTTAGCATTAGCGCCATTTCCTTGATATGGTTCTATTCTACCAGTAGCGGGGGCCATGCAGGCTCCCATATTCATGGAATCTTTAATCCCATAATCCACAATCTTGCCGATGGTAGCCCCTTCCATGACGGCGCACACCTGCTCTCCGGGCTTATCTGACAGAATAAAAGCACCGCTGCCCGTCACCGTCCAGGTAGCGGATTTCGGCCGTTGGTTGCCATAAGCCAAAGGAAAGCGAAATTCCTTCTCCGCACTGGCAAAATGACTGGAAGTGATGCACCCGACTTTCTGGGCAAAAGCGCCTGCCACCGCCATACCTCCCATGGTAAGGGACAATCCGCAGGTTGAGCAGGCACCGTATAGACCCACATGGGGCACCTGATAACCGGCCAGACCGAAACTGCTGGCGATAGACTGTCCTAAGAGATCACCCGCAAAAACCATCTGCAGATCATTCTTTACCAATTTCGCCTTACTAAGGGCAATCTCCAGCGCCTCCTTCTGCAGACTGCTCTCCGCATCCTCCCAGTTTTGTGCGCCGAACATATCATCATACCCCGCCTTATCAAACAGCTTTCCCATGGGTCCCTTCGCTTCCTTACTGCCCACAATGGACGCACTGCTGATGATATAGGGTTTACACGTAAACTGAAGACTTTGTTTTCCTAACATGCCGCTATCTCCTTTGCTCCTATCGGACTGCGTATGGAACCGCCGTCACACCGATTTTTAGGGATAGTATGCATGTTTTTTCTTATAATTATACCATGTTTTCTCTCACGCACAGACCGGAATCATATCATATGCGATGTCCAGGCTCTCCTGACAGCAGACCGACACACAATAGCAATCGATTTCATCATATTCCTTCATATGATAGTATCTGGCATCCACCTTATGCCGCACCCGGATTCTCTCATTCTCCTCATCCACATGGATTGCAAAATCCATAAGCGGCAACGACATGCCTCTGCCGGTAACTTTCATGAAGCTCTCCTTCATGGTCCAAATCCGGAACATCCTTTTGGTCTGCTCTTGTTCATCCGCTGCCGCATACAGCCAGTCCTGCTCTTCTTTCGCAAAGAAGCGATCCGCCACCTTAAGACGCCCCTGCTTCACATATTCGATATCATTTCCCACCGGCCTGTCCCCTATGCTGCAAATGGCATAATCCCCGGAATGGGACAAGGAAAAATGAATCTCCGGATGATACTTTAGGGCCGGCTTCCCCCAGTTTCCAATCTCATATTCAATGCTGCGCTCGCACAGTCCATAGACCTTCAGCGCATGATCTAACAAAATCCCTGCCCCCAGACTTCTGTTCTTATCTTTTTCATGTTTGAGAAGCGCCACTTTCTGCTGGCGGTAGGGCGACAAAAGCGCAAGCTTCTCCCGAAACAATGCCTCGTTATCCAAACACCGCACATCCATATAGTACGTATAAATCATGACTAACCCCCTTGTCTATGGCAAGATTCTTCTAACCTCTCCTGGCGCCTCCTATCCTGCCATAACAGCGCTCACAGACCGGATATGCATAATCCCACATGAGCGGTCTGCCGCAGATGCGGCAGCGTTTTTCAAACTGTCCTTTATCCTCCTTGAGCAGTTCTCCAATCTCATGCTGGGCCCACTCTCTGTTGACCGCCACCTCCTCTTTGTCAATGACCCAGGCCATTCTGGCGGAAAACTGTGTATACAGATCAAGCTGTTTATAATAGGATTCCAGGCCTTCCAGGGAGAAATCCTTGGGCAGCATGGGACAGTTTTGCTGTTTCTCCGGCCTTTCACAGTAACGCAGCCACAACTGCAGCACGTCTTTGTCCTTCACATCGAAAGGGCAGGTGATCAGGGTAAGCACCAGCTTCCTGTCATCCATATATTGAATTTTTTTCCTGTAATTCTTAAGGTATCTATACTTATTAACACTCTCCGCCATGGATATTTTGTCATACATGGGAAGGTTCCGCGTCTTCTCCCAGGCGGTTATGACCTCATCCAGTTCCAGATCGATATCCAGCAGCACTTCCGGAAACCCTATTCTGGCTCTCTTTAAGGGATAGTAGGGTTCCGCCAGCTTCTTCCCCACATATTCCATATCCACAGCCGACTGTACATACCCCACATCATAATAGCCATATCGGCCTGCTCTGCCCGCGATCTGCCTGATCTCCTCCGAAAGCAGTCTGCGCATACCCACGCCGTCAAACTTTGTGGTGCTCATGAAAACAATCCGCCGGATGGGCAGATTGATACCCATTCCGATAGCGTCTGTGGCCACCACCACCTGGTTATAGCCTTCTGTAAAGAGCCGTACCTGCTCCTGCCTGGTCTGGGGCGGCAGATTGCCGTAAATAACACTGGCTTTTATTCCCCGGCTTTCCAGTTCCGCCGCAATCGCCAATACATTTTTCTTGGAAAAGGCAATCAGGGCATCGCCCTTTTCCACATCCTTATGCATATCATACCGTTTGGGTATAAATTCCAGTCTGGTATTGCGTTCGTGGGTGACAATCTCATACGTATCCCCGCACCGCTCTATCATCTTTACCAGCAAATCCTTTGCCGTAACGGAACTGCACACATGAACCTCTTTCGCCCGGATACCGAGAATCGCTCTGGTCCAATAACTGCCCCGGTTCTCGTCCGCCATCATCTGGGCCTCGTCAATCACGGCAATATCATATACTTCCCGGATATTTAAAATCTCTACCGTGGAAGCCTGTACAAAACTGCCCGGTGTAAGGATTGTCTCCTCACCGGTGATCATATTACAAGGAATCCCCGACGCCATCATACGGTCATAGACTTCCAGGGCCAAAAGCCGAAGCGGCCCCAGATAGATACCGCTGTAGGCCTGTCTGAGTCTCTGCAGGGCCTGGTAGGTCTTGCCGCTGTTGGTGGGACCGATATGCAGGACGAAATGCCGTTTCATACCCCTGGCCTCCGGATACTGTTTCTCCGGTTCCGCCTCCATCAGCTCCTCAATCCTTTGCCCCACCAGATACTGCATATAGTCTTCCTTGTATATTTCATAGAGAGACTTCTTCTGCAAGAGCACTGCTGTCTTCTCCATGGCCGCAATATCCTCCGGTACAGCCCCGGGCGCCATTTTTTTCAGGAAAGAAATATCCAGCTTGATCAACAGCCTGACAATCCGCCGGTATCTCTTAAGCCATGACACATCCCGCACCACCACCGTGTAACCGACGAGGGCAGTCTTCTTGTGCAGTTCCTTCATATCTGCCAGCACCTGGTGATTCTCCTGCTTTTTCTTGCGGGCAATACGGCGTTCCAACTGCCCCAGCTGTTTTCCAATCCCTCTGATACACCGGCGGTCAGGCTCCAGTGTAAATTGTAAGAAAGCCTTTTCATAAACTTTCCAAAGGGGTTCTGAGATTGTTTCTTTTATATTGCTATCTTTTTTCTCTTCCGGGCCGTCTTTGTAAGGCGCCTTCGCCGCCTCTGTCTCCCCGGTACTTTTTACTTCTGCTGCCTTCTTTTTATCCTGCATGATTGCACTCTTTTCCTATCTTCATTTCTTTTTCTGCGGCAAAAGCCTTTTCGCTGGCAAACTCTTTCATAAGCTTATCTTTCTTCTTATCATAGCATACTATCTCTCCGCCTGCAAAAAAGAGTATAAACCTGCAAAAAGAACACGAAATAAAATTGATTTTACCATGATATTGTTCTAAAATAGAAGTGAATTCTGAAAGAAATATTCTTTACGGAATCTGGTTGGGGAACTGGTCGTTTTAAATTAGGATAATCATAGAAAATAGGGGTGTCTGATGAAAAACGTGATTCTGGTAATCGATGATGATAAGGCCAATCTTTCGCTGGCGCAAGCGCTTCTGGACGCGCAGTACCGTATAGCCGCCTGCACCTCAGGCGCAGCGGCATTAAAATATTTGGAAAGACACCGTCCCGATCTGATCTTACTGGATATCAATATGCCGGTAATGGACGGTTATGAAGTGATGGAGAGACTGCGTGCAAACACTGCCACCAAATCCATACCCGTGATTTTCCTGACGGCAGACAATCTGGCTGAGACCGAAATCAAATGTTTCCAGATGGGGGCCCTGGATTTCGTGGTCAAGCCTTTCGTGCCTGACATTCTCCTAAGCCGTGTATGCAAGACCATTGAACTTGATCAATATCGTAACAACCTGGAAAAGATGGTGAACGACCAGGCCGAGAAGATTACCGAAAACGCCAGACGGCTTGGCGAAATTCAAGAATCTGTCATCATCGGTATGGCCAATCTGATTGAAAGCCGGGACGGCAGTACGGGAAAGCATGTCAAGAATACGCAGACCTATGTCAAGATGATTGCCAATGAGTTGTATGAGAGAGGATTGTTTTTGGACACGCTGACGCCCGATTATATACAGAACCTTTCCAAGGCGGCACCGCTTCATGATGTGGGCAAGATTAAAATTCCCGACGCCATCCTGCAAAAACCCGGCAGGCTGACATCGGAAGAATTTGATACCATGAAATTACATACCACACACAGCCGCCAGATCATCGAGACCATTATCGGCGACATCGAGGATGAACACTATGTACGAATCGTGGAGGATATCGCTATGTATCATCACGAGCGCTATGACGGCACCGGATATCCCGCCGGACTGACAGGAGAAAACATTCCGCTTTCCGCCCGGATTATGGCTGTCGCGGACGTATTCGACGCTCTCTATGAAGAGCGGTGCTATAAACCGCCCATCCGGCCCATCGAACGTATCATGCAGATTATGTCTGAGAACAGAGGCACACAGTTTGACCCGGTCATCGTAGATGTGTTTATAGACATGCTCCCGCAGTTAAAAGAAATGCTGCATATCTCTCCGGAGGCTCCAGACAGTATCTGATCTGAGCGGGAATCGTTCCCGGCCGGTGAAGAAAGGATGGTAATATGTTGTGGATAATAATCAGTTAAAATCATCGCCGTCTCATAAGAGGCTGGAACGCATCGTACTTGCCGTACTGAGTCTGTACACCCTGGCTATGTTTATCACCGGCCATCTCTATGGGTGGGGTATTTATATCCAGGAATTCATCTTTCTGCCCGTGGCCGCCGGATGGCTGGTCCATTATCAAGAATCCTGGGACCATGAACGCAGGGCGCGCTTTATATCCCTCATGGTCTGGCTCAACTTTGTCCTCTTCGCTCTGCTTACGGACAGTTTTCCTTCCATGCTCATTACCATGGCAGGTGTTATTGTACTGCTCAGTATTTTCTGTATCAGGCAGATTGTCTATCTGGGCCTGATCGTCCCTGTTTTTATCTTTCTTTATCATGGCCTGATCGCCAAGACAATCAGTTTTGCCAATACACATGATATCCTCCGCTTCTTTATTCAGTTCATCTCCCTTTACACCGTATCCGCCGTCATGTGGATTATCATAAAAGACCGTCAGGAAACCAGCGAACAGTTGTTAGAAAACATCGAGGGGCTGGAAATAGCCAAGCGGAGCAAAGATGACTTCCTGGTCAATGTCTCCCATGAAATCCGCACGCCTATCAATGCCGTCTGCGGCTTAAGCGAAGCCATCTTACAAGAAGATCTTCCCGGTGCTGTGCGGCGGGATGTGATAGACATTCAGACCGCCGGGCGCAATCTTCTCTCCACGGTCAGCAATATTCTGGATTTCTCGGAACTGGAAAGCGGCAGACTGGAACTGGCGGAAGAAAGCTATAACATCACCTCCACGATCACTGATATTATCAACAGCGCCCTGACCATGGATAACAGCCGGCAGTTGGAACTGATCGTGGACTGCGATGCCGACCTGCCCAGCAATCTGATGGGCGATGAGCTAAAACTCCGCCGCATCATCATGAATCTCATCGGAAACGCCGCCAAATTCACCAAAGAAGGGGGCATCATCCTGCGCATCAAAAGCCGTAAAGAAGCATACGGCATTAATCTGATGGTCAGTGTGAAAGATTCCGGTATCGGTATCAAACGTGCCGATATGGAAAAAATCTTTACCAGTTTCAGCCAGGGGGACTCCAAACGCAATCGCCGAGAGGGCGGCGTAGGTTTAGGCCTTGCCATCACCCAGGCGTTAGTGCGCAGTATGGGCGGTTTCATCACCATGGACAGCGTCCCGGGCACGGGAAGTGAATTCCAGTTTACCGTTCCCCAAAAAGTGCTGGATGAAACACCCATTGTTTCTATTCGGAACAAGAAAAACCTCTTTGCCGCCTGTTATATCAATCTGGACAACTACAACTATTCCGTCATCCGCGAAGGTTATGAAAGCTGTATCAATCACATTGCCAGCCAGTTTGGCATCCCTTTCAGGGTCTGCCGGAACCTGCCGGAATTAAAACGCCGGATGGAACGTGAATCCTACACGCATATTTTTATCGGCTGGGAGGAATACCAGGAAGACTGCAGCTTCTTTGAAGAATTGGCCAGAGAATATACCGTAGTGCTCTTCTTAAATTATGGCCAGGAAATATCCTTAAGCAGCAATATGCTGCGCATCTATAAACCTTTTACCGTACTGTCTATAGCGGCAGTCTTCAACGGTCAGAAGCTGATGCCAAACGATGGGCAGCACATTAGTTTACATAACAGATTTATTGCACCCACCGCCAAAGTGCTGGTGGTGGACGACAATGCTATGAATCTCAAAGTCATGGCCAGACTCCTGCTGCCCTATCAGATCAAAGTCATCCTTTCGGACAGCGGACAAGATGCCCTGAATAAGCTGAAATCCCCGGAATTCGATTTCGTATTCCTTGATCATATGATGCCGGAGATGGACGGCGTGGAGACACTGCATAAAATCCGGCAAAACCCCGGCACTTACTATCAGTCCCTCCCTATTGTTGCCTTTACCGCCAATGCCATTGGCGGCGCCAGAGAGATGTTCCTCTCTGAGGGATTTGACGACTTTATTGCCAAGCCCATAGAACTTAGTGTTTTGGAACGTCTGCTGCGCCGCTATATACCCATACAAAAGCAGATTGTTGTGGAAGAAAATACAGACATGCCTTCCAACGCCGGCTCTCCTGTTTCCGGGCAAAGAAAGGAATCTGCAGAGAATACACAAGGTGAATCCGACACCAGGGCCCTTGCTCTTTTGACCAAATCCGGCATCGATATCGAGCAGGGATATGCTTACTGCGGGGACAAAGAGGGATTTCGTGAAATCATCAGAATCTTCCATGCGGAGGGTCCGAAACGCTTAGAACAGCTCACCGATTTCTATACAGAGCAGGACTGGAAAAATTACGTGATCACAGTCCATGCCTTAAAGGGAAACGCTAAGGGCATCGGCGCCGTCAGCCTTTCCGAACTTGCCTTACAGCTTGAGATGGCCGGCAAAGAGAACCGGATTGACCATATTCTGACCCATCATGAAGAACTGATGGAAGCCTATCAGCAGCTTCTCCACGCCCTGCAGGACAATGCTTTTGTCTACCCGCAAGATTCCCGCAGAAGCCCTGCTGAAACAGACAAAGCATCCAGCCCCGCAGACAATGCCAAAGACACCATCCCCTTGCAGGAAATGGATAAACAGTCGCTCACCGGCCTGCTTCGGCAGCTGGAGGAGAAACTGACTTCTTTTGAGACGGAAGGTCTAAGCGGCCTGTTGGACCGGCTTGCCGGCAGCCAATATCATAATATCCCCCTTGTGGAGCTTTCCGATACGCTTAGACAGCTGACTTCTGATTTTGATTTTATAAACGCTTACGAGGCACTTAGCGCCTGGGAAGAATCCCATATCAGCAACGATACGCAATAGCAGGAAAGGCAGACAGATCAACTATGTTACAAAAACTACGTATAAAATTGAAAAAACTGTTTTCCCAAAAACTGGCAGCCTGGCTGCTTGTCATCGGCACAAATGTAATCCTTTTTCCGTTTGTCTTTTTCTTAAGCGGCGGCATGGACGGCGGCACTCCCCTATGGTTTGTGCTGGGACTTGTCTATATTTTCCTGCTGTTTCAAGGAAAAGCCTTCTGGCTTGCCCTGTGTCTATCTGCGGCCTCCTTTCTTGCCACCTACATAGCCGCCTATTTTCATCCGGAACGCATCCCGCCTGTGGAACGCTTTTACAGCTTTACGGGCTCTTATGTTACGCTTCTCTTTGTCAGCTGCTTCATCGGTATCCTGTTAAAGATGCAGACGAAGACTTATGAGACAGAAAAGGCGCTGGTGGAAGAAAAGAAGGCGGAAGTGGAACGGATTGCACGCTCCAAAGACACCTTCTTCACAAATATGAGTCATGAAATCCGTACCCCCATCAACACCATCATCGGCTTAAACGAAATGATACTGCGGGAGGATATTTCCGACGAAATCGCTGAAAACGCCATCAACATACAGAATGCCAGCAAAATGCTTCTCACCATCATCAATGACATTCTGGATTTGTCCAAACTGGAATCCGGCAAGATGGAAATCGTGGCAGGCCAATACGAAGTCAGCTCTCTGTTCAGCGACCTTGTCAATCTGATCTGGGTCCGGGCGCATCAAAAAGATCTGGAATTTAAAGTGGACATCGACCCCGAAATTCCTTCCATGCTCTATGGCGACGAGGTGCGTATCAAGCAGGTCATCACCAATTTATTGACCAATGCGGTCAAATATACTGACAGCGGCTCTGTCACCTTGAGCGCAAAGGAAGAACGTATTGCGTCAGATCAGATTCTGCTTCGCATTTCCGTGGAAGACACCGGCATGGGTATCCGCAGGGAAAACCTGGACAACCTGTTTCGCTCTTTCAAACGAGTGGACGAATCAGATACACGAAACATTGAAGGCACTGGCCTGGGACTGACCATCTGCAAACATCTGATGGAATTGATGGGCGGTAAAATCACCGTGGACAGCGTCTATCACAAAGGTTCCGTCTTCACCATAGAACTCAAACAGCGCATTGTCAACGCGCAGCCCATCGGCGTGATCAACTTTGCCGCCCAAAAGCAGTTAAATCGCCGTTCCCGCTACAAACGCAGCTTTATTGCACCCGATGCCCGGATTCTGGTGGTGGACGATAACACCATGAATCTGCTGGTGGTCAAAAAACTGTTGCGTGATACAAAAGTACAGATCGACACTGCGCAAAGCGGCCGGGAATGTCTGAAAAAGACTGCCGAGAACGCCTACCACATTATCCTTATGGATCACATGATGCCGGACATGGACGGAGAAGCCACCCTTCATGCCCTTCGAAGCCAGACCAGAGGATTTTGTCAAAAAACACCTGTTATTGCTCTGACCGCCAATGTCTGCGCCGGGGCTGACCAAATCTATCAGAACATGGGCTTTAACGGCTATCTTGCCAAGCCCATCAATACCCTGCTTTTAGAGGCAAGTCTGTTGAAGTACCTGCCTGCGGAACTGATTGAATATATGGCGCAAGAGGCCGACGCAGATCTTGAGGATGAGAGTACCATCAACCAGATTCGCAGAGCCCGGAAACGCAAAATAGCCATCACAGCCGACTGCATCTGCGATCTGCCAAACAGTCTGTTGGAACGCTTCCAAATCCGGCTTATGTACTGTTATGTCCACACGAAGGAGGGGCGTTTCTGCGACCTCTTTGAAGTCTCCTCCGACAGTCTTGTGCCCTATCTGCAGATAGAGGGTAATGAGGCCCATTCCTCCACGGCGTCTCCAGCGGAGTACGAATACTTCTTTGCAGACACCCTGGCGCAGGCGGAGCATGTCATTCACATCACGGCCGCCGCCAGCTTAAGCGGCGCCTATCCCAACGCCGCACAAGCCAGTAAAAGTTTTGACAATGTGACCGTAATCGATTCCGCACACATCAGCAGCGGCCACGGCCTTATGGTGCTTTATGCCGCCACTTTGGCTGAGGAAGATAAAAGCGTCCAGGAAATCTGCGAGGCATTGGAAGAATACAGGCAGCGTATTTTCTCCAATTTCCTGGTGCCTGGTACTGCCGTCCTTTACCACAATGGTAAAATAAACGGCACCATCCACAGGCTCTGTACCAGTCTGAACCTCCATCCAATCCTGGCTATGTCCAAAAACAAGCTGAAGCTCTGGGGAATAGAAAGCGGCAATATACACCGGGTGAACAGGCAGTATGTGAAAAAGCTCTTGAAACATAGTAAACAGATTGATTCTCGTATACTCTTTGTCACCTATGCCGGCTGCAGTGTACGCCAGATTGACGAGATTTTAGCCGAAGTAGAGAAATATATGACTTTTGAACGAATTATATTACAGAAAGCCTCCGCCACAGTATCTTGCAACTGCGGCGCAGGCACTTTAGGTCTGATGTTTATCAAAAAACCCGGCGATAAAACAACATCTGATATTAATTGGGATTTAGCTTAATTCTGCGGCTTTCTGAAAGGAGACTGTCACCGTAAAAAGGTCTGCGTCCGTCTCCACGGTAAGATTCCCGCCGCAGGCCTGGGTAAAGCTCTTGGCTATGGACAGGCCAAGCCCGTTGCCGCCGTCCGTGCGGCTCTCGTCGCCGCGCACAAAGCGCTCGGTAAAATCTTTGGTGTGCTCTAATTCCACACTGGATGTATTTTTCATTCGAACCACAATACACCCTGTCTCCTCTGTGAGCGACAGATAAATTCTGGACCCCTCCAGGGAGTAATACAATGCGTTCTGCAGCAGATTCTGGAACACCCGGTAGAGTCTTTGCCCGTCCGCCAGCACCGGCATGGGGGTTTCCGGGATTGCCAATTTCATGGTAAAGCTGCTCTGGATAATCTGACCATTCATATCCGCCAGTGTCTGCCGTAACAGCTTCCCCATATCCAGAATTTCCATCTGCACAGGCAGCTGTCCTGACGTTGCCTTGCTGATTTCAAATACATCCTGCACAATATTTCTTAAGCGCTCGGACTTTTCCCCTAGAATCTGAATGAACTCCTTCACATGTTCCGGCAGATTCTGTTCCTGTCTGAGCAGTTCCACATAACTGATAATAGAAGTCAGCGGCGTCTTGATATCATGGGACACGTTGGTTACCAGATCTACCTTCATACGCTCGCTCTTAATCTGTTCCCGAAGCGCTGTCTCCATGCCTTTCTGTATCTCGTTGAGATTCTTAGCCGCCTCCTGTAAGTCCGTGTCCGTAGAAAGCTGCAGATCATCCGCCAGATTTCCTTCCCGCACCGCCTGAATCTGATCGGAAAGAGCACCTATATCTTCCGCCAGCCGGCGGTTCTTTCGAAGCGTCATGACATCCAGAAGCATAAATCCAAGGAGCATACACAAGGAAATCATCAACACAATCATCACGACTATCCCACCGGTATAAGCGCCTCCGCCATAGGCCCATTCATAAACCCAGTCATAGGTCCCATAATCATAAGCCCCATAAGAGGAGGCTGCCCCATAAAGCAGGCACACCCCGGGGCAGACTGCCCCGGCAACCAACAGTATGGCAATCTCCATGATCACTTTCATCCGCTGTCTGCGCACCAGTCTTTTCTGAAGCGGATACCCTAAGTCTTTTACCTTAAGCAGATCCAGGAGCGGTTTCTTCTGTTTCTTACGGTTCCCTTTCCAATCCAATACTGCCAGGTAAAAGAGCCAGTAAAATGCTGTAAGATAAACGCCTGCCCGACACAGCTGAGAAACCTCATAGAAGATATCCGTGCTCCAGCAAAAATAGGAGGAAAACCCATTGCTGATTTTCCAATAAACGGAAGACAGTACACCCACACTCTTTCCCACCAAGAAAAGCAGAATAAGCAGCCATAAAAAGACTTTCACCTCCAGAAACACCTGCCCCGTCCAAGCAGCAATTTTTTGGTCCGCCAGACGCTTACTCTTACGCATCAGCAATGCGAAAGCTAATAGAATAACAGATGCTATTAAATATTGACAAATCCTTTGAAAGTCTCTGTGCATGTCTGTCCTGGCAAGCTTCATATAGTAGAGTCTTCCGCCATACTGATCTACGCCGTATCCCCCGTAGTCTCCCACCAGATACAGCTTGGGTTCCTTCGCTGCTGCCATGAAGACTCTGGCGTCTTTGGCCGATTCACCCAGGGTAAAATTGGCGTAACCCGGCACATACCACAGGCTGTCATCCCCATAGATGCCATCCCCGTACACGTCCACCGCAAGACCGTCCTTTACCATCTGCACTTTACCGTCGTCCGACCAATTATACCAAAGGGCAAAATTATAGTCTTCTTCGGAAAGCGCCTGGTAGAAATTGGACTTGTCCCATGCCTCCCCGGTCTGCTCTTCATAACCCTCGATGTTGGAATAGAGCAGTTTGTCCTGGAATATGACTGCATAACGGATGTTTTTATTGCGCGCCATATCAGCCATGTAGTCATCCAGTGTCCACTCTGGGCCATCAACATACGCATACCCGTCATAGTAATCGGTATCATACCCATACTCGGACATTTCCGCTGCATACGCTTCCTCTCGGTGTCTCTGCCAGTCTTCCAATGCATCCTGATAGTCGTCCACATAATCCGCAGACTGCTCAATTACCGTCTCCTCCGTCACAGTCACCTCATTGAGCGCCCGGTCAAGCAAACCCATGTATCCGCCCGGCCGGCCGTCATAATAACCATAACCTTCTGTGACAGCCGCATTGCCGAAAGTCCAGCCTTTACCGCCGGTGGCTGCACTGATTAACTCTTCCAGCCGTCCGCTGATCAGACTCCTGAACTCGTCACTCTCCTGGTAATCCACCACAGATAAGAAGGCCTGATCACCCAGCGCCAAGTACAGGCAGACCGCCGGGACCAGATTCACAAGCAGCATACTCACACCCATAAAAAACGCTGCAAAACTGCATATTACCTTACTTTTTTTCCATCTTGTATCCAATACCCCACACCACCTTTATATATTCTGGCTCTTTCGGGTTCAGCTCGATTTTTTCCCGGATATGGCGAATGTGTACCATCACGGTATTTTCCGGCGCAAAGGACGGTTCCTCCCAGACTCTCTCATAAATCTCCTCTGCCGGAAAGATACGGCCTCTGTTTTTCATGAGCAGCTCCATAATCTTGGTCTCTGTAGCCGTCAGCTTCACCGGCTCCCCGTCCGCATAAAGTGTGCGCTCCTGCAGTCTATAGCAGAGTCTGCCGTTTACAATCTCATCCTCCTCATGCTGGGCATGAATCCCGCCCAGCATGGTATACCTGCGAAGCTGGCTTTTCACCCGGGCTGCCAGCTCCTGGGGATGAAAGGGTTTGGACACATAATCATCCGCACCCATGGACAGTCCCAGAATCTTATCCGTATCCTCTGTCTTGGCGCTTAGGACAATAATGGGCAGATTCTTTCTTTCCCGAATCTTCATCATGGCTGAAAGCCCGTCCAGCTTCGGCATCATCACATCCATAATGATTAACTGCACCGACTGCTCTCCCAGAATCCGCAGTGCCTCCATGCCGTCATAAGCCTTAAGCACACGATAGCCCTCCTTTTCCAAAAGCAGGGCTATAGCCCGCACAATCTCTCTATCATCATCTACTACCAATACACATTCGTCCATCTTTCTGTTCCGAAGGTTTGAAACCTCGCCTTTCCTTAAGCCTGTTGTTATCATAAAGGAAGTTCCTTACAAAATCCCATGGGATTTCTTATAAAAATCTTAACTTATCGCTATCCAACAGATAGTTTTTCTCCCCATCCCTTATCTCATGCTTTTCTAGATACTCCTGCCGCAATACCTCCTTGGCCGCCGCCACTTCCTCATGCAGTTCCCTGGCGGAAACTCTGACAGCCCCGGCACCCATGATGATCAACTGTTCCAGTCCGTCCGAAGTGGCCACCCGCACACGGTAATTCCTGTTCATCACATGGGCTGCTTTCTCAATATACTGATCTGCCGTCTCGGCTTCTTTCGTATACACCACGTCAATATTATGATACTTGGCCACACTGCCGGGATTCCCCTTCACCTTATAGGCGTCAAACACCAGAATCAAATGTATCCCGCGGCAGGCCTGATAATCACATAAAATATCCATCAGCCTGCCTCTTGCCCCATCCAGGGTAGTCTTTGCCAGCTCCTTTAACTCTTCCCAGGCAAAGATGATATTATAACCGTCCACTAACAAGTACTCTTCCTTGGGCTGTTCCTGCCCCTTGTATTTCGTATCTGCCTTTGCGGGTGCATGAATCGTCCTGGCATACCCCTGCTTCTTCCTTTCCCTGGGGCCATAGGTGCGGTTTATGATCTCTTCAATCTCCTCCTGCCCTATGAAGTCCTCCGCCGTGCTTAAAGTATCCCCGCCCCTTCTTTTCGCATAGCGGGCAGCAAAACTGTCGGCCCCTTTCTCTATCTCTCCATCCTGTCTTTTCCTATCCTCCGTCAGCGTGCTCTCCAGATGCATATACGCCTCCACCTGGTCCCACTCCACCACAAAACCTGCCCCGTGGGCGCAGAACACAGAGCTGCAGGGATTGTCCATATCATGTTCCGCCTCGTAACCCATCTTTGCAATGACTTCCTCCCCATTATGGCAAGGTTCATATCCTTTTAATACCGTGGTAAGCCGTCCTCTTCCGCCGGAATAGGCAAGAAGCTTCGCCTGATAACCACCCATCTCAGACACCGGCACCGTGCCCATAAGAACGGCCGACTCTCCCGCTGTCTGGGGCGCCCCGAAGCTGCCGGACATAGCCTGCATATCCGTCATAACCCTGCCAATCAGTTCCGCCGGTACTTCTATCCGAAACCTGTAGACCGGCTCCAGCAGCACGCTCCCAGCCTTACAAAGTCCCTGTCTGAGAGCCCGGTAGGTCGCCTGCCTGAAATCCCCGCCCTCCGTATGTTTCAAATGGGCCTTCCCCGCCGTCAGCGTAATCTGCATATCCGTAATCGGCGACCCGGTCAGCACGCCTAGATGTTCCTTTTCCTCCAAATGCGTCAAGATCAGTCTCTGCCAGTTCTTATCCAGTTTATCTTCACTGCAGCGACTGGAAAACTGCAGTCCGCTGCCCCGCTCGCCCGGCTCCAGAATCAGATGCACCTCCGCATAATGCCTGAGCGGTTCAAAATGGCCCACGCCCTCCACCACATCGGCAATGGTCTCCTTATAGACGATACTTCCCTCGTCAAAGTCCACTTCCACCCCAAATCGTTCCTGAATCAAATTCCGCAGAATCTCAATCTGCACTTCCCCCATAAGCTGTACATGTATCTCGCCGACCTGCTTTCTCCATACGATATGAAGCTGCGGTTCCTCCTCTTCAAGTTGACATAACATGTTATACATACGATGCACATCACTTCCCGGCGGTAAAATAATGCGGTAAGTCATGACCGGTTCTAAGAGGGGCACCGTATCCTCCCCCTCTGCTCCCAGCCCCTGTCCGCAGAAGGTCCCTGTGGGTCCCGCCAAAGCGCAGACGCTCCCCGCCGTCACTTCCTGCTGTGTGGTATATTTTTCACCGCTATACAGGCGAATCTGGTCTACTTTTTCCTCCGTCTCGAATCCCGCATCCGTCTCATGTCCCGCATTCCGCTTCCTGCCGCGTATCATCTGCTTCACTTTCAGGCAGCCCCCGGTGACCTTCACATGGGTAAGCCTGACTCCCTGGGCATCCCGGGTAATCTTAAATACCCTGGCCCCAAACTCCGGACCGTAAGAAGGCATCCGCGTATAGCTGGAAAGTCCGTCCAAAAGGGCCTCCACACCCTCTCCTTTCAGGGCGGAGCCAAAAAAGCAGGGAAACAGCTTCCGCTTGGCTATGAGTCCCGCAATCTCCTCCCCGCTAAAAGGCGTCCAACTATCCAAGTCTCCTTGTCCCAAAGACTCCTCCAGTTCCAGATACCGCTCCAAAAGTTCCTCATCACAGACCGCAATGTTCTCATAGAACGCCGCCCTCTCCTCCTTACTTTGGCACACAAAAGATACGCACCGCTCATCCAGACTTTTTCTAAGCTCTGCAAGCAGTGCGTCCGCATCCGTCCCCGGCTGGTCCATCTTATTGATAAAAAGAAATACTGGCACCTGATACCGCTCTAGCAGTTTCCAGAGAGTCAGTGTATGTCCCTGCACGCCGTCTGCGCCGCTTATGATAAGCACCGCATAGTCTAACACCTGCAGGGTCCTCTCCATCTCCGCCGCAAAGTCCACATGTCCCGGTGTATCCAAAAGCATGACTTCCACATCACGCCAGCAAAACCTAGCCTGCTTGGCAAAGATTGTGATACCCCTCTCCCGCTCCTGTCTGTCCGTATCCAGGAAAGCGTCTTTATGGTCTACCCGCCCCAGCCGGCGTATCATACCGCTGAGATAGAGAATCCGTTCCGCTAAAGTTGTCTTTCCGGCATCTACGTGGGCCAGCAGACCGACACATATACGCTTTAATGGTTTTTCATTGAATTCATCTATTCTATTATCAGACGTATCTTCCATAGAAAATACCCCTTTCCGTCTTTTGTTTTAAGTCGCTTGCAAACATTTTTTAATACATTATTGTTTCACTTTCCAATTTCCTCTCCTATGCGAACCTATATTTTCAATCACTCCTTCGCTCGATAATCTCTTCATAGTTCTTTGCACTTTACTTCTGGATAGCGCCAATTGTTTCTGTATCTGTGATTGCGTTATATTAGGATTTTTCTTTAATAATTCACATAATGCCTGATCAAGTTCTGTCAAAATAATCTTTTCAGCTTCACTTTCAGCTTCACTTTCAGCTTCACTTTCAGCTTCATTCCATAACATTTTATAATTCAGATTCTTTAAAGTTACCATAAAAAGCACTCTGTCTGAATAAAATTCCGGCTCCATTCCCTCCTCATAATTGGCTGCATTTTCGTATGCTTCACAGATTTTATTTAATCCACTTCCTTGACGTTCCATATATCCCAAACGTCCAAAAATATCTGCCAATACCGGATTTCTCCTTGTAGAAGGAATCGTATCAATATCTCTCTCCTGTATTTTAGTCCCATCCGGCATCCCACCCGGTGAATAAATCACAAGACGATTATCAAAAATATCTATATGAACCTCACTGCCATTTACCAGATAGTCGCGATGAATCAGTCCATTCACAAGACTTTCAAAAACACTCCGCTCACAATAATCGGGCATTTCAATCCGAGAATTGGCAGTCTTTTTCCACAGCATTTTCATATTTCTTCTTACAAAGCCAACTCCTTCATTCAACAGCATAATCAAACTGCCACTATATTCTGCACTGTCCAATGCATCCACTTGACCATTGCTTTTATCCAATCCATTCCAGTGTGTACAGAATAACCGGGAATAGCGAATCGGACAATTATCTGCAAGCAATGCACCCGCATTGGTCAGTTTTCCCTTTTCATCAACGATTCCAAAAGATTCAAAACTTTTATCCGGCATACTTGTACCAGTCCACTCTTTATATCGTTCTCTTAGTTTGGAAAAGGAATAATCTTTAAAATCATAATCTGTTATTAAGGAATCAAAGGAAGAATTTTTTCCACGCAATACAAGCCTCTTTAACTCTGACGCATTTGCAGCAACAGACTCATTTCCAATTCGGACAAAAACCTCCGTACTGCCATCACCCCTATAATAATACGGTGTTTCCTGCCCTTTCATAACCTCCACAACAAGTAAGTTTTTTCCTTCTTCCATACCATGAATCTGCATTGTAACCTCTGGAAATGGTTCAATACGTTCTTTTATTTTCTGACTGACATACTCAGACGCAATCTTTACATCCTCGATTCCGGTTATCGTATCATCATCTGCAATACCAAAAATCAATACTCCGCCATTCCCATTTGCAAATGCACTAACACTTTTGAGCCAGCTTTTCGGCTTTCTCATTTCTACTTTCTGCTTCTTTTCATATTCACTAGTTTCTCCCAATAACTCAGATAATTTCACTTCCATCTCCTCTCTTCAATCTGTTAAACTCACATCACCCTTCCCATAAACCCTATGACCAACACACTAGACAGCTCACACAGACTTAAGAAATACCCCGCCAGCTCTCCGGTGATACCGCCAAACTGATTCTTAGACATATAATAATAATAGGTCCACACCCACATGGAAGCCAGCGCCATCACCGCACCGATTACCGGTGAAAGCAGTATCAGGCAGATAAAGCATCCTCCAAGAACCAGTACCAGCACCACCCGCACAGTCTGTTTCTGTGCCGCTGCCGCAAAGGTATATAGGACGCCTTCCTTTTTCGCCCCCTGAAACCATACAAGCGCCATGCCGCTTAAGGACCTGGAAATGACAAAGCTAAGAGCCAGAAGCAGCAGGTGCTCCGTCTGCCAGATCTGGGTCAATCCCGCCCCATACAAAAAGCAGTATCCCACCAGCGCAATCACACCAAAAGCGCCCACATAGGGGTCCTTGAGTATTGCCAGCTTCTTCTCCTTTTTCTCAGAAGAGTGGAGGGCATCCGCAGTATCCATAAAGCCGTCCAGATGAACCCCGCCCGTCACCGCTATGGGAATCACCGTCCCAAAGAGCGCGAAACACACCTGTCCGAACCCGCAGGCCATGCAGATTCTCCCCCAGGCATAAAAAAGTGCGCCAATCACCACGCCGATCACCGGGAAAAAGCACAATGTATATTTCATGTTCTTCTGGCTCCATTCCACCTTTGGCATCGGAATCCTGGAATATATGGAAACCGCAATGATAAAACTGTTATATAGCGAGCGCATCAGCATACTCCTTCTTCATCACAACCGGCAAGGCTCCCTTCGTATTTCCGGTACAGTCATTTTCATTCTGGCCGTCACGCCTCATCCGGACTCTTCGGTACTGTGGTCAATATCACGAAGCAACGATAATGGGACTTCTTAAACATAGTCCTGTAGATAGTGTCCACAGCCTCCCATGTGGGGAAATCCCCGCGCGCGCCAAGCGGCCGGTACAAAATGCTGTACTCCACGCCGAATAATTTTGATTCCAATTCCGTCATCGCACAGCCGCAGGACTGATAGAAGGAGATTCTTCTGCCGCGGACAGTCCGTTCTTCTTCATTCTTTGCCTTGGCCGTCTGCTCCGCCTCGATATAAATCCCATTCACTTGGGGCAGGTTCTTTTCAAAATACTCTGTCAAAAGCAAAAAAACCTCATGGCCAAGTCCCTGACCTCTGTGCTCTTTGCGGATGGCAAAATAATCCAACAAGGCACAGCCTTTCTCTTTGGCCACAATGAGCACCGCATACCCGATCAGTTTGTCTCCCTCATAAAATCCAAGAGTGAAGCCAAATCCCTTCTCCATGCTTCTCACAATGTGGCTAAGGGGCTTTAACTCCCCTTTCGGAAAATCCTTGGTCATATAAGTTTTATAAATATAGGCAATCTCTTCTTGTTCCAGACGCTTTACCGTATACTCCATAATGCTTTTCTCTCACTCTCTTTCTATCTGTCATAGCCTTGCACATAGACAAATTGGTCGTTTTCCCGTTTCATACAATACGTCTCATCAAGAACAGCATCCACAAAATCCTGTCCGCCGGACTCCACTGGCACCACCCGAAGGCCCAGCGCGGATTCCACATCCGACACGGTCACATCATCCAGAAAGACCTGTTCCCCGCTTCTAAGCATATTGGCCGGGATAAGCAGTGTCTCTCCCAGATCTTCTCCTGTCTCCTGCCTCTGTCTCAGCTGGGTTATCAAATCCTGGCCCGTGATCAGACCGGAAACCGTAATGGTCTCCCCGAAGAAATCATTGCGGATGGCACAGACCTTTATCTTAAGTCCCGGCCAGGCTTCCATCAACTGTGCTGCAAACGCCTCCAAGGTGGAACAGGCCAGCTGTCCTGTAGCCACAGTCAGCGACCGTTTGAAGGTGTCTCTGTTTTTATGATAACATTTGTTATTTATTGATGCATGAAAGGCCTGGGAAAACTCCTCCATCAAAAGGCGCATCATACCCACCCCATTCTCCAACTGGATATAACCGTCATATCGTTCTTCCTCTGGAAATTCCCGGCCTGCCAAAATATAGAACTCATCGCTGGCATGAATGAAATGCAGCCCATACGTCTCATAACATGTCTGCTGATAACTCTCGATCATATCCACAATCTGCTCCGCCTCTTCGTTGGTGAACAGCGCAATGGGATACAAGCCTTCCCGGAATCTGCTGATGCCTGCCGGCACCACCGACACACTGCGCATAAAGGGCAGATATGCCATCAAATCCGTGATGCTGCGGCGAAGCTCCTCCCCGTCATTGACAGCCTTGCAGCAGACAATCTGTCCGTTCATCTCCACATGCCCTTCATAGAACTTCTGCAGGAATTGTAACTTCTCCCCCGCAAACCGATTGTTGAGCATCTTGCATCGAAGCTCTGGATTGGTCGTCTGAACAGAAATATTGATAGGCGCAAGCTGCATCTTGATAATCCGCTCCACATCTTTCTCGCTCATATTGGTCAAGGTAATGTAATTACCCTGCAGAAAGGAAAGCCTTGCATCATCATCCTTAAAATAAAGGGTCTTGCGCATCCCCGGCGGCATTTGGTCTATAAAGCAAAAAATACACTTGTTATTGCAAGAACGGTAATCGCTCATTAAGCCATTCTCAAACTCGATTCCCAGGTCCTCATCATATTCCTTATCGATCTCCAAAAGCCACTCTTCCCCGTCCGGTTTGCGCACCACCACTTCTATATACTCATCCTTGATCAGATATCGGTAGTCAAACACATCCTCTATTTCACTGTCATTGATTGTAAGAAGCACATCACCCGGCATAATTTCCATCTCCTGTGCGATAGAGCCGGGCATCACTTCTTTTATGATATGTTCCGTCTTCTTCAATGTCTGCTCCTTACTTCCAAATCTTCTCTCTGCTGATTTCTCCAATGGAATAAGCCCCGCACATCTCCATGGTGTCTTTCAGTTCCCCGGCAATCTTGTCCACATACACCTGCACGCCCTCGGCGCCGGCACCGTACACTGCCGTCACAAAAGGTCTTGCAATCAGCACGCCGTCCGCTCCCATGGCCAGCGCCTTAAACACATCCACCCCGGACCTTATGCCGCCGTCCACGAGCACCCGCATGGAACCGCCCACCGCATCCACAATATTCTCCAGCACCTCCGCAGTGGCCGGACACTGGTCTAACACCCTGCCCCCATGATTGGATACCACAATCGCCGCGGCACCGGCTTTCTTTGCCTTCACCGCACCTTTCACGGTCATGATGCCTTTGATGATGAAAGGAAGACCCGCTTCCCTGATAATCTGACTCATCTCCTCTACGGATTTTGCCCCTGCCGGAGGCTCCATATTCTTTAAGAAAGGCAGCCCCGCCGCATCAATATCCATAGCAACTGCATAGGCGCCTGCTTCCTTCACCAAAGCAAGTTTCTGCTGGATGGTCTCAAAATTCCAGGGCTTGATGGTGGGAATCCCTGCACCGCCTCTTTCCTTGATCGCCGCCGCTGCCGCCTTCACCACCTCAGGACTGGTGCCATCCCCCGTAAAAGCCGCAATACCGGCATCCGCGCAGGCCGCCACCAGCACATCATTATACGTCATGTCGTTATACTTATCCCCGTAATGCAGATTCACCGCCCCCACCGGGCCCGCGAAAAAGGGATAGCGGAAGGTCTTCCCGAATAACTGTATGGACGTATCCACCTCATGCTTCTTCTTCAAAGTATCCATATTTACCCGGATTTTCTGCCAGGCCTCATAATTGCGTATGGCCACATCGCCCACCCCTTTGGCCCCCGGCCCCGGAATCTGATTGCCACAGGCTTTTCCGTTACACACCACACAGGCCTTACATACCTTACCCATACAGGGTCTTGCCGCCTCTAGTACCTCCTGATAATTCATCTTCTTGCTCCTTTCCTCTTTCCGGTTCTTAGGTAATTACGAAACGCATTCTTTCAGGAAAGCAGTTGTGCAAAATAGACAAATCACAAGTAGGGTGCTTTGACGCCGCCGGTGTTTAGACGCCGTATTCTGGCGTCTTATGCACCGCTGCGAGCGGCAGTGCAGCGCAAGCGTGCCCTACGGTGATTGTCTATTTTGTACAACGGAAACTTTTGATAACGCAGTTTCGCAATTACCTATTCCAGTTCCCCAAAAGGTATCATTGGCTGCATCACCCCGGGATGGGGCCCAATCTGTTTCTCCATCCAGACCATATGATACCAGCGCCCGAATTTATAGGCGCACTCATGGAACTGTCCTACCATCCTGTAACCTTGTTTCTCATGAAAACGCACACTGTCCCTGGTTAAATATTCATCCTCCCTCTCCGGATAGGCAATGCAGGCCGCAGTATTGACAATCCTCTGCCGAAGCAATATCCTCTCCAATGCCTTGTACAAAGCACTGCCAATCCCTCTGCCCTTCTGCTCCATACGCACGTAGATGGAAGTCTCCACAGACCAGTCATACGCCGGTCTTACATGCAAGGGCCCGGCATAGACATACCCCAGCATCTCTTCTCCATCCACTGCCGCCAGATAAGGATATCTCACCAATGTGTTGGCTATCCTTTCCGCAAAAGTTTCCACAGAAGGCACTTCATACTCAAACGTAACAGCTGTTTTTAATATATAAGGCGCATAGATATCCAGAAGCGCCTGTGCATCTTTGGGCGTGACGGTGCGAATGCGGATACCCGTGCCGTCATGCCCTTTCCTCTCTTCCATCTTAATCCCCATTCTCCTTGGACAATTCCTCTTTCTACAGCAGTTTCCGGTGCAGCATAAGAAGTTCCTCCGCCCCCGGTGTCTTGCCAAGCATCCCATACCGGTTGGAGAATGCAATCGCCTCTATCTGCATTCCCGGCAGAGCGTGGTTTTTGAGAGCCTTGTCAACCCTTTGCATAAGCTGTACCATGACAGGGTGTAAAAAGGCCGTCATCCATAAAACCTCCACCACATCATCCAGCCTGTCACAGTATAATATCCTCTGGGAAATGGCAGCATCGCCCCCTGCCCGAAGTACACAGTCTGAAAGCATTGCTATGCCATCATCTTCCTGCCATTCATACCTGCCCGCAATCCCGTTTCCCAACTGCAGCATCTTTCCCAGACGCGCCGCCAAAAGCAGACTATTCGTCCCAAACTCACCTGCCATATCTATGGTCTCATTTATGAAATCGCCGCACCTGACCAAATTTCCCAGGTCCAGATTCAACTTATCCGCAAGAAAGCCTTCTCCGTAATTGCCCGGCGTAATGATCAAATCCTTCTGACCCCGGGCACGCTGTCTGGAAAGCTGCGCCCAAATCGTATCCAATTTTTCACTGTGTGTATCGTTTATCATACTAACGCCGCCTCTTCCTTCTTTGCCGTCTATATCTTTAAAATATTATAGGGGAAAAAGCCTGAAACGGCAACCTGCAATGTCATTGACAGCGGTATTTTAAAAAATGTATAAAACCCTCATTTCTCTGTATACTAGTACAACAAAAAGTAATAATCCATTGTACTGGGAATAACGAAATGCGGGAACGAGGAATATTATGTCAACTAATAGTGTAACCATCTATCTGAAAGCAGAACAGAATGTAGAACTACAGTCACCCGACGTATATGTAAAGGACATTGGCCGGCTCACTTGCACGGATAACCATATCCTTGCCAAAGTCAAGGCCATCAAGCTGCATCATTTCAAAAAAGGTGAGGAAAAGCGCCAGGTCATAAGCATCCTGAAGATCATTGAAGAAATCGCAAAGGTCTGTCCGAATGCATCTGTGGAAAATCTGGGCGAAACGGATGTGCTGATAGAGTATATCGACGTAAACAAACACAAAGGGGCTGTCCAGTGGATTAAGCTGGCCTTTGTGGCTTTTGTCAGCTTCTTCGGAACCGCTTTTACCATCATGGCCTTCCACAACGATATCGGCATCAACGATGTCTTTACGAAGGTTTATGAGATGGTGGCGGGACGCCCCGGAGACGGCTACGGCATTTTAGAATTATCTTACTCTGTGGGACTAGCCGTCGGCATCACGGTATTCTTTAACCACATCGGCGGCAGAAGGATTACAAAGGATCCCACCCCCATTGAAGTAGAAATGCGGGTCTATGAGCAGGATGTAAACAAATCCTTAATCGAGACGGCTGACAGGGAGGGCAAGACAATTGATGTTTCTTAGACAAATACTGCTTTCGGTCATCGGCCTGAGCGCCGGGCTGATCGTTTCGGCCGGTGTGTTCACAGTCCTGATCTCGGTAGGGCTGATTCCCCGCTTCGCCGGCAAAATGCATGTGGCGCGTAAGATATTTGTGCTGGAAGAGATGGTTGTACTGGGTACGCTTTTCGGCGGATTTTTCAGCATTTTCAGCGACTGGGGCATGATCGGGGAATTTGTAAGGCAAAGGCAGCTTTTCGGCCAGGGAACCACCGACGGTGTCTGGGATATTCTCAGTACCATTTTTTTGATTGTTTTCGGAGTATTCGCAGGTATTTTCGTGGGATGCCTGGCATTGGCCATTGCGGAAATGCTCAACACCATCCCCATCTTTGCCAGAAGAATCGGCTTCCGCCACGGCCTTGGCATCGCCATCCTTTCCGTGGCGCTTGGAAAACTGATTGGAAGTTTGATTTATTTTACCCAGCGCGTATTTCTATATGGTAATCCCTGATGTTTCCAGGCATACCACTTCGTATATTATTGGATTGAACTATCCATACTATGAAATAATCACCTAATCTATCCAAAGAACTTTACGAATCATAAACCGCAAGAAAGGAAGGTCTCAAAACTATGACGCCAAACCAGAAACCGCAGACCATACAGGAAAAGAAAGAAGAAGCCTACAGACAGCATGTAGAACAATCTACCCCCAAATACAGCCTGCCGCTTCGCATGTGCAAGGCTTTTCTTATCGGCGGACTGATCTGCCTGATCGGACAGATTATCCTAAACTATGCCACAAACTCCATGGGACTTGACAAGGATACCGCCGGTTCCTGGTGCTCCATGCTGTTAGTCCTTGTGAGTGTGATTCTCACCGGAATAAACCTTTATCCCAAATTAGTGGAATGGGGCGGCGCAGGGGCACTTGTACCCATCACAGGCTTCGCCAACTCCATCGCCTCGGCGGCAATCGAGTACCAGAAGGAAGGCCAGGTGTTCGGTATTGGCTGTAAAATCTTTACCATCGCCGGTCCTGTCATCCTCTATGGTATCTTTACCAGCTGGTGCCTGGGGTTATTATACTGGATTGGACATATTCTTGGCATCGTGTAACCGGCCTGCCTATCCATGTTTACGGACCGCCAAGCCTATTATCCAAGAATCTTATACTCCAGCATCTCATACAGAAGCTTCGTCCCCTCCATAATCTCAGGGGGCAGAAGCGCTCTGGCCACCAGCTTTAAGTCATCACTCTCCTCATCGATTCTTTTTAAGTTCGCATAATCTCCCTCAATACTCACTACCTGATATTGAAATGTGTTCATGCCGTACACCCTGCCTTTCTCTTTCGGTTATGAATCCATGATACTCCTATATCCTGGTTCTGTCCTGCCGCATTTTATCTTATTCTCTTCTTTATAAGAATCAGTCTAACACACCTCCTTTCGCAAATGCAACAAAATCCTCTTCTCCATGCGGCTCACCTGCACCTGACTGATGCCCAGGCATTTGGCCACTTCCACCTGGGTCTTGTCCTGAAAGTAACGCATGTCGATCAACTGCCGTTCCGTTTCTCCCAGCTTTCCCAACAGCTCTTCCAACAGCATATGGTTTAGGATTTTCTCTTTCTCCATATCTTCACATGCACCGCTCTCATTCAGACTGCTCAATCCGGCGGCACAGCCCACACCGGCACTGCCGCCCACCACCTGGTCCACCAGATAGATCTCATTTCCGTCGGACTGATAAACCGATTTATAAATAGACTCTACTTCCACATTGGCATCCAGGGCCATCACAATATCCTCCACGCTAAGAGCGGTAGCTTCGGATAATTCCTGCAGAGTCGCCTCCCTGCCGTATGCCTGAGAAAGCCGCTGTGCCGCCTGTTTAATCTTCCACCCATTCTCCTTCAGTGTACGGCTCACCTTCACCATCCCGTCATCCCTGAGAAACCGTTTGATTTCTCCCTGTATCATGGGTACTGCATAGGTGGAAAAACGCACCTCAAACTGCAAATCAAACTTATCGATGGCCTTCATCAAGCCAATACACCCAATCTGGAACAAATCCTCCGCATCATAGCCTCTTCCCACAAAACGCTTTACAATATGACGCACCAGACCCAGATTTTCCTCTATCAGTTTCTCTCTTGCCTCTTTATCTCCTGCCTGTGATCGTTCGATTAATACGGCAGTCTCTTCCATAGGCTACTCCTCACTGCCAATCCAGGAGCCCAGGCCGATTTTCTTACACATACGCACCACAGTGCCCTGCCCAGGTTCTGACTTAACTTCCAAGTCATCCATGAAAGCTTCCATGAAAGCGAATCCCATCCCCGATCTTTCCAGTTCCGGCCTGGTGGTAAAAAGAGGTTCCATGGCTCTTTCTACATCCTCGATGCCCACACCCCGGTCTATGATCTCCACCTCCAACATGTCCCTTTTCAATTCACAGTTCATATAAATACGGTCCGTGACACATCCTCTGTTTTCATACCCATGAATAATCGCGTTGGTCACTGCCTCGGAGACAGCTGTCTTCACATCCGACACCTCTTCCAAGGTGGGATTTAAGGGCGTGATAAACGCCGAAACCGCCATCCGCGCAAAAGACTCATTATCCGACACCGCCGCAAATTCCAGATGTATCTCATTCGTAATCTGCCTATAATCCTTCTTATCCAAAATTTCTATCATACCTATTCTCCTGCTCCTCTCTTTCTTTTATTCCAATGAAGTTCTTCTCACACTACTCCATAATCTCCACAATATTCTCCACCCCTGCCAGAAGCAGTATTCTTCTGATTCTGCTCCCCGTATGTACGGCATATACCTTACCGCCGAAGCAGGATATCTTCTTATACCGCCCTACGATAATTCCGATTCCCGAGCTGTCCATAAAGGTTGTCTGTTCAAAATCAAACACTACATTTTCCACCTTTTTCGAGAGAATCAAGCGGTCCGCCTTAGAACTTATGTTAACCGATTTATGATGATCTATCTCCGTCGGCATTCTTATCAATAAGTTATTGTCAATCAGTCTGAAATCTTCATCCATATTATGTAAACTCCTTTCTGTTATGTTTCGTAATGCAAGCATGACGCCTGCCGGCTTCTCTATCCTTTGCCGTCGTCTCTATCAGCAGACTCGTAAGACTTCGTCTTCCGAGTTCGCGCAAAAAAAGAACGTAATGTGATACTTTCCACTACGTTCTCTTTCGTGTCTCTTCTATATATTTATCTAACGGCATCCTGCCTGCCGTCGTCCAACGACACGTCTAGCGACACCGCTCTTAATCCTGTACTTCGTTCTCCATTTCCTCTAAGAACGCCTCAGACTTGCTGGCCTTCTCAGTTCCCGGGAACAGATCGATGATCTGATGATAAGCCTCTTTCGCTTTCTCTATCTCTCCGATGCGGTAATAAGCATTGGCCAGATTATATAAAGCCTCGCCATTGGTGGCATCATACTGGAAGGCCTTTTCGAGATTCGGGATTGCATCCGCGTAATTCTCCTGTCTGTATGCCTCATAACCGTCATCATAATAGGACTCCGCAAGTTCTGGTCCGATCAGTGCAAGCAGCGTGTTATAGAGATTTTCAAAAGCCTCCGAATTATCGCTCTCACCCTCCACTTCATCCGCCGCAATCTCTTCTAAATAGTCCGCCACCACTGTGACTTCTTCCGGATTGGTCAGATAGGCGCCGGCAGCTTTCATCAGGCTGTCCACCGACCGCAGCGTACCGTCCGTCCCCAGATATGCCGACAAATCCTGCTCTAAATTACTCTTTTCCTCTTCCAATACGCCAAGCTGCTGCTGCAGTTCATCAATGGTAGCAGTCTTTGCATCGGACTGCTCACTGACTTTACGCAGCTCCTCGTCGATGTTGGCCCTGGCCGACTGTATTCTTGCCGGCAGAATCAGGAAAAAGGCGATGGCGATACCGATTGCCAGACCGATTCCCAGATTGAGAAGGGAAGTCACACCCTTGCCTTCCTTCACATTGACAGGCTGTATGATCGTCTCATTGCCACTCTGATACTTGACAATCTCGTCCGATTTCTTCTGCTTCTTAGAAGTATTCTTGACACCCTCCTCCGGCATCAGCATCTCGTCCACTTCCTTGAGATAGCGCAGCGTGGCCGTATTGTTGGTGTCGATTTCTAAACACCTGGTCAGCTCCCTCTTCGCCCGCTCCCACTCCTCGCTGTTAATATATAAAAGCGCCAGAAGCTGATGCGCCCGAATAAACTTCGGGTTTAAAGAAAGTACCTTTTTCAGCTGAATAACCGCCAAATCCAGGCTGTCCTGATTACAGTAAGTAAGCGCCTGATTATATTTCTTAATAGTCTGATTGATCGTGTCCAGACGGTTTTGGTTCGTCTGAATCATATCAATATAGTCATCTGCAATATTCTTCTTTGGACGCAGGTTCTTACTGATGACCCACTCGCTTAGAGCCGCCACTACCTCGCCCGTCTCAAAATATACAAGCCCTAAAAGATTACGGGCCTCCACATTATTCTTGTCAAATTTCAAACTCTGCCGCAAACTTGCAATAGCTCCTGTCAGATCTCTGACACTCGCCCTCTCTAATCCGTCATTATAGAAACGGTTTGATATATATATAATCCTTTTATAAAGGGTTACATCGGCACCACAGTTCGTACAGAAATTGTGTTCTGACAAAGTACATCCACACCGATAACAGATCATCTATGCCAATCCCCTATTCTTCTTCCACTTTCTTAGCGTCTTTGACTATTTTCACCATCAGGTCTGCCATATCCGTTAAATCCTGATTATAAATTGCTTCCTCTGCATCCTCAACTTCCAGGCTGGGATGAAATTTCTTTAATTCTTCTTCAAAATTGATCATGCACAGATCTCCTTATCAGGGCCTTAATCTCGCCCGCCAAATATAATGAACCGACAATATACACCCTATCCTTGTCCTCCCTTTGGGATAACAGTTTCGTAAACGCGGCCTCCAACGTGTCATAGGCTCTGACACAGATCCCTGTATACTGTCCAAACGAATCTTCTAATGTCTGAAGCGGCAGTGCACGCTCCTCTGAAAGGGCCGCCAGGCCAATCTCGTCAAATAATCCGGAACCGGCAAGTGCCTGCGCCGCCTTTCTGTACTGTTTGTCCCGCACCATGGAAAAGAGCAGTTTTCTTCTTCCTGTGACAGGATGTGCTCTTACTGTCTCTAAAAAAGCCTCTATCCCATCTATATTGTGGGCGCCGTCCAAATACACACCCGGAAAAATTTCTTCCATCCTGCCTTCCCAAAAAGTCTCCCTGATGCCGTCTTGCAGAGTTTTCGCCGTAATGCGTGTATCTGCAAGCAGCCCAAAAGCCGTTGCTGCCAAAGAAACATTTTCAATCTGATAAAGTGCAGATGTGGACACAGTAAAACCAATATAATCATAATAGTTTAAATGAAGAGAAAAATCAATTGTTTTATCCAGAATCTTTATTTCTTTTATCGCAGCTCTTTCTACCGGAAACGTTTCCGAACCAATTCGAGACGCAGTTTCCTCTATGACACGTGCCACCTCCGGCTGTTTGACCGGATAGACCACCGGCACACCCGGACGTAAAATCCCTGCCTTCTCCCCTGCAATCCGGGTAAGCGTCTCCCCCAGATATTCCATGTGATCATAGCCAATGGATGTGAGAATGCAGAGCTTTTTGTTTGTTACCACATTGGTGGCATCCAGCCTGCCTCCAAGACCGGTCTCTAAGACCACATACTCCACGTTCCTCTTTTCAAAAAGCACCATGGCCATAAAGAAAAGAAATTCAAAAAAAGTAGGATGATAAGAGATCGCCTGCAGCTCCTTGGGCATATCGTCTAAATGACTCTTTACAATATGAAAGGACTCCAAAAAAGCCTCCTCTGTGACCATTTCGCCATCGATCACGAACCGCTCCCGCATGGTCACCAGATGGGGGGAGACAAACATCCCGCAGGAAATCCCTGCTTTTCGCAAAACAGTCGATAAATAGGCACAAACGGAACCTTTTCCATTTGTGCCTGCCACGTGAAGTATTTTACAATTCTGGGCCGGATATCCTAAATGCGCCAGAAACTTCTCTGTATTGTCCATACTGTTTTTTTTCGTAAATTTCGGGGTAGCGCTGATATACTCCTGCGCTGCCCCGTAACCATCAATCTGTTCTGTCATTTTCCTGCTTCTTTCGCCGTTAATTGTGTATGATCACCGAGCCCTCGATAATCCCCTTGTCTGCGGTGTATTTCATAAAGCAGGTATTTCTGTCCATGATCATCTGTTCTGCATTGATACTGATGACCACGTTTCGGTAAAGATTCCCGTCTACCTTGATATAAGATTCTCTGCCCTGCTCCATGGACGCTTCCAGTTCTTCCCGCTGCTTGCCTATCCTATCCAGTTCTGCAAAGTATTCATCCTTTAAATGGTTCCACTGAGAAAGACTGGTTTCTGTTGCAGCTGCGCCATTCCCTCCGCGCTTGCGCTTCTCACGAAGCGCCTCCGTCATGGTTTCTACCAATTTAGAAAGCCTTGCCTGAATCTCTGCCTCCTTACGTCTGATTTCCAAAAGCATCTCAAAAGACTCTGGCTGATAGCCACAGTGCAGTATGGTCTTGACCTCCACATCGTTGCCGGCCGTCATGGCTTCAATACTCTTGAGCGCATGTACCTGCCCGCCGATGATAGCGCCTTTCTTACCACTGGTAATCACCTTATCCTTGGCTGACACCTTGGAATTTAAGATGACATTGGACTGAACGATGCCGCCGGCCTCCACCGTCGTATTTTCGATAAATTCCGCGAACACATTTCCTCTTGCCGCTATCTTGCCGCCGCCCTGTATCCCCCGGGACAAAAGCACGTCACCGCCTGCAAAAAGAGAAGCGCCGCCTGTGGTTCCATGTATCTCTATATTACGTCCGGCACGGATTGTAACGCCGCCGTCCACATTTCCATTGATGATCACATCACCAAAAAACTCTATCTTGCCGGTGATTGCATCCACGTCACCTATGATTTCATGAACATTCTGGATATCAATCTTACCGTCTTTCACCTCTATTTTACCATCATTGAGCGCATAATATACGCCGTTCTCTCTGGTAATACCCTTGCCTCGCATAGGCGGAAGGTCTCTGGCCAATGTGGCTTTTAACACAGTACCGCGAACCGTATAACCATCCACTCCCGGTACGGCATAATGATAGACTGCTACCTTATCGCCCTTATGCACGTTCTGCAGCGCACTCATACTGGAATAGTCCACCGTACCGTCATCCCGAATCACCGGACCCACATGCTCTTCCGGAGAAAAAAGGTACTCAAAATAACCGTCCTGCCCCGGCACTGCCTCCTGTCCCTTCGCCACCAGAATTTCTCTGTCATATACTTTCTTCTTAACCATAGCAGAAAGATTAGAACTGTGAAATCCTTTGATGACACCATTTAGTTCCAGATAATCTTCCAATTCCCGCTTGGTATACACCTGTCCTTCTTCCGGCGGTGCCAAATAGAGCCACGCTGTCATATCGTCATCTTCCACACGCAGATAAGTACCTTCTGCCAGTTTGGTCTCAATATGGGGTTTATTCTCTTCTTCCGGCAGTTCCTGAACAGCTGCCTGTAACACTTCTCCTACCTTTGATGCCGTTACCGATGCTGCCGGAGGCAGACCTTTTGCCTTGTCTAACGCCGCTTTGAGCTTTTCCAGCTGTTCTGATGAAAGATTTGCTGCGGCCACGTGACTCACCTCACTTTCTTCATTATATTTATATCTTTTCTCTACATTCCGTAAAACGTAACCAAATTACCCTATATATAACTTTACACCAAAACTTTGCAATTTTCCACCCCTTAAAGAAAATTCCTTTGGAATCTTTATTCCGTGGGAATTTTCTTTGCTTAACGGGCTTATTGTATTGTTATCCTCGAAGCTGTGAAAGCCTCTCCTCCACCTGTGCCATCATCTGGGTATATTTTTCCAGTTTCCCGCGCTCCTCTTCCACCTTCTGCTTTGGCGCCTTGGACATGAACTTTTCATTGCCCAGCATCCCTTTTACCCGGGCAAGTTCACCCGCAAGACGTTTCTGCTCCTTCTCAAGACGGGCAATCTCCTGGGCAATATCCACCAGCTCCTCAAAGGGAATATAGACCGTGGCATTGGGAATCACCACAGACACGGCGCTGTCATCAATCCCGCTCTTATCTGTCTGAATGGTCATCTCAGAAGCTGCCGCAAGGGCCGTAAAGAACTGCCTGCCCTCTTCAAAAATCTGCCGCACCTCCTCCTTGTCGCTGACCACGTACACCGCCGCCTTCTTACCCGGCGCTACATTCATCTGGGTCCGCACGTTACGGATGCCCCGCACGGCCTCTTTCATCAGCTCAATTGCCGTCTCCTCCTTGGTATAACATCTGTCTTCCTGATATACCGGCCAGCTGGAGATCATAATGGATTCCTCTGCGCTTTGCAGGGTACAGAAAATCTCTTCCGTGATAAAGGGCAGGTAGGGATGTAACAGTTTCAAGGCATCGATCAGCACATTCTGCAGCGTCCACAGTGCCGCCCGCTTTCCTTCTTCCTCACCGGCTTCGGTACTGTAAAGTCTGGGTTTTACCATCTCGATATACCAGTCACAGAATTCATCCCAGATAAAATCATAGACTTTCTGTACGGCAATCCCTAACTCAAAGCTGTCCATATTGTCCGTCACTTCCCTGATCAGGGTGTTCAGCTTGGAGAGAATCCACTTATCCACCGGATACAGGCTGTTTCTTATCTCGTCATAGGATACCTCCCAGCCCCGCTTACCGCTTCTTTCTTCCTCCTGGTCCATGTTCATCATTATGAAACGGGACGCGTTCCAGACCTTGTTCGCAAAATTACGGCTGGCCTCCACTCTTTCATAGTAGAAACGCATATCATTGCCGGGCGCATTGCCGGTGATCAGGGTCAATCTTAAGGCATCCGCACCGTACTGGTCTATAATTTCCAAAGGGTCAATCCCATTGCCCAGTGATTTACTCATCTTTCGCCCCAGGGAGTCTCTCACCAGTCCATGGAACAACACCGTCTTAAAAGGTCTCTCCCCCATCTGCTCATAGCCGGAAAAGATCATACGGATAACCCAGAAAAAGATGATATCATACCCGGTCACCAATACATCCGTGGGATAGAAATAGTCCAAATCCTCCGTATGCTCAGGCCATCCCAATGTGGAGAAAGGCCACAATGCCGAGGAAAACCATGTGTCCAGCGTATCCGGGTCCTGGGTAAAATGGGTGCCGCCGCACTTCGGGCACGCCTGGGGCCCTTTGGCCGCCACCACGATCTCTCCGCACTGATCGCAATAATAAGCCGGAATCCTGTGCCCCCACCAGAGCTGACGACTGATACACCAGTCGCGGATATTGTCCGTCCAGTTATCATAAATCTTCTCCATACGCTCCGGAATCAGCTTGATCTCACCCTTCTTCACCGCTTCCACCGCAGGCTTGATCAGTTCATCCATCTTCACGAACCACTGTTTCTTGATCATGGGCTCGATCGTGGTTTTACAGCGGTCATGCGTTCCCACATTATGAGAGTAATCCTCGATGCGAACCAGAAGCCCTTCCCGCTCAAGTTCTTCCACGATCTTCTTTCTCGCCTCATAGCGGTCTAATCCCTCATACTTGCCGCCGTTTGCATTGATGGTGGCGTCATCATTCATAATATTCACTTCCGGCAGGTTATGACGCTTGCCCACCTCAAAATCATTGGGGTCATGAGCCGGCGTAATTTTTACCACGCCAGTCCCGAACTCCATATCCACATATTCGTCTTCCACCACCGGAATCGCCTTGTTAACGATCGGCAGCCAAACCTGTCTTCCCTTTAAATAAGTATATCTCTCATCGTTAGGGTTCACTGCCACAGCCGTATCGCCAAGCATGGTCTCCGGACGGGTGGTGGCGAACTCCAGGAACTCCGTCTTGCTGGGCTGTCCGTTCTCATCCACCAAGGGATACTTAATGTGCCAGAAATGTCCCGCCTGCTCTTCATACTCCACCTCCGCATCAGAGATGGAAGTGTTACACACCGGACACCAGTTGATGATACGGCTCCCTTTATAAATCCAGCCCTTTTCATGCATCTTTAAGAACACTTCCGTAACCGCCTTATTGCAGCCCTCATCCATGGTAAAGCGCTCCCTGTCCCAGTCACAGGAAGACCCCAGTTTCTTAAGCTGGGACACAATTCTGCCGCCGTACTCTTTCTTCCATTCCCAGGCCCGCTTCAGAAAGCCTTCCCGGCCAAGGTCATTCTTATCAATGCCTTCCTCTTTCAGTTTCTCGATGATCTTTACTTCTGTGGCAATAGAAGCATGGTCCGTTCCCGGCTGCCAGAGCGCATTGTATCCCTGCATCCTTTTATAACGAATGAGAATATCCTGCATGGTATTGTCAAGGGCATGTCCCATATGAAGCTGCCCCGTAATATTTGGCGGGGGAATCACGATGGTAAAGGGCGTTTTTGTCTTATCCACTTCGGCATGGAAATATTTGTTGTCCATCCATTTTTGATACAGTCTCTCTTCTATGCCCTTAGGGTCATAGGTTTTGGCCAGTTCTCTTTTCATGTTATTTCCTCCTTCTTCATCTGCCGGCTGCGCAGACAAAATACAAACCGATGTCTGCCCTGCCCGTTATAGGCGCACAAACGCCCTCTGCCATACTCTGGCAAAGGGCGTAGATACGCGGTACCACCTTCATTTATCACTCAGCAAATCCCGGCTGGCCGACGGACTCATTTCCATGCACTTCCATCAACAGCAGTCCGGATTCTATCCGTTAACGGGGATAAAACGTGCGCGCCTACTGTCATCTTGGTCTGTACAGATGCTTCAGCGCACCGGCTTAAGAGCCACCTTCCACAATTCCTCTCCGAAGAAATCTTTCAGCTTACGATTTCTCTCTCTGGCGGCGGTACTTGTGTACTCCTCTCTGTCATCGCCTTTGTTGTCTTACGATTAATAACTGCCTGTTTCTACTGCAATTATTAATACTATAGACAATGAATGGGGTTTTGTCAATTGAATTTTTGATGTTGGATTTCCCTGCTGCCGGATTTTGCGCATCGCTTTCCATCATAGCTTTCCTCTCATATACACGATCGCCCAAACCACCACTTCCGGAAGCACATACCGTACATACTTCCCCTTTTCATCCGTCAGATACTCATAAGGCAGTCTGTAACTTTCACTGTCTGGCAAATCCGGGCTTGCATAGTAGATACCTTCTATCTCACCGTCTACCGCCACGGTACAGACGATATCTTTCTGCGCCACAGGCATTTCCTTCCCCTTATTCCAGTAATCCTCCTGACAGCCGCACAGATTAATATAGGAAAGTAGTTTATACGCTTCGCTCTCCCGAACGGTAAGCCACAGTTTCCCGCTCTCCCCGTAAGCGCTCCAATTCTCTGCGCTACACTGGTACTCATAATTATCCCATCCCATATGTGTCATGGTCACATCCACAAGCTGCGCATCATAAAACAGATGCAGATAGCGCACCATGAAATCATAGTACCGGCGCATTTCTGCCGCCGTCTTTTCTTCCATCACGCTGTAATCTCCATAATATCCTTGTGTGAGGACACCGTTCTTTTCCCCCAGCAAAAGATGATAGGCTCCATTTGTAACCATGACCGCCGTCAGAATGCGTGCACAGCACGCCGCCCGCTCTGGGGACTCTTTACGAAAAGGCTCCAGATAGGCCGCCAGGATAACCGGTTTTTGATTCTGCACCAGCTGCTTCGCCTCCAGAATCAACTGCTTGATATGATGATAACGTTCATAGGGCGGCCATACTTCGATATAAACCGCTTTCACCTCATGCCGTGCCGTCTCGGCCACAGGCCAGTTTCCTACATTATTAAATAGCAGATAAGGTTCCCTTCCTGTTTTGGCAAGTTCCCGGTATGTCTCGTCTATCAGACTGCCGAATTCCTTCTGCAGACTTACCCTGGTATAATCGCCCTCCAATCTGGAAAAAGCGGTCTTTGGAAAGCCGTAGGTATCCATATGGATTCCTGTAAACCCCATCTTTTCCATGGCATCGCGGTATTGTCCGGTCAGATGCCGCCTCCAGGGCGAACCTTTCTGTATATTCATGATGTAGAACCTATCGATAAACCGGAACACTTCCCCGTTGGCGTTATAGAATGCCAGCTCTTGGTGTTGATCATAGAATTCCTTTGACGCGGCATAGACGGCACCGTAGGCAATGGCTTGCATCCCATAACGCTCTGCCTGTGCGATTTTCTCCCGAACCGTTTCCGAATGAATGGGCTTTCCCATCATATCTTCATAGTCCTCAGCCTCCGATACGAGACTGTCATGCCGATAAGACCAATCATAGAACTGCACCATATTGATGTGGTATTTCCTGAGCTGTTCCATCGCCCCATTGGTCTTATCTTTGGCAGTAAAATCACTGACAAACCCATACCGCAGGGATTTTCCCGGTTCCTTACACACATCAAAGGCGGTCTCCAGCACAAGCTCATCACCCGCCCCGTATATAACAGCCCGCACCCCGAAACCTGCAAACAAAACGTCATACCGTCCAATGCTGATCTTCGTCTCAGGCTCTAACCGAGCTGCTTCCACCGTGCGCACTTCCCGTTCCAGACAATATACATGAACCAGCGCCCTGTTATACCGCTGCCGTTCACACACTTCCGTCTGTTCCAGACAAAGCCACACCTCTTCGTTTGTTAAATACTGCGCTTTCAGAGGATATAAATCCATATCAATAACCATACCCTTTCTCTTATGATTCCATACCCTATCTGCCATTCATCTGCTCCACAGATACGCAAAACCATGCAAAGAACGCTAACCTTTTAATGCGCCGTCCGTCAATCCCCGCATCAGGTTTTTCTGGAAAATCAGAAATACGATCACCACAGGCACGATGGCGATAACGGCCGTTGCCGCCATAATGTTCCACTTAGCCCCTGCAAACTGTTGGAAATAGATTGACAGCGCCTGGGGCACATTATGCTTGGCCCGGTCCTGCAAGAAGAACGCCGCCTGCGCATAATTATTCCATATACCAAAACCATTCAGAATCACCACCGCCGAGACAGAGGGTTTGAGCAGCGGCAGAATAATCTTCCAAAACACCTGCATATGGCTGCACCCGTCAATGACAGCCGCCTCCTCCAGTTCCATGGGCAGCGCCCTGATAAATCCGGTAAAGACAAAAACTGCCTGAGGAATTGCCAGCGTGGCGCACACACACGCCATCCCCCACAAGGTATTCACGGCCCTAAGCTTAATCATAAGCCCATAAAGCGGGACCGTATTGATAATGCCCGGCACCATCATACAGCACAGGAATACCATGTAAACCATCCGGTTAAACCTATTTGTGCATCTCGCAACCGCATATCCCGCCATGGCTCCTAAAACCACAATCAACAAAAGGGCCCCTGCGGTGATTATGCCGGAATTAAGCATGGCGTGTCCGATCTGCGACTGTTTCCATCCATCGGGAAAGTTGGGAAAATAGAAATCCGGAATGAACATATTTCCATCATAAAAATTGCGTCTGGGCGTATTCAATGCCAGAATCAACAATATCCCAAAAGGCGCCAGACACAGCATACTGATCAGGGCAATCACGAGATACCGCAGCCCGCAGAGTACTTTTTTCACCTTAATCTTCCTCCTTCTTTCTCATCAGCCACGAAGATGCCGCCACAGGCACCAATACAATCAAAAACAGAATAATTGCCACAGCGACAGAATATCCTGTCTTGCTTCCATAGCACATCCGCATGATATAAATACTCAATGTCTCCGTCTGGTATCCGGGTCCGCCTCCCGTAAGAGACATCACGATATCAAATACGGACAGAGAGCCGATAATATTGGTGATCACATTAATCCTGATGGAGGGTCCCAGCAGAGGCATCGTCACATGCAGGAAACTGTCAATCCAGCGCGCGCCGTCTATGGTCGCCGCCTCATACAGCTCTTTGGAGATTCCCTGCAGTCCCGCCAGATAAATCACCATCGTCATACCGGCATACTGCCATACGTTAACCAATATGATCACCAAAAGGGCACTCCCGTAACTTCCCATCCAGTTGCCAAACCATTCCGGGTGCCCCAATCCCTCAAAAAAGTAATAGAGAAACCCTCTCCCCGGCTGCAATAAAAAGTACCATATGTATCCCATGATCAATGGGCTGATGATTGCCGGCATATAGATACACATACGGGCGATGGATTTCCCTTTAAAATCCGAATTCATCAACAGGGCATAAAGCAGCCCCACTATATTTAAAAGTGGGGCGCTGCCGAGCGTAAACAGCACGGTTGTCTTAATATCTGACAATGCCCTTTGATCATGAAAAAAGTCAATGAAATTCTTTAGTCCCACAAAATGCGCGGCTTTGATTCCGTCCCAGTCTGTAAAGCACAGGCCAATTCCCTTTATAAGCGGATAGATAAAGAACACTGCATAAAGCGCAAAGGCCGGAACTGCCATAAATTGATGTAACCCAATCTTTCGGCTTTTCATGTCACATTCCTTTCCCATTTATCTGCCTCTCCAGAGCTTCCCATTCTCTGGTTCCGGCCTTAAATCCCATCGTTCCACGCATCTGCATAAGCTTGGGCGAACTGTTCAGGCGTATACTGTCCTGCAAATAATCCCTGCAGCATCCTGCCCGCGTCGTCTCCCGAGAATCCGGCAGGTTTCTCGTTGGTGTACCCGATATTGACCGCATTTTCCAAAGCGGCGGCAACTTCGTCCGCAACTGCCTCCGGCGCCCAATTGGCCGTCACATCCTGAAAGGCACTGGGTGCTTTGGCCACCTCGCAGTACTTCTGCTGATTTTCCGGCAGGAACAAGAAATTCATAAACTCGATACATTCTTCCTTATGCTCCGTGGTCGCGGAGATTGCGTAGCCTGAATCTTCCGCACTCAGTACCACCGGTGAGGAACCCGGCATATACGCCGGATAAGGCGCAAAACCAATCTTGTCCGCCATCTCCGGTGAAGCCTCCAGCACACTGGAAATTGCCCACATGCCATTGCTGAACATAGCCGTCTTTCCGCTGACAAAATCCTGCACACAGTTATCATTGGTAGCCGTCAGAACGTCTTCGTTGATCAGGCCCTTATCCTGCAATGCCTTCATACGTGTCGCAAAAACAGCCATCGGCCCGTCACTGTCCCCAAATTTCAGCTCCTCCTGCCGATTCTCCAACATGGCTTTCTTCGCCTCAATCGTCCCGAGCTCTGATTTCACATATCCATGGGGGATAAACTCAATCAAATGTCCCAGATGCCATGCCTCGCTTCCGAAAATAAACCACGGAACCACATCCGGCTTCTCGGTCTTGATTTTCGTAAGCATTGCCTCAAATTCATCCCACTGATCAGGAAATTCCGCAATGCCTAATTCGTTAAACATCTCTTTATTATAGAAAAATCCTGCCATCGTCATGTTGGTACACACCCGATAGGTCTTGCCTGTCTTGACATCCGTACACGCCGCCTTCATATCCGGAGACATACGATCCCACCATGCGCTCTGGTCGGAAATATCCATATATTTCCCCTCATCCACGAATCCCTGTTCATAAGTGGTCATAATATCCGGCACCTCGCCCGATGCAAACTTAACCTTGATAATGTTGCTGGCATCCTTCTGGTATTCCTGCTCCACCGTAATCCTGTCCTGTGACTTATTAAAGTCATCGATGATCTCATTCATCACATCGATTGTCTCAATCTTACCTGTGAACAGTTTGATATTCACCTTCTCCCCGCTGTCCGTCTTTTGGGCAGCTTC
This sequence comes from uncultured Lachnospiraceae bacterium, assembly GCA_910585555.1. Classification (GTDB taxonomy): domain Bacteria; phylum Bacillota; class Clostridia; order Lachnospirales; family Lachnospiraceae; genus UBA3282. Next base: position 51,955 of record CAJUFU010000003.1, read on the forward strand.
CTGTTTGTCCTGCGCGCCTGCATCGTCCTGCGCCTGCGTGCCTGCCCCGTTATCTTTTACAGGCTGACCTGCCGCATCACCACAGCCTGTCAAAATCCCCGCTGTCATAACTGCAGCCAGAAACAACGCCGTTACCTTTTTCCTTCTCATACGCACATCTCCTCCTTCATATCTGGTTCATTACAATTATCCTGTATGGACGGCTTTTCACGCTTATGACATATGCCATCCTGTACTGTGCTCTCATCTTAGCATCTATTTTCTTTGTATAAAATACCATATATTTTGGATTATAGTTCCAGTTTTTTGTATATATCATCTAATACTTGCTATTTCTCCATGTGTGCTCGATAATGAACACAGGAGGAAAATATCTATGAAACGATTTGTCCATCTCACCTTTACTGCCAAGCTTGTGACCATGATCTGTCTTTTCCATATCCTGTCTATCTCCGCCGTATCGTACTTAAATTACCAAAGATATTCCAGACAGGTAACCGAACAGACCATTGCGCAGACCCAGCAGATCATCGAGCAGACCGGTTCTAATATTCATATTTATCTCAATGAATTAAACCGCTTGACGTTAGCCCCCTATTATAATGACGATGTCTTAGACAGCCTGGAACTCTCCCCCAGTTCCCCGGAAGAACAGCTGTACGCCAGTCGGACAATCGGAGATTTCCTTTCTTCCGTCATGACCCTTCCCCGGGATGAAATCCTGCGGGTCTATATCATGAATGACAAAAACATCTATTCCTATACCCGGACACCCTACGAAATGGCTGACTTCGATTCTTACCAGGAGAGCAGTTGGTATAAGCAAGCGGCCTTACAGACGAAACCAATCTATATCCCGCCCCATCTCGAAAAAGCCTTTGGCAGCAGAAAAACCCCCATCTTTTCCATTGTCAGGCCAATCAGGAGTAAAAAGGATAATGATGTGCTGCTGGGGGTCATAAAAGTAGATGCGGACTATTCCGGCATCCGCAAGATCTGTGACCGGGTGGAATTAAAAGAAGGAGGCGCCCTCATCATCTTAAACGATGAAAACCAGATCATCTATCAGACAAACGAACAATTCGGTTCCGATTTTTTGTCCTTTTTCAGCCCCTCCGGAACAACGACGAAAGAGCATTTTTTTACAGGCCCTGACGGTAAACAGTATATCTGGAACCATTACGCCATCGCCTCCTCCGGCCTTAAGATCATTGCCCTGAATTCCTACAGCGAGCTGATGGAACCCATGAGAGAAAATATGCGAAAGACCATACTGCTGACCCTGGCATGTATTATGACATCCATCGCCGTTTTTACTCTTTTTATCCGGAAATTCCTGGCGCCGCTCAACACCATCATCAGCCTCATGAAGAAAGTGGAAAGCGGGGACCTTGACGTACAGGCGCCTGTCCGGACGAAAGACGAGATTGGTTACCTGACCCTGTCTTTCAACCGGATGATCAATCACCTGAAACAGTTCGTCCACAGGAACACGCAGCTTGTCAAGCAAGTCTATGAGACGAACTACCTGTATAAAGAATCCCAGTACAATGCATTGTGTAACCAGATAAAACCCCATTTTATGTACAATACCCTGAACACCATAAGCCTGTTAGTCAAATGCAGCGAAAACGCAAAAGCAGTCAGCGCCATCGAGTCTTTCTCCTCTTATCTCGGGGGAATCATGAACGCTGACAAGGAGATTCCGCTGGAAAATGAAATACAGATCTGTCTTGCCTATCTCTCCATTATGCAGATGCGCTACGAAGATAAGCTGACTTACCGGATTGCGGTGGACCCCTGTCTATACCAATGCCAGATACCCTCCCTCTCCCTCCAGACATTGGTGGAAAATGCGGTAAAACATGGTTGTGAGAAAAGCCGGGGCAATGTACATATTGACCTGGTCTCCGCCCTTTCGCCAAACGGCTATCTGATTCAGATATCCGATAACGGCCCAGGCATTGAGCCGGACAAACTCTGTGAAATCAATGCCAAACTCCAAAACAGCATCGGCACCGAAGAGATACCTTCTGGCATGTCGGACTTCCAGGACGCCAAACCGCAGGGCAGCATCGGCCTAATCAATATCTGCAGACGCCTGCTGCTTAAATTTGGCAAAGATGCCCGTATACAAATTGATTCCGCCTTGGGTACAGGAACCACAATTACCCTGCATATTCCCGAAAGGCAGACAGGAGAAGATACGCCATGTACCATATATTAGTAGTGGATGATGAAAAACTGATGCGCACCTACCTTGCCGACAATATTCCCCGCTTTACTGACCGCTTCCAGGTAAGCGGTGTGGCCGGGGACGGCTTAGAAGCCATCGAACTTTTGAGAAGACAGCATTTTGATGTGGTCATTACTGATATTAAAATGCCGGAAGTGGACGGCTTAAGCCTTGCAAAATACATTGCTGACAACTATCCCGGAATCATTGTAATCATCATCTCCGGCTATGACGATTTTGAATATGCCCAGACTGCCATCCGATACCATGTAACGGATTATCTGCTAAAACCGTTGGTAGACCAGAACCTTACCGTCCTGCTGGAAACCATAGCGGGCCGTTTGGATGAACAGCATTCTCATGCTTTTTTGTCCACAGCACAAAATTCCACGCAGACCAACCTGCGGGAAGCTCTGTTAGAGGCCGTCTTAGCGCAGAACACCGCCCTGACCTACCATCTTTTCCAGCAGTTGGAATCCTGCGGCCTGCCCTGTGAAAAGGGCTTCTATATGCTTCTGCAATGTATGCCTGACACCCTGGACCTGCTTATAAAAAACCGGAATGCATCTGATACAACGACAGACCATCTCAGGCTGAATCAAATACTTAAGGCACTCTGCTTAAGCCACGGATACACCGCGCTGTACAACACTGACGGGAGTACTTATGTCCTGCTATATGCACCCGATTCTTCCCTGCTCCCCAATAGAGCGCAGGAGCTGTACCGTGAACTGGCAAAACAGACGTCATCCGGCAGACTGCCTAAGGTCACCGTCTATGGAAGCCAAATTGTGAATGACATGATGATGCTCCCTTATGCCCGCCAGGAAATTCACCGCTTGGCGCCGCTTTCCTTGTTTCATCACGACTGTCCTCTTCTTTCCTCCCAAACGGAGGAGGACGAAGCACTCATCCATGCCGTAAATGCTCTTAGCGAACAAATTTATACGGATTATCTTACCGCTTCCGCAGATCATTTATATCTGGACATTGGAAAGCTAATCTCACTGGTTCATCAAAACGCCCCCTTAGGGGAAACTGCAGATTTAAAACAATCCGCCTGCCCTTTACAGGCAGGGTATGCCTCCATACTGCGCCTTGGCTCTTATCTGATCACTGCGGTCTGTGGACGCGCCAGACTCAGCCCTGCTTATCAAAGGAAAGCTTATGCCGAACTGTTTCGCCAGATTGACCTCTATATGCCCGCGGGCTTACCGGATGAAACCACAAGCCGTCAGATTCTTACCAATACAATCTCTACCCTTGTATCCTCCCCCGCCAGGTCCTTATCCTCCGAACCGGGAGATATTGCCGCGAAGGCCCAGAAATATATTTTATCCCATTACCAGGAGAACATATCCCTCTCCGATGTGGCCGCCCACTGTGGAATCAACAGCAGCTATCTGAGTGACCTGTTCCATAAGACATTGAAGGAACCTTACACGAAATACCTGCTTCGCATCCGCATGGAGCAGGCTGCCAGACTGCTGCGTCAAACCCCGGACATCCGCATCTACACCGTGGCGGAACAGACAGGCTTTGTCTCCGTCAAGCACTTTAACGCAGTCTTTAAAAAATATTATGGCGTTACACCCAAAGAATTCATGCGGGGCAAGAATTATGAACATCCGTAAGACAAATAGGGAATTGCACAAACAGTACCTAACGATACGTAATTCCCCTTCCCATATGTGGCGCTAGCGCGCTGTAAGCCGCATCTGTTATAAAAATGACTAAAATAGTCAATGTTATCCATGTCCTGGCCTTTCCCGGAATCCTGCGATAAAGCGAATGAAGAAGCGGCGCCACCACACAGACAAGGACGGCGCCGCCAAGGCCAAACAAAATGCTGCTGGCAAAACAGATGCGGCCATGCAGATTCCAGTTCATCTGGCTGTAGTCCCACCACTTGACTCCCCAAGTCAATTCCAGATACCACCCTGTCAGATATTCCAGTACCGTACACAAACACATGGATGACAGAAATGTCAAAAAAGTTCTGTCCCGCCACTTATGAAAGAGAATTTCCAGCATCACTGCGCCTATTCCGTAAATTGGCAGCCATGGTCCTGTAAGAAACCCACGATTGACATAAGCGTCATCTTGAAAAATATAAATACAGCCCTCCCATAGCCACCCAAACAGGGCCGCTATGAAAAATAGATACAGATAGAATACGAAATCCCATTTCTCCGGTTCTGACGCTGTCGCTTTCATATATTGACTCCTTTGGTAAATATTATGAGTATTTACCATTTTTTGCTATCTTATACAATACTTTGCAATCTGGTATGGTCAAAAAATCTCAATTTGGTACTTTTAGAGATTCCAAACTTCCATATAATAAAGTAAAGCGAAGCGAAGTAAATTCCAATTCCTACAGAATGAACTTCTCTACATAATAAAAAAGGAGTAATGATTATGAAAAATGAAAAATTATTGAAAATAGTGTTTACGGGCATCTTTGCCGCGCTCTCTTATGTGGTGTTCACTTTTTTGCAGATTAAGATACCTCTGCCGGGCGGCGACGCCACTTCCATTCACCTGGGCAACGCGGTATGCGTTCTTGGCGCCCTGCTTCTGGGCGGCGTCTACGGCGGACTCGGAGGCGCCATCGGCATGACCATCGGCGATCTTTTGGACCCGGTCTACGTGGTCTATGCCCCTAAGACTTTTTTGTTAAAATTCTGTATTGGCTTTATTACCGGCCTGATTGCCCACAAACTTGGACACGTCAGCACCGAAACCGACAACAAGAAAGTCCTGAGATGGACCATCGCCGCCTCCGTCTGCGGATTGCTGTTCAATGTGATTTTCGATCCACTGATCGGCTACTTCTACAAATTGGTGATCTTAGGCAAACCGGCCGCAGAACTGACACTTGCCTGGAACGTGGCTTCCACTTCCATCAATGCGGTGACCTCCACGATTGTATCTGTGCTGGTATATATGGCATTGCGGCCTGCCCTGAAAAAATCAGGACTGTTTTTTACGATTTCCTAATAGAATTGATTTCGCATGAGAGTGAAAGGCTCTCAATTGGGTGGCAGGCACCTAAATAAACCAGTGTACAAATGTTTTGAAGGCCTTGAGTTATCAAGGCCTTTTTACGTATCACATCAAGCTTTCAATTCTTCCTGCGAAGCTAAAATCATATAACCATAAACAAGGTTCCTGCACCAATCAAGATGCATCCAATCAGCGACTTTACCGTAAATTGTTCATGAAGCAATAGAAAGGCTAACAAAAGGGTTATCACAACACTCAGCTTATCAACCGGCACCACCTTAGAAGCTTCCCCAATCTGTAATGCCCGATAATAGCAGAGCCATGATGCCCCGGTTGCCAATCCGGAAAGAATCAAAAAAATCCAGCTTTTCTTACTGATTTCCGTGATGCCGCTCTGTGTATTTGTCAAAAATACCATGCCCCATGACATAATGACGACCACCACTGTCCGTATCGCTGTGGCAAGGTTTGAATTAACGCCCTCTATGCCTATTTTCGCCAGTATCGATGTGAATGCCGCAAACACCGCAGATAATATTGCAAATACAAACCACATGTAAATCCGCCTCCTGTCTTACTTATCCTTCTCCATTTCCTTCTCAAGCACTGTGTTACATCTCCGGCAAGAAACACAGGTTATCCAGTTTCAAGTGAATGCCCTCCAAAATTCGGCCCTGCTTTTCCTCTGTCCTGTAATACTTTGGCACCAGCTTTTCGCTGCCTATAACCTATCATTCCCCTGACGCATTGTCAACCGCTTTCCTGCTTTTTTCCGCCACTTTCTGCATCTGGATTTTTATGAAAAGGAATAGCAGCTAATAAATTTACAAATATATTGCCTATACCAATGCAGATATTGGGAAGGTACAATTTCTCATTTTACTTTTACATTACATAAAATTGTGTTAACATCACACAACTATTATTTACCATATACAAAGCGGGTACAGAGCATTTTTATGGGCTCTGCACCCGCCGCTTTTTGTCCGCCTTACAGAACTTTTTCTTCTCCGCTCCTGATGCCGCCTGATGCCGCCCAACGGGGTACATCCAACTTCATTAGGCTCTTTGCTCTGTTCTTTGGCGTTTTCCAATGCCGCTTATTATCCTTTTCCTTGTCTCATCCCACACTGCCGTCGTTTTCCGGCATAATGACCGCCGCCACAATATAAACAATCAGCCCCGTACCGCAGCTTGCCAGAGAGCAAAGCAGCCATATCAGACGCACCAGCGTAGGATCGATATTCAGATACTCCCCGATACCGCCGCAGACACCGCATATCATTCTGTTTACCGTAGAACGCATCAATTTTCTGTAATCATGATTCATAATCTTCTCCCTTCCGAAGCGTCAGTACACTGTCCCATAAAGACAACGCTGTGACACACCTGTTTGTGAAAAAGTGTTGTTATTTGTCAAATGTGACTGTAATATTGCCCATATCGCAGCTTATTTCAATCTGATTTTTCTTATCGATATTCCAGCTGCTGCTGTCTCCAAAACCGGAATAATGGTGATTGCCAATCTTGATATCTCCCATGCCGCAGTCCACATCAAATCCGTAGTCATCCTCCGAGCCTGTCAGTCTAAATTTTAAATTTCCCAGATCGCATTCCGCTTCTATACATCCTGCAAGGGTTCCTGTAATCTCCGCATTGCCCAAATCGATATCCACATCCGTAAACTCTCTCACATCAATATCATGCACAGTCAGTTCGCCGGCGCCAATCTGCATAACCGCCTCCCTTGCCGCAAGCTTCGCCGCATTCATTTGACCGGCGCCTACCGTCAGACATATTCTATCCGCCTCAAGTTCCTTGGCTTCACAGACACCGGCGCCCACATTGATCAGTATCGAATCCGCTTTCAGCGAAACCGCATCCATGTAACCGGCTCCCACCATGATATTCATGAGATCAAGATCGCAGCCTTTCGGCAGATACAGCTTGATATTGGCGCTGGTTCTGCTCCAGTCTCTATCCCGGCGCCGTCTGGTATTTCGTATAGAGAGAATGTCCTTATCTGCAGAATCTTTTTCTACTTTATAATAGGTCCTGCCCATATCATCATCGCAGGAAAGCCAAATGCTGTCGTCGGAGGACTCCTCTATCTTAAGGTTACAATCCGCCATCTCCAGAAAGAGCTGACGCATACTATCTTTTGTCACGGCAAGTTTCTGTTTCGTGCCAGTGTTATCAACCTGCTGCCAGTCGCCTTTCTCCCAGAAAGCATCTTCCTCCCAGTCGTCACTAAAAAATCCCAGACTGAATCCGCCGTCCTCCTGCCAGTTGCAAAAAAAGGGAATACCCGCTATACCGTTCAACGCCCCCGATGTAATCTGTCTAAATCCGCCCAGCACTCCACATACCGTACAGATCAGACAACCCAGAATGAACAGTACCATCGCCGTAATCAGACAACCCTTTGTAAAATTTTTCATGCCTGCGCACCTCCTTTATGAAAGATTTTCCGGCATAGACTGACAATGCCGCGAATCAGTGCCGGAATCGCTGTACCCACCACCAGCACCGTAAGCCATAGAAATACCAGTCCGAGCGCCACCAAGATAAACCCTACGCCAATCAGACTCATCCCGGCTAACGGCATACCGAACATGGCTATGATTCCTGTAATGATCAGGGCAATACCCACCACTGCCATCACTGCTCCAGCCGCCAGAAAAGCCAGAAAAATACCGAACAATCCGGCAATCAGACCCACGGAGCCGCCAAACAGGCCGCCTAGAATACTCAGCCAGATTGGTGATGAGAGAACAGCCAGAATCACAATGAGTGCAATCATCCCGCCTGACAGCCTCTGAGGCGGCGGATTTTTACCAGCTGACTGCCCATAACTGCCGCCCTGTGCACCCGGGCCGCCATATGCGTTTCCCTGACTTCCCGGACCGCCGTATGCATTCCCTTGGTTTCCCGGACCTCCATATGCGCCGCCCTGGTTCCCTGAACCGCCATACGCACTGCTCTGGCTTCCCGGGCCGCCGTATGCACCGCTCTGGTTCTTCGGGCCGCCGTAAGTATATTGCTGTCCGGAAAATTGCCGCTCTTTGCCGCTTGCGCCATCCTGTGTCCCGCCAGGTCCCTGGGTCCGCATAACCTCATTTTTCCTCTGTTCTTCGAAGCTCCGAAAACCGGACTCCGTAAATTCCCCTGCACTGCCGCCATCTGAAAGTCCCGCTTTAATAAACTTGGCCAGTTCTTCCGGGGAACCCAACGAGGCAATCACGCTCTGCTCATTTCCTTCTCCTGCATCATCAAAGTAGTCATTATAATATTGTATTGCCTCCTCCCGCTCTGTAGGCGGCACATCGCTAAGCGAAGCTGTCAGTCTCCTCATAAATTCCGCTCTATCCATTCTTCAATCCTCCCTCAAAGATACTATTCAATTTGGCAGAATACCGATACCATTCGCTGATATACAGATTAAGCTGTGCCCTGCCTTTCTCTGTAATCCTGTAATACCGCCTGTTACGCCCGGCACATTCCATATCGTGCACTTCCAGGCATTCATCCTTCTGCAGCCTGCGCAGAACCGGATACAAGGTAGACTCGGAAATTTCAATGACCTGCCGCACCTCCTGCGTAATCTTATACCCGTATGTGCCCTCCAGCTCATGGGATATCACCGCCAGCACTATGGCATCCAGTAATGCCGCACCCGTGTTAAAAACCATGCAATATACTCCTTTCCTCCTTTTTACATATCTCATAAAAACATCTCCATATGCGGATTGATAATATTGTTACAAAATATAATATTATATGTCGTATAATATTATTTCTGCTTATACTATATGCCATATAATATTGTTTGTCAACATATATTTCCTGTTCTTTTTCTTAAAATTCTTTAAGAAATCCTTAACTGTTTCATAAGCATAAAACACAAGAAAAGCCAGACCGCACTGGCCTGGCTTTAAGCTCCTCTTCATCTCTGCTATGATTCCTCTTTCTCTAAAAGAGATTGACTTTCCCGACGATTCCGTCATTGATCACATAATAGGCTGTAAAATCCTCCGGTTTCACATAGACCTGTAAATCTTCAATGGACTCTTCCTTATGCCCCTTGGCTACATAATGCGCTTTCACTCTGGCAAGAACGTCATCCATATTTGCTTCATACTCACGATACTGTAACACTACCTCCGGTGCAACTTGATTTTTTTCCTTTTCCATTAGAATTCTCCCTTTCTTTATCAGTCGTACTATATTACAGTTCCCTTACATAGTATCACACTCCACGTTATCCCACAAGAGACAAAACCGACTTATCTTCGAATCCAGGTGCTTTTGGAGAACAAAATCAAAATCGGGAATATTTCCAGCCTTCCTGCCAGCATATCTACAATCAAGAGCAATTTGGATAAAACACTATAACCGCTAAAGTTACAGGTGGGCCCCACACTTTCAAGCCCCGGACCAATATTGTTGAAACATGCTAGCACCGCCGAGAAATTCGTCATCGTAGAAAATCCGTCAATGGAAATCACAATAAAGCTGAATACCACGATAAAGGCATAGGCCGCCAGATAAGCATTCATGTTATCCAGTACACCCTCCCGCACCATCTGCCCGTTTACACGCACTACCTGCACTTTCTGGGGATGCAGAATCTGGCGCACATTACGCCGCAGACTCTTGATCAAAAGCAGCGTCCTGCCGCATTTAAAACCGCCGCCGGTGCTACCCGCACAGGCGCCCACAATCATAAGACCTAAGAGGATTGCCTTGGAAAAGCTGGGCCACAAATCAAAGTCCGTAGTCGCAAAACCCGTGGTCGTTATGATACTCGACACCTGAAATGCCGCGTGACGCAAAGACTCTCCAAAGGATGCGTACATGCCGCTGATATTCCAAGCAATCAACAAGATACTGCTCACTACCACACCAAGGTAGAACCGCAGTTCCTCATCTTTTACAACATTCCGCACCTGCCTGATGAACAGCATAAAGTAACAGCTGAAGTTTACCCCAAAAAGCAGCATGAACACTGTGCACACATTCTGCAGATAAGGGCTGTAGCCGGCAATGCTGTCATTTTTAATACCAAAGCCGCCGGTTCCCGCCGTGCCAAAGGCCGTACAGACCGCATCAAAAAGCGGCATACGTCCAATCAGAAGAAACACAATATTCAATACAGTCAAAAAGATATAAATGAAATACAGTATCTTGGCCGAATCCTTCATCCTGGGCACCAGCTTTTCCACCTTGGGCCCCGGGCTCTCCGCCCGCAGAAGATGCATGGTATAGCCATCGCTTTTGTCCCTGCCCCGGCCGATGGCCAGCACAAACACCAGAACGCCCATACCGCCCAGCCAATGTGTGAAGCTCCGCCAGTAAAGATTTCCCATGGAAAGCGCCTCTACACTGTCAAGAATAGAGGCTCCTGTTGTAGTAAAACCGGATACCGTCTCAAACAAGGCGTCAATAAAATGCGGAATTTCCCTGGAAAAATAAAAGGGAAGACACCCCAAAAGACTCATCACAATCCAGCTGATTCCCACACAAACAAGACCTTCTCTTGCATAAAAACCTTTCTTGGCATTACGGCAGATAAAAGTCAGAATAAATGCCGTAAGCAAAGCAATGACTATACTAGTCAAGAATCCCGCTATGGTCCGTTCCTCACCATGATATACACTGATCAGCAGGGCAGGTAGCATAAAGATTGCCTCCACATAAAGTATCCTGCCGATAAATTTCCCCATCATCCGATAATTCATAGTATTCCTCATGCCGAAGCGTTTACGCGACGAGGCGACGCTTCATGCGCCACCCTTTCTCAAGACTCGAAAATATCATTGAGCTGATAGATTACTTCATCTCTTCCTGTCACAATAATCACTCTGTCTCCTTTGGAATAGAAGGAATCACCATTCGCTATCTCAAAGCTGTTGAGTTTGTTGATACCCGCGATACGTATATTTTTCTTAAGCTTTACTTTCTTAAGCGGTTCCTCACAGTGCTTCGTGTGCTCATCCACAATGAACTCGATTGCCTCCGCTTGACCGTCCGCAATCGCGTTGACTGCCTGGGCCGCACCGGTCTGGTTCCTGATGGCCCGTATATACCGGACAATATCATTGCAACAAAGTTCCTTCGGACTTATGGTACTGCCCACTGAAAGTGTGTCCAAAATACTGTTGTTGCTAAGACGCCCTAATTTGGTAATGATCTGGGGCACTTTACGGCTGTTGCCAAAGAGGGAAGTGATGATATTCATTTCGTCCACTCCGGTCAACGTCACAAGGGCGTCACATTCCGCGATACCCTCCCTGTCCAGCAAAAACTCGCTGCTGGCATCCCCATGCACCACTGTCACCTCCGGGAGCTGATTCGCCAGTGACAAACATCTCTCATAATCCTGCTCAATGATTTCCACCATAATCCCGTCCCGGACAAGAAGCTGGGCCAGGTAATAGCTGAGCCGTCCGCCGCCGCATAGAATCACCCGTTTCGCCTTGTGGGTAATGATTCCCATATTTTTTAAAAAAATTGTCAATTCCCTGGTGGAAGCCGTGACAAAAATGCGGTCCCCTGCCTGTAAGACAAAATTACCATCGGGAATGATAGCCTTGCCGTTCCTTAAGACTGCACAGACCAAAATCTTACACTTGACCACACTGCCCAAACCATACAGACTCACATCCCGCAGCTTGGAATCTTCCTTGATACGTAGTTCCACAATCTCCACTTTGCCCTTGGCGAAAGTGTCTCTCTTTAAAAACCCGGGATATTTGATCAGCCGCTCCATCTCGATTGCCGCCTGTCTCTCCGGATTGATCACCATGGACAATCCGAATAAGTTTCTCATCTGATAAATCTGATCCTTATATTCCGGATTCCGAATTCTGGCTATGGTATGAATCTTTGGATTCATGGCGTGCGCAATGGCGCAGCAGAGCAGATTCACCTCATCTGCACCTGTCATGACAAGCAACGCATCGGCCTCCTCCACACCCGCTCTGGATAAGGTGTCCATAGACGCACAGTTTCCCTGCACCGCCATCACATCATAGCGTTCCTCACTGACTTCGAGAACTTCCGCTCTGGCATCGATCAGTGTAATATCGTGTCCTTCAGTCACTAACTGTCTCGTCAGCGTGGACCCGACTTTACCGTCTCCCGCTATTATGATCTTCACTGAAAGTTTCCTCCGTTATGTAAGATAATCTAAGAGAAGCCATTTCCGCTGTCTGGTTTTTGACAGCCCGGATATGCCTTTTGTCCTATTATAGCACGCTTGTACAAAAAGGCAACTTCTGAAAAACTACCTTTTGTATACCCTTTTGTAAGCTCCTTACAACGATGCTGCATACTCAAAACCGACAGCCCGTATCGACTGTCGGTTTCATCTAAATTTCTGTAATCTCAAGCCACAGCCGCATAAGTCCCGGAACCATGCCGCTCTCCCTTTCAATCCTTTGCCGTAAGCTGTCCATGGCTGTCTTCCCGTACTTGTCATAGGCTAGCCGGCACTCCAGACCAAGCTTAGTGAAAAACCGCATATCCGCAATCTCTCCCGGACCGGCACTATCGTACCGGAGGGCCTTTGTCACAGCGTCCTTAAGGAAGGAGCGAGCCTTTTCCGGTTCCTCCTTGAGGCAGTAACACTCGGCAACGGTCTCCAAAAGAATACATTCATACTTGTCAAACCAGGTGAGCTCTGTTTCCGGCTGGATACCGCGCAGGACGACCCGGAGCCACTCTAAGCAGTCCACGGCGGTGTCGTAGTCCGTGCGCTGAAAAAACACATTGCAGTAGCCCACCATAATATTGTTGATGTCCTCCGCGAAGGCAGCAAAGGCCCGGCCAAGGTATTTCTCTGCCCCGTCCGCGTCGTGGAGATAATCGCCGAGCACCATGCCGATCAAAGCGTTGTTGACTCCGCAGACGTTGTACTTTTTCAAAACCCGCAGCGCGGTTTCCGTATGTCCCAAAAGCAAATGCGCCTTCGCAATCTGCGTGCGAATTGAAACCTCGCAAACATTTTCGTCCTGATTCTGCGAAATCAACTCACAGGAGTGCTCCAAAAGACAGACAGCGCGGCTGTTCGCTTCACGGTGTTCGGTCTCTTTGCCCAATTCCAGATACAGCAAAGCGCTTTGATATACGACATCAAAGTTGTTGGGATAGTTTTTCAGCGCTTTTTGCGCCTCAGTAACCGCCTTGTCATATTCTTTCGCCTTTGTCAGTGTCACAATTCTGTTGACGGCGGATGCTACGCCTCCCATTCTCCATTCATATCCAAGAAGAACATCTGTCGAAGTGTGGAACAGGTCTGCCATTTCCAGAATCAACCTAATTTCCGGCGTAGACTGATTTGATTCCCACTTATAAACCGCGCTGACGCTGACCCCCATCGCTTCCGCAAGCTGCTCCTGCGTCAGCTTCCGTTCCTTACGGAATTTTTTGATATTCTCTGCAAGTTTTATTTCCAAAATCTATCCACCCCGCTTTCTATGTATAGATTATACCGTGAAGTTCAGGGCAAATGAACATACTAATAGTAATAAAAGTTGAAATATTTTTTTACCATTGGTACGGATTAGCGGACGCCCAGTTCCGTATCAAATTCTGTGGTATGACTGTGTGCCTTGATGTAATCCACAATCTCATCTAACTTGGTAAACGCAAGCCCCACATAACTGTCGGCACAGCCGTAATAAAGGGCAATCTTACCGCTCTCGGAATCGTGAATCGTAGCGCAGGGGAAACATACATTGGGCACGAATCCCCTCTCCTCATACCATTCTTCCGGCGTCAGCAGGAAATTCTCGCACCGATACAATACCTTCGACGGATTATCGATATCTAAGATTGCACCGCCGATAGAATATACGAAACCGTTACAGGTTCCTGTCACGCCATGATAGAATAAAAGCCATCCTTCCGTGGTTTCAATCGGTGCCGCACCGCCGCCGATCTTGACGGCTTCCCACCAATTACTGCTTTTACCCATCACATGCCTGTGCCTGCCCCAATATACCATATCCGGACTCTCGCTTAAGAAAATATCGCCAAAAGGCGTATGTCCGGAATCCGACGGACGGCTTAAGAGCATATACTTGCCGTTGATTTTTCTCGGAAACAGCACCGCGTTTCTGTTAAAGGGAATAAACGGATTCTCAATTCTGGTAAAAGTCTTGAAATCCGTGGTCTTCGCCATACCGATGGACGCCCCATAGAAATCCTGGCACCAGATAATATAATAGGTATCCTCCACCTTCACCAAGCGGGGGTCATAGGCATAAACCGGCATAAAATCATTGCCCGCTTCATCCTGAAAGGGAATCTTGTCAGCTTCAAACTCCCAATGGATGGCATCCTTGCTGTGTCCCAGATAAATATACGGTATACCATTTACCTGTTCTCCCCGGAACACCCCGATAAACTCGTCGCCATAAGGCATCACCGCGCTGTTAAATATCCTGCCAACCCCTTCCACCGGATTTCTGCCGATAATCGGGTTCTCGCTGTATCTCCAAATAGGGGCCCCTGTAAGTCCCGCCGGCTTCTCCTGCCAAGGCACATTCTTCACTGCCGGACTGATCATCTTTACTTCGCTCATTTTTCCTCCATTCCGAAGCGACTGCTTCCTTCACTATTTCGATAAAAACTCCAGATTCTTCCGAATCAAATCACATCTTTGCGCCACACACTCCACAGAACGGAGCGGGTCTTTGGGTGTGTTGAACACATAATCCAACAATCGATCGATGGTGGTCACCGCTACATGCATCCTGGTATCGCTGGCTGCGTAATAAAGATACACTTCTCCGTTCTCGTTCGCGATAGCGCCATTGGTAAACACCACATTGGACACATCCCCCACGCGCTCCCAATCTCTGGGCCCGATCAGCATTCCGGAAGGCTCCGCAATCACCTTGGAAGGATCCTTTAAATCCGTGGCAAAAGCATAAATCACATACCTAAGGCCAGCCGCCGTATTTCTCACCCCATGTGCAATATGAATCCATCCCCTGTCCGTCTTGATAGGCGGTGCGCCCGCGCCGTTCTTGGCTTCCGTGATCGTGTGATACCGGCGGATGGAAGTCATCTTTTCTTCATCGATCACCGCATGGGTGATATCCTCACACAAACCAAAGCCAATGCCGCCGCCTGAACCGGTCTCAATAAAGTCGTCCATCGGTCTTGTATAGAAAGCGTACTTACCGTCCACGAATTCCGGATGCAGCACCACATTCCGCTGCTGCGGAGAACGAAGGGTTACCAGATTGGGCAGCCGCTCCCACTCTTTCAAATCCTTTGTCCGCACAATACCTGCCGCCGCCACGGCCGCTGACAGATCGTTGACCGAAGTATCCTTACTCTCAGAGCAGAACACTCCATAAATGTACCCATCCTCATGTTTGGTCAGACGCATATCATAGACATTTGTCTCTTCCGGACAAGTATCCGGCAGAAGAATCGGATAATCCCAGAACCTAAACCCGTCAATCCCGTTATCACTCTCCGCCACACCAAAGAAAGATTTCCTGTCATTCCCCTCGATACGCGCCACCAGATAATATTTCCCATCCAGTTCGATCGCCCCGGAATTCATCACCGCATTGACTCCCAGCCGCTCCATAAAATAAGGATTCGTCTCGGGATTCAAATCATACCGCCAATGTAGCGGAATATGCTCCCTCGTAAGCACGGGATACTGATACCTGTCATAAATCCCATTGTAGCTGTCAGATTTCACATTCTTCCTCTCAATCAACCTCTGATACTTCTCCAATTCCACATAATACCGTTGATGTAACATACTCTCCTCCATTCTCCTTTTACTTTATTATTTTCATCTTATTATTTATAAATTCCACCTGTAAATTCTCTATGTTCAGCCTATGCATTTACACTGATTCCTTAAACTAACTGTATATGGCCCGCCAATAACCCAGCCGAGATGCCGGCAAATATCTTAAGGAGCCTCTTAAAAAGCGCCAGCACTTAACGAGGTATTTCCCGAGCTTAGTGCCTGTTTCGCTTTTTGTGAAGCGCAAGCGGGGCAACGCTGATATTTTCCGGCATCTCGACGGACCCTTACTGCTACTACACACCCCTCTTGCACACCTCAAGACACATCCTCCCATTATGATAAGGACACTTCCAAGGCTCCACAATCGGTTTCCCGCTCACTGCTTCCCCTTCTTTATTCACATCCCAGAACCACTCCGCCCCAGGCCTTTTATCTATCACATATGCCTTAATAAACGCCCACTCCGCCTTCGCCGCATCCAGATACTCTTTATGCTCCGGCGCAAGCTGATACCCGTTTAAGAATCCGATCACTGCCTCGGCCTGTACCCACCAGATACGGTTTTCATCCACAACACCTTTCTCACACTCATTGGCAAGAGACCTTCCGTCAAAAGCTGTCCGATATACTTGACCAGTTAAGTCAAGTATAATAGGAAGCATTTTCTCTTCATAATCCTTATCTCCCAAAACATCCGTTCCCCTGCGGAGCAGCCAGGCCGTTTCGATATCATGCCCGTATGAATGCAAATCCAGAATCGAATGCATCTCCCTGTCAAAGAATACTTCCTGTCTGTGCAGCTTGGGATTATAAATCTTATCTGCGATGGTATCCAAAATCCATTCCAATCTCTTCTTAACCTCTGCGCTGCCGCTCACCCGATATAATTCCGTGTAAGCCTCGAACACATGAAGCAGGGTATTCATGGTTTTATCTGCAATCACACCGTTCTCGGAGAGCTTGTCGTTCTCAATCTCATGAAATTCCCGGTCGAAAGCTTCCTTGTAGCCGATTTCGTCCGTACAGCGCTCTTCTATAATATGGAAGAGTTCCATTGCGGCTGCCAGTGCAGTTTCATCTTTTGAAGCATCATAATAAGAGGAAAGTGCATAAATAGAAAAAGCCTGGTTATAGGTGTGCTTGGTGGTATCCTCCGGTGTCCCATCATACCGAACCGACCAATAAACGCCGCCCTTCTCCTTATCCATGCAAAATTTCTGCATAAATTCATATCCGTGCTTCGCCTCCTCCAGCAAAGACACATCCTGCAGTTGAAGATATGCATTTGCAAAAAACCATGTAATACGGCTGTTTAAAATACAGCCTTTCACGGCCTTCTCATCCACTTGCAGGTCATAATCCATATACCCATAATAGCCGCCGTTTACATCATCCCGCAGTCTCTTCCAAAACGGAATAATACAATCTGTCAGATGCTTTTTGATTTCTTCCACCATCATAATCCGCTTCCCCTTCTCCCTTCTCTCCAAGATATTTAATTTACTCTTTAACTTTATTTTAAGTATACACAGCTTTACTTTTTAATCATCAATCATTTTTGCAAAATATATACTATTATTGCTATCTTTGTATTTTTCTTCTATCTATACAAATTTTTACAAATATTTTTGTCTATTTTATACATAGATTTTTACAAATTACCTAGTATAGAGTTTAGTATATAGATTGCTTTATTCTTTTATATAATACTTTTGCTTAATATGTTTAGTTAATTTTACTTCCGTCTTTATCAAAAGGCAAACAAGGAGAATCTTCATGACCTTTGCTACACAGTTCGAGCAGGCTCTGACCATAAAAAGTGCTTCCAACCATGATATCCTACCGTCACCCCAGTATTTTGCAGGGGATTTCTATGAACTGCCCCCCTCTTTAGACAGCACGGTGCCCGTCATTTTAAGCGGCGGCACGATCAGGATTTCCACACCCTGTGCGCTCCATTTTGCGCCCCTTGACTGCCGGATGCTCCTCCATACCATAGAAGGAGATGGCACACTGGAGATTCACGGCGGCTCCCAAGCACTGCCCACAGGAAGTCTTCTCTATCTCAACTGCCAGGACACATCTTTTACCCTAAGCCCCTCCAGGCTTTCCTGGCGTTACGCATGTTTTTTGTGCCGGGGAGAGTCTCTGGCCGCTTATGAGTCCCTGGTTGCCTTTCAAACATTTGCCATACGGAACCTGGACGAATATTCTCCGCTTCTAAGAGACCTCAAACTTCTGTCCTCCGGCTCCCACAGCGCCTCATTGTCCAATAAACTAAAAGATGCCAGCCTCTTAACATCCATTGTGGCAGGACTTTTTATAGACGCCTTTGCCTTAAAAGAAGACAAAGAAAAAAGCGCTCCCTATCTGAAAGAACTAAAGCGCCTTTTTGATAACTCTTTTATGGAACCTTTCCGGCTGGATGACCTGGCGGACCACTATCATATGAGCAAATATCGAATCTGCCATGAATTCTCCGCCGCTTTTGGCGCGCCGCCTCTTAAATACCTTAACAGAAAGCGGGTGGAAACCGCCGCCGCTCTGCTGATTACCACCGACCAAAAAGTACATGAAATCGCCTTGACCGTGGGCTATGAAAACACAAACCATTTTATCAGTCTTTTTAAGAAGGAATACGGCACAACACCCCAGGCATACAGACAGGCGCATCAAAACTGATGCGCCCTGACACTTTCTTTGTACACAATCCGTCCGTCAATGATCGTCACGCCCTGTTGATAAGGTTTCCCGGAAATCTTGTGAATCATAATCCTCACCGTATGTTTCGCCATCTCCTGCATGTCCACCTCATAGGTCGTAATCCTGACGTCGCAAAGCCCCGGCGGCTGGTAGTTATCATACCCCACCACCGAAATATCCTGCGGAACCCGGTATCCTCTCTGCTCTAGCTCTTTCACCAGCATAGCTGCCGACACATCGTTATTGCAGGCAAAGGCGGTGGGCATTTCTTTGGGAAGCTTCCATGCAAATCCCACATCCGACCTGCCCGTCTCCTGGTTCCTGTCATCCAAAATCCAGTCTTTTCTCACTTCTTTACCATGCTCCGTAAGAGATTTCACATAACCAAAGTAACGGTCTGTAATAGAATCCGTAAACAGCACATTCCCCACAAAAGCAATCTTGGAATGTCCCATATCGAAGAGATAATTGGTCATCCTGTACATGCCAAAATAACTGTTTGAAATCACCGCATCATAGCGGCCTTTCGCATCTGTAAAATCTAACAGAACATAGGGGACATCCGTCTGTGCAATCAGTTTATCCAGATATTCCCCGCAAAGCCTTCCTATAATAATCAGGCCCTCCGTCCTCTTTTCATAAAGCAGTTTGGGCATGATCAAATGCTCCTCATCCTCGGCGCTCAGCACCTCAAGCATGGTGAAACACCCTTTCTGCAGGGCTGCCGCCGCAACTTCCTGGTACAGATTCCAATAAAAAGACTCGTATTTTGCCAGAAAACGATCTGACACAATCACTCCAAAGGTATAGCTGGCACTGTGGCCGGAACGCTCTCTATAGAGGGCGGAGGCAGTCTTATATCCCATCTCCTCCGCCTTACTCTTAATCTTTATGCGAAGCTCCTCGCTGACCCCCTTCTGGTCTGACAGCGCCTTGGACACGGTCACCGTGCTGACCCCCATCACTGCGGCAATATCCGCCATTCTTACTGCTTTCGCCATTCCAATTCCTGTTCTCCCTTAATTTTTAGGTAATATACTTAAATTATAAGGTAAATTTTGTTATTGTCAATATACTTAAATGAAAACCGGCATATTGTCTTAAATTGTCTGTTTTCTTTGTACAACTTTTCTCAGCTTCTCTTATAACGTGCGAAACTGCGCCATATATAACTGATAGTAAACGCCTTTCTTCTCCATCAGCTGGGCGGCGTTTCCCTCCTCAATGATTCTGCCATCGTCTACCACGAAAATACGGTCCGCCTTTTGGATGGTGGACAGTCTGTGGGCAATCACAAAGGATGTCCTGCCTGTCAGCAGATGCTCGATGCCGTCCTGTACAAGCAATTCCGTCTTGGTATCTATGCTGGATGTGGCCTCATCCAAAATCAGGATTTTCGGGTCTGATACCATGGTTCTGGCAAAGGCAAGTAGCTGTTTCTGGCCCACCGACAGGCCGCCGCCCCGCTCTGAAAGCTGGGTATCATAACCTTTCTCCAATTTCATGATAAAATCATGGGCATTGACCGCCTTGGCCGCCGCCACAATCTCTTCTTCTGTGGCATCCAGTCTGCCGTAGCGGATGTTCTCCCGAATGGTGCCGGAGAACAAAAAGTTGTCCTGGGTCATGATGCCCATCTGCCTGCGCAGACTTGCTATGGAGACATCCTTCACATCATAGCCGTCAATCTTCACCGTACCGCCCTGCACATCATAAAACCTGCTGATCAGATTAACAATGGTGGACTTGCCGGCACCCGTAGGGCCTACCAGCGCAATGGTCTCTCCCGGTCTTATGGTAAAGCTCACATCATCCAACACTTTCACCTGATCGTCATAAGAGAAGTCCACATGGGAAAAAGTGACCTCTCCCACAATCTCCGGCATCTGCTTAACCTCTGGTGCATCCGCAATGGCCGGCTGCGTATCCAGGATTTCAAAAATACGCTCCGCGCCTGCTATATTCGTCACCAACTGGTTATAGAAATTACTGATATTATGTATGGGCTGCCAGAACATGGTCAAATAACTGGCAAAGGCAATGAAAACCCCTAACGACACCTGGTCTGTTCCCAGAATTACGATTCCTGTAAAATACAGGAGAATGCAGCCAATCCCCCAGGACAAATCAATCACGGAACCAAACGCATCACTCAGGCGCACCGCGTCAAAAAACGAGACCCGATGTTCCGTGACCAGTTCATGAAATGTATCCTCTGTCTCCTTCTGGGCATGAAAGCTCTGGATAATCCGCATCCCTGCCATATCCTCATGGATAAATGCATTTAAGTTTGCCGACTTCTTGCGGAATAACTGCCAGCGGGGGTGTGCCTTACATTCAATATAGCATGTGGCCGCGGCCATGACCGGCAGGGTCAACAGCGAGGCAAAGGCCAGCTTTGGATTCTTCCAGACCATAATCACAATCACCGCAATCACGGTAAGTCCGTCCGGAATCAATGTGGTCACACAGTTGGACAATACATCCTTCAGGGAATTGATATCTCCAATAATCCGGGAGAGGATTTTCCCTGTGGGCCTGCTGTCAAAAAAATGAAAATCCAATGTCTGGATATGGGTATACAATTCCTGCCGGATGGTCAGAAGAATCTTATTGCAGACCTTCGCCATAATATACATCCGCAGTTTTACCGTGGCCACCAGCACCAGATTGATTGCCAGTGCCGCTGCCAACAGGCGGTATAGACCTTTTAAATCGCCTTGACCAATATGGTCATCAATTGCCGACTCCATAATCAGGGGATTGATCAGACTCACTGCTACCCCATACCCCATGATTGCAAGCACCAGAAGAATCTGCCACTTATAGACAAACAGATACCCAAAAAGCCGCTGTAAAGTCTGCATTTTACTTTTTTCTATACTCAATTCATCATCTTTATACGAGTTGAAGGCCATTGCTTCCTCCTTTCTGAACAATCGTTCTACTATCTTCTTTCTAATTTTTATCTATGTTTATATATTACATTTGACTTATTTAGTCAATATTTCTGCTTTACATCAGCCTATGTCGTCCGTACTTATATACTGCGGCACTTTAGACTGCCTCTCTGCCGGGAACCTCTCCGTACTGCGACAGATACGTCTCATAGTACAGCCCCTTCTTGGAAAGCAGTTCCTCATGGGTGCCCCTCTCGGCGATGGCGCCGCCCTCTAACACCAGAATCTCATCCGCATACCGCACCGCACTGATTCTGTGGGCAATAATAAGCTTCGTGGTGTGGTCCAGCTTCTGCAGTGTCTGCTGAATCAGATGTTCCGTCTCCATATCCAGGGCCGAAGTGGAATCGTCCAGCACCAGAATGGGATTTCGCTTGGCAAGCGCCCTGGCAATGCTGATTCGCTGTTTCTGACCTCCGGAAAGCCCTATCCCCCGCTCGCCGATGACCGTATCATACTGTCTCTCCATCCGTTCAATGAATTCGCTGGCCTGGGCATCTGTGGAAGCTTTTCTTACAGTATTAAAATCCAGGCAGGCTTTCTTACCCAGCTTTATGTTCTCGTTGATGGTATCCGAGAAGAGGAACACATCCTGCATCACATAACTGACACTGGTACGCAGCTGCCCCAGCGTAAGTGTCCGGATATCCACATCATCCAGGTAAATGGTTCCCTCCGCAGCGTCATACATGCGCTGCAGAAGCTGGATGATAGAAGTCTTACCGGCACCCGTTGCCCCCATAATGCCCAAGGTCTTTCCTTCCTCCACCGTGAAGGAAATATCATGCAGAATCTCATACTGATCTGCCTTATGAAAGGATACATGGTCAAAACAGATCTTTCCATGAACTTTTTCTAATTTGACCGGATTAGTCGCTTCTGTGACCGTAGGCTTTTCTTCATATATCTTCTTAATCTTCTTGTTGGATGCCACGGCCGAGGAGAAAAGGTTGGTCAGCCAGCCCAGCATCTCCATGGGCCAGACAATGTTGGTGGAATACTCCACGAAAGCGGTCATCTGCCCCAGTGTCATCTCTCCGCCAATCACAAACTTACCGCCGACCAATATAGTCAATAACGGCAGTACCTTAGATACCACGGTAAAAAACGGATAATACCGCACAAACACTTTCGACTGCGCCATATTCAAATCATAATAGCGCTTATTGTGGGATAAGAATTTAGCAATCTCAAACCTTTCCCTGGCGAAGGCCTTGACGGTACGCACGCCTGCCAGATTCTCCTCCGCCACCGTATTTAGGGCGGCATTCTCCTCGCTGATTTCCTCGTAGACCACACCCAGCTTCCGTTCCATGACAACGGCGATAGAGCCGCACAAAAGCATGGCCGCCGTGGGAATCAGGGCAAGTTTCCAATTGATCATATACATGCAGATCAAAATCACGCTGGTGTGATAAAATACCTCAAGTAACAGCATCCCAACATATCCCAGGGCATCCCAAATGTGGTCAATGTCCTCCTTCACCCGGGCCATCAACTCTCCCGTATTGGTCCTGTCAAAGAAATCAGCGCTCAAAGACTGGATATGGCGGAATAAATCCCGCCGCATATCTCCTGATATCCTGGCGCCGGTCTTATCAAAGGTATACTCCTTGCTATATTGAAAGATACACCGCCCAAGACCGATTCCCAGAAACCCTAAAAGCAGAAATTTCAATTCTCCCATATTGCCGCCCACAATCACATCGTCCACCACCCGGGCCGTCAGCCGCGGTGCTAACATATCCAGCGTTACCGCAATCAAAAGGGATAATATGGCTCCTAAGTAGGCAAATTTATAATCCCATATGTAACTTGATATTTTTTTCATTGTTTCCTCCAATAATAATTCCGTTCGCACTGCTCTCTATCTACCTGCATTTTTATCAGCGCACAAAGGGCCATGGTAAAATTACCATGGCCCTATAAGCTCTGCAACTATATTGACTTGTCAGATCAATGTGGACTGTACCTGACAAATCTTGCGTCTGCGGAGGTAACTTTACGCATTATATTCCTATTTGACTGTGCTGCTTTACTACTCATAGTAATCTTACTCATAAACATAACCTTACCTCCTTTCCTGTTTTTCGTGATTCTGTTGTTATCTTAATACACGGCCTGACGGTTGTCAATTAGATTTTTATTTCTCCATCTTCCAGAAATAAGCACTGTAAGCAGGCAGGAGACTCCCTCCGCCAAAATCGTGCTCTTTTCCGCTGATCAAATCCACGGCCAGACCACAGCCTGCGTCAAAATGCGCCGTGTAGTCTTCTTCGTCCGCATTGATGGCAACAAGCACCCTCTCATCCTCACACTTGCGCTCGAAAATACACTGTTTGTTGGTCAGCACCACGGACCTGAACGCGCCGTAGTTGAGGGCCTTGGAATCCTTCTTCGCCTGGGCAAGCCTGCCAATCCACTCGCTTAAGTCATTCCACTGAGGTTCTGCAAAGCAGGCACGCAGCGCCGGATCGCCCTCGCTCTTATTGGCCTTTGCTCCCCATTCGCTTCCGTAGTATACGCAGGGAATACCCGGCATACCAAAGCAGAGCGCATAAATTAACGGCAGATGCTTTTCATTGGTCAGATTGCTGGCAATCCTTGTCACATCATGGTTATCCACAAAGGAAAGCAGGTGTTTACCGCGGTACAGGCACCAGTTTTCGGGACCAAACTGCCTTAAGAGAGAATGATTGATTTCAAACATATTCATACTGTTAAAGCTGGAATAAAGCCCCTTATAACACTCATAATTGGTAGCCGAATGGAGCATCTGGTCATTGACCATCTGATTATAATCGCCGTGCAGCATCTCCCCTAACAAGTAAAACTCCGGCTTTAACTCCTCTGTAAAACTTCTGAGGCGTCTCACAAAATCGTGGTCAAGGCAATATGCCACATCCAGTCTCAAACCGTCGATGTCGAATTCCTCCACCCAGCCTTTGACACTGTCCAGAATGTGATTGATCACATCTCCATGGCGCAGGTTTAATTTCACCAGGTCATAATTGCCTTCCCAGCCTTCATACCACAGACCGTCGTTGTAGTTGGAGTTCCCTCCCAGATTGATATGGAACCAGCTTAAGTAGGGAGAGTTCTCCCGGTTCTTTAACACATCCTGAAAAGCCCAGAATCCTCTGCCCACATGATTGAATACGCCGTCAAGCACCACCTTAATGCCATTGTCGTGAAGATTCTTACATACCTCCTTAAAGTCTTCATTGGTGCCCAGCCTGCAGTCGATGGTATGATAATCCCTCGTATTATACCCATGGGTGTCCGATTCAAACACCGGGGAAAAATAGACCGCATTGACGCCCAGCTTCTTCATATGAGGAATCCAGTCATTCACTTTCAGGATTCTGTGCGAAAGCTGTCCATCGTTCTCAAAAGGTGCGCCGCAAAATCCCAAAGGATATATCTGATAAAATACACTTTCAAATGCCCACATAGTTTTGTCTCCTCTCACATAACACATTCAGCACAATATCTTGTAGTTTGTCCAACCCAGTATACCACTATCTTCCATGACGCGTCAAATTTTCTTTTTCGCATACAGCTTTTATAAATTGACCGATTCAGTTTCCTTTTTTATACACTGAAATCCGTTTGTCGACTTTTCCACAGCTTTTTATCCAAATTTTTTGAAAAATCCTTCAATATGGCAAAGAAATCCCCAATTTCCACAAAGTTATCCACATTGACATAGATGTCATATTATGGTGACCTTCCTAACTTTTTGTCAAAATCTGGATGTCATTTGCGGTTTTTTCTAACAGACAAATGTAGAACAATTTGTTTTTAGCACGAAATCCCTTCCCTTTCCTGTCATATCCTGTTCCGGCAGAGTCAACCATAATACCGGCCTGACAAAGGAAGTCAATCTGTCAGACTGACTTTTCCACCATAAATCCAACAGTTTTAGAAAAAATCCTGCTCTTTTCTTAATTGACCCGCTTGGATAATGTCAAAAAGTCCCTAATTTACAGCCACTCATCCCAAAAACGCTCCACTTTTCGACCTATTTGGTCAACTGTCACAACTTCATATTCCTGCCATTCCCGGGGAAATAATCTCTGATACGCAGGAGACAGAAACCGCTCATCGAGGAGCGCCACAATGCCAAAGTCTTCCGCCGTCCTGATCACACGTCCCGCCGCCTGCAGGACTTTGTTCATTCCCGGATAACGATAAGCATAGTCAAAGCCGTTCTCCCCCCAGCTGTCAAAATACTTCTTTAAGATTTCCCGCTCATCACACACCTGGGGAAGCCCCGTTCCTACAATAACGGCCCCGATCAGACTGTCATTCTTTAAATCGATTCCCTCCCCGAAGATGCCTCCCATCACGCAAAACCCCAGCAGGCTTCTTTCCTCTTCTATCTCAATATCCATACGGATAAGCGCCTGCAGGTCGTAGGCTGCATTTCCCGTAAAGCGGTTTAAAAAGGCCTCCCTGGCCTCCTCGTCCATATAATCTTCCTGCAGGATACACTCCACCAGCTCCTCTTGATTAAAATACTTCTGGTAAATCTCATAAATCTGCCGCAAAAAGGCGTGAGAAGGGAAAAACAACAGATAATTGCCATGACGCTTTTCAATCACATGATGGATATAAGAGGCAATCCGGTAATATTCCTCATCTCCTCTGCGGGTGTACCGGCTGGTCACATCGCTGCCGATATACAGGCCCAGCTTCTCCGGCCGAAAGACCGACCTGGCATAGACCTCATAATCTCCCTCCTCGGCGCCCAAAAGCTTCTTATAATATTGAATCGGCAGAAGGGTTGCCGAGAACAGAATCGTACTTCTCCCCCGCATCATACAATTCTTAAGATTCTTTGCCGGATTGACGCAGAATAGCTTTACAATAAAGCTGCCATCCTCCTGCATCTGAGAATAAATCACATAGCTGTCGTCCAACAGCTCATACATTTCCAGGAAATGAGATACCTCAAAATAGAAAGCCAAAATCTCCCTGCGCACAGGGCTGTCCTCATGCTCTTCCAGATAATCTTCGATGGAAGAGCTCAGACGAATCAGCGTCCGCACAAACCCTTCTATATTCTCCTCTATCCTGCAGGTTTCACACTCCCTTTTTAGATAAAGCAGTTCTCTGTTGCATTTGTCCAGATTTCCGGCAATCCGCCCGTCATAAGCCTTCACTGCCCTCTTAAGTTCCAGAAAATCCTCTTTGCGAAGCACCGCGCTGTACATATCCCTGCCCCGCTCCACCAGATTGTGGGCCTCGTCAATCAGGAAAACATATTCTCCCCTGACGCCTTCAGAAAAGAATCTGCGCAGATACACATGGGGATCAAACACATAATTGTAGTCGCATATCACCGCATCGGAAAACAGACTCATATCCAGACACATTTCAAAAGGACAAACCCGATGTTTCGCGGCATATTCCTCTATCTTTTCCCTCGTATAGCTGTCCTCATGGGTCAGAAGGTCAAACATAGCCTCGTTAATCCTGTCATAATGCCCCTTGGCATAAGGACAGTAAACCGGATTGCACTCCGCCTCTTCCATGAAGCAGATCTTGTCCCGGGCCGTTAAGATCACACTTTTTAACCGCAGACCCTGCTGCCGCAGCAGCGTAAGCGTATCATCCGCCACCGTGCGGGTAATGGTCTTCGCCGTCAGATAGAAGATTTTCTCACACAGCTGTTCTCCCATAGCCTTCAGGGCCGGAAACACTGTGGAAATCGTCTTACCCACCCCTGTGGGGGCTTCTATAAAAAGTTTCCGTTTATGATAAATCGTCTGATAGACATAGGTGACCAGTTCCTTCTGCCCCTCTCTGTAAGGAAAAGGAAACTTCATCTGCCTGATGGACTCCTGTCTGGCTTTCTGCCACATAAAACTGTAATCCGCCCACTTACGGTACTGTGTCATCAGCTCCTGAAACCATACCGCAAGCTCATGGTACATATAATCATAATGAAAATACCGGATTTCTTCCGTTTCCATATGACAATAGGTCATACGCACCCGGATATTTGTCAGATTTTGTTTCGCGGCATAGATATAAGCATAGCATTTGGCCTGTGCTAAATGCACCGGCACGGGCCCCTTCATCTTCTTTACATCCTGAAAAGTTCCTTTGATTTCATCTATGATTACATCAACCGACTGAATGCTCTGGGGTTGTGACACCACAGCCACCGCTGATGAGTCCTCCTCTAAGGGCTGTGACATCACTTCCTCTATCCGAAGCTGTCTGGCCTTCTCAGAAAGACCTTCCCCGAAATGCGGCGAAACATCCCTAGATGTCTTCGTCAGGATTCCATCGGCACGCCCTTCCACCACAATCTCATATTCCCCGGCCTCATACACATAGCGCAAAGGCACCTCCGCCTGATACTCCGGTCCCATACGTCTCTGTATCATACGGTGGATACGTCCGCCCTCCTGCATGGCGTTGTCAGAAGCTACAGTTCTTCGATTGTCAATATTGCCGGAGCGCAGAATAAATTCCACAAGCCCTCTCACTGAAATGCGTATCTCCATCCCTGTTTCCTTCCCATCTCCATGTCTGCCCCAGTCAATGCCCCACTGTCCTTATCTTTACAATACAAAAACTCCCTATGTAAGATATTACGCC
Organism: uncultured Lachnospiraceae bacterium; assembly: GCA_910585555.1. Classification (GTDB taxonomy): domain Bacteria; phylum Bacillota; class Clostridia; order Lachnospirales; family Lachnospiraceae; genus UBA3282. The sequence goes on from CAJUFU010000003.1 coordinate 80,264, forward strand.
ATCTTACATAGGGAGTCAACGTGACACGTTCCTGCACCAATCTATACTGCTACTGCAAATTTTTGGAGATAGCTCTCAAATTCCGCATCGTAGCCGTTATACGCAACGGTTAAAATCTGATTGAAATTAAGCCCCAACACGCCAATAATGGATTTTGCATCCACGATAAACCTGTTGTAAGAGATATCCACATCAAATGCGCATTTACTTGCTGCAGACACGAAGTCCTTTACCTCATTTGGTCTCAATTTGATCTTGTGTTGCATAACCTTCACCTTCCTTTTCATGTTATGTATGCAAAAGGCATACATAGAAAAAACGTTTTCAGTCTCCTCATTGGAGTAAATTATACACGTTTATTTTCTTTTGTAAAGGAACATTTTTGCGCCCTTTTTTCACACGGTTTTGGCATTTTTTTGCAATCTTACCAATATCTTTTGAGAATCAAAACTATTTTGATGACATCTGACTATAAAGTCCTTGCTCAAGACTCTTGTGAAAGCACATTTTATTCATTTTTTTGGAATTCCACCATATAATCTTGGTAACGATAGGCGCACATCTGTCTTTGCAGACGTCTGTTTTCCCGCTCTTTGATTCCTATCGTCTCATGAAAAGCCTTAAATAATTCCTGATACGCTTCCTCTTTGGCGGACCACTTTAACAGCTCCGGGCAGACATCCTCTCCCGCAGACACCAGATACCACTCCTCCTTCGCAGGATGTACCCCAAAAAGCTTCCGATTCTCATCATAAATCATAAAGTTTTCCGGACATAACCGGTCTGCGAAATGGGGCATGATAAAAGGAATCACATTGTTTCTCGGTCCAATCCTGGAAAACAGGACGCCTTGTTCCAATTCCTGAAAACGGATAAATTCCGTCTCATAATGGGCCTCGTTAGCCGTATAACGTGCCAGCTCAAAAGTCCTTCCCACATAAGGATTTCTCAAATTCTCCATCACGCGCCTGCCGCTGCCGGCTGTAATGGCATCTACCACAGCCTTGTAGACCGACTCCCCCTTATCCGGATAACAGGAGGCCGCCGCCCGGCATAGTGTATGATACACATGATCTCCCAGTCTCTTTTGTAATGTACGGGCCACCTTCTCAGTCTTGACCAGATCAGGAGAAATATGCACATAGACTGCAAATAATCTGTAATTATCCTCCTCGCCCACCTGAATATGCACATGCTCATGCCCCTCCCGCAAGGCATAGGCCTCATATATTCCGGTAAAGATTCCTTCCAGAGAGTCCTCGCAGACCAGATATTTTTCTTCCATATATAATGACACGCACCTTTCTTTATTCTCTACGAAAACAATGACATCTGCTGATAAATGACTCCATCGGTCATAAAAGGCAGCTTTTCTCCCCTTCCCATCTGGTTCTGATAGGTCAGATTCCGCACAATATAATTTTCCTCTATTTTGGTGGGATACATCATCCTGCCGTTACAGGTAATAAAATACAGGGCTCTTTTCAAAACCACTCCAATCTTCTTCAAATCTTCAAAAGTCAGACTGCCAAATCTTCTGGCACTGACAATTCTTCTGGCGCTCTTGACACCCACACCGGGTATCCGAAGAAGAAGTTTATAATCCGCACGATTGATTTCCACCGGAAAGATTTCCAGATGCCGCACCGCCCAGTCTGCTTTGGGATCGATTGCCGTATTAAAGTTAGGTCTGTCCACTGTCAATAATTCATCCACCTTAAAGTCATAGAACCTAAGCAGCCAGTCTGCCTGATACAGCCTATGTTCCCGAAGTAACGGCGGACCCCCTGCGAGAGCCGGCAGGTCTTTGTCCTCATTCACATTCACAAAAGCCGAATAGTAAACCCTCTTTAAAGAAAACTTATCATATAAATTCTCCGCCACCGACATAATTTGATAATCGCTCTCCGGCAGAGCGCCGATTACCATCTGGGTGGACTGTCCCGCCTCACAAAAATGGGGCGCGTGTCTATATAGCGTGATTTCATTCTTATTCTCCACAATTCCATTCTGAATCTGCCGCATGGGTTTTAAAATATTCCTGCGGTGCTTATTGGGCGCCATCGCCCTGAGTCCTTCCGCCGTGGCCATTTCCAGATTAACACTCATCCGGTCCGCCAGATACCCTGCACGCTGTATCAAAAGCGGGTCTGCCCCCGGTATCGCCTTGACATGAATATACCCCTGAAAACGGTACACGCTCCGCAGCTTATGCACGGTCTCACAAATCAGCTCCATGGTATAGTTGGGACTGTAAAGGATGCCGGAGCTTAAGAATAAACCTTCTATATAATTGCGCCGGTAAAATTCCATCGTCAGCTCACACACTTCGTCCGGGGTGAAAGATGCCCGCGGCACGTCATTAGAACATCGGTTGACACAATAGCGGCAGTCATATATACACTCGTTGGTAAACAAAATTTTTAAAAGAGACACACATCTACCGTCCGCCGCAAAACTGTGGCATAAACCGGCCGCCACGGTATTGCCCAGCCCCTGTCCATCATTCTTCCTGGAAGAACCGCTGGAACTGCAGGATACATCATATTTTGCCGCATCCCCTAATATTTTCAGTTTATCCATAACCGACATCTGCGGTGAAATTCTAACTTCCATCTTTTCTCCATTTCGAAACATTTTACGCTGAGGACGCGGGCAGAATTTGTAATTTTCCGAAGAAATACTCCCATTCTCCTCTGCAGTCAACAGAATTTGTAACGCTTCTACACACAGTAATGTCTTAACTTTGACTATGCAGGGACATTACATCCATAATCTATGAACATATGTTTGTCCTTATTATCATACCATCTTCGTGCCTCCATAGCAATAGTTTTTAGAACATTTGTTCTTATTTTCTGCCGTAGTCATGAAACAATACATGCAATACCTTCAAGCATTCAAAAAGAGCGCACAGCTTACACTGCGCGCTCCTGCACCACTACATCACAAATTGCGATGACAAGTATGATAATCCGCCGACAGTACGGATACCATCTCCTCAATGACAGATCTCTCCTCCTCTAGTTCCTCTGCAATTTCCGGAACCGTCTTTCCTTTGACCAGCTTCTTTTGTACCATCTCCTCTAACTTTTCCCGCCGTCCTCTTTCCCGGCCGATCCTCTCCCCAGCTTCCATACCTTCTTCCCTGCCCTCGCGAAAGGTATTTTTCAGGTGTTTCTTCTCATCATATTCTGTTAAGAGCATATGCAGGACCACTCCTTTCTCCGTAAGCAGGATGTCCGTAAGAATCCCTCTCTCGATACAGCTGTCAATCGCTGTGTGTACCGCCTCTTCCCGGCGCATCCCCTTCCTGATATTTTCCTCTACCTCAGACGACAACTCCGAATACTCCCACAAACGGTGGCACTTATCCATTAGAGGCTGGTTATATCCCCGGTTAATATTGATCACTTCGCATGTGCACTCCAGACATCCGCTGCCGCGCCCTGCTGAAAAAGAATCGGACAAATAAAGCAGCAGATTATCTCCGTGCATACCGCTTCCATTATAAAAGACAATATACACCGGTGTAGGCAGTTCTATCCGGCCTCTTCCATAGATATCATCCCCGCGGGCGCTCACCAAACCCTCGAACTGCTGGGCAAAGTATAGTAATCCGCGCAGAGGCATATTAGGGTTCCAAGTGCTCTGATGCTCATACAGATTGATATGACTGCCAATAATAAAGGACAAATCATTCTTCATCTTCATGAATATCACATCTTCCATGGTAACCACTTCCAGTTCTTCTGCATTCTTATATGTACTGCCATTTAATGCGTTATAAAGTTCCAGAAGATCTTTCTTATCCCGAAAAAGGCGCCTGAAAAGCACATCCTTATACTTACGGTTAAACCATATATTTCTCCACCAGTTCCCATGCCTGTACCACTGTTTCACATTTCGTTTTGTCATATATTTTCCTCCATTATACAGTTTTTGCAGACTGAATACAAGGAAATCTTTCAGGTATTTTATAAAAGTTGTAACAGTTCGGGAAGCATCAGACAAAACCAAACTACCAATCCCGAAGAACCTTTTGATTCAGCCAAGTAACAACAAAGGGACCATTTCCGAAACCGGAAAGAACCTTAAAGACGGAGACCCCTCCGAAGA